>NCAT01000003.1 GCA_002255575.1 Acidocella sp. 20-57-95
GTCAGTTCAACAGCAGAAATTTCCTTGGCAGCCAGCTTCGCGCCGGCTTGCGCAATCGTCAGATCGGTCAGGCTCATTCGACAACTTTCGGTACAGCAAAAAATTCGCCGGCGCGGTCGGGCGCATTGGCAAGGATTTTCTCAGGCATCTCGCCATCGTTGCAAATATCAGGGCGCAGCCGCATGGCCATTTGCGCCCCACCGGAAAGCGGCTCAATTCCGGTCACGTCAACCTCGTTCAACTGGTCAACATAGCCCAAAATAGCGTTCAATTCGGTCTGTAACGTGGCTATTTCGGCCTCATCCACGCGAATTCTGGCCAGTTTCGCAATACGGCGAACCGTGGCGGTATCAAGCGACATTCATAAAATCCTTGGGGTTGCGAGCAAACGGGACCATAAACACTGGTATGGCCCTCTTCAACCTCATGCAACTCCACGCGGCAATGCCCCCCGGCGCAAGGCTGATTGGCCTGGACCCTGGGTCCAAGCGCATCGGCGTGGCGCTCTCTGACGTCAACCGGCAGATCGCCAGCCCTTATTCCACCATCGTGCGGGCCAAGCTCAAGCACAACGCCGCCGAAATCCGCGCCATTGCGGACGAGGAAGGGGCGGCTGGTGCCGGCGGCGCAAGCCGCGCGGGACTGGGCGCACGCGCTCTCAGCCGCCACCGGCTTACCCGCGGCCATGATTGATGAAAGCCTGACCACCTCAGAGGTGCAGGCCTTGCTGATTAACGCCGATATGACGCGTGCGCGGCGGGCCGCGATGGTTGATAAATTGGCGGCGGCACAAATTCTGCAAATGGCGCTGGACGCGGCAAGGCCTGCCGCATCCGGCTAGCATTGCCTACTTCTTCAAGAGATCGCGCGCAGCGTCTTTCACTTGGCCAACGGCGTTTTGTACGGTTCCGGCAGCCTTTTCGGCCTTACCTTGTGCCTGCAAATTGGCATCGCCGGTTAGTTTGCCAGCGACATCTTTAATGCTGCCGGTGGCTTTTTTCACAGTGCCTGCAATTCGATCTTTATCCATGGTCAGCTCCTGTGCTTACGGGTGTGGTGATGATGGGGCGTTGGCATTCGCACTATTTGTTAGTGCGTGCCCGCCTTGGGACATATCCTCGCCAACCCCGGCTGTGGTGTGGCAGGCGCTGATCATGGGGGCTAACGCCAGCAACGCGATGAGCGTTGCCGTGATTTGGATTTTTTTCATTCTATCTCTCCGTTTTTCGTTTTTTATATGTCAGAGAGCGGAACGTTTGTTTCAACGCAATTATCTGAAGGTGGCTGATTGTTTAGGTTTTGCCCATAAAGGGAATTTTACGCCGCCACCAGCCTGGTCTCGTGCAAGCCAAATTCACGCGCCAGCAATGTATAGGAATTCTGACGCGCCGTTGGTTCATAAGCGGTTGTGGTGATGGCTAATTCGGCGATTCCAGTCTGTGCCGCCAAGTCCCGTAAGCGTGCCGCGACATCTGCCGCCGTGCCGGAGAAAGCTCGCTCCTTTACCCGCGCCATGTGAGCGCGCTCAATGTCTGATACGTCCCAGGACGCAGCCTCCGCCGGTGAGGGCAGGGGGATGTATTGTCCCTTATCACGCATCAGCCGTGCGATGGCGCGCGATTGATAATAGTAGTCGGCCTCCTCCTGGGTTGCCCCGGCGAACGCCCACACCGTCAGGGCGGCGTGCGGCTGCGGCCATTTTTCTGAAGGCCGGTAGCTGGAATGGTAAATATCCAATGCCTCGCGCGCGCCCACACCATCTGAGAAGAAATACGCAAAACAATAAGGCAACCCAAAAAACGCCGCGACCTGCGCGCCGTAATTGGAGCTTCCAAGAATCCAAATCTCTGGCGCAAACGGCCCGCGTGGTTCGGCATGCACCATCCGGAACGGGTGCGCTTCCGGCAAAGGCGAGCCCGAACTCCAGGCCATTAAATCGCGCACGGCGCTTGGGAAATTATCGGCGGCGGCGGCAGCATTCGGGTTCAAGGCCAGAGCCGTGCGGCCATCCGAGCCAGGGGCGCGCCCCACACCAAGATCAATCCGCCCGGGCGCAATGGCCTCTAGTACCCGGAACTGCTCGGCCACTTTCAACGCTGAATAATGCGGCAGCATTACCCCGGCGCTGCCCACCCGGATGGTTTTGGTGGTCGCGGCAATCGCTGCCATCAGAATTTCCGGCGCTGATCCGGCGACCGCGCCAGAACTATGATGTTCGGAGACCCAATAGCGTGCATAGCCCAGCGCCTCGCAATGCTGGGCAAGCGCAACTGATTCGCGGATTGAGACGTCAGCGCAGACGCCAGAGCGGATGGGTGATTGGTCGAGAACGGAGAATTTCATTGTATTTATGTATGACGCCGAACGGTGATTAGAAGCTGCGCGAACGCAACGCCATCAGCTTCTGCCAATTATCGGTCCGCCACGCTACTTTGGTGGGGGCGTCTCCCATAAAGCAGAGAGCTTTTTGCCGCCCATGCGGGGTGCGCAACTGAACGGGAATTTGCCGGTAGCGGCTGGATTCGTAATTTTGCAGGCGCATCATCATGTCGGCATTCACCCGCATAATTACCCCATGCACGCTGGCCCGTGGGGCGCGGCGCAAAGTTGGGTAACGTGTGCCGCGCAACGAAACGCGTTCATAGCCATGCAAGATCGCCGGCACGGGCGGATGCTTAATGGGCCGGCCCGCACAGCGGCCAAACCCCGCCGGTTCGATCAGCGTGCCATATAAAAACAGCTTCATTCAAAAACCTTGCTGAAATTTCGGCGCAGTGCCGCATCTACCTGTGCCATCGTTGCATCCACCCCCAAGGCCGCCAGGCTGGTGACACCATGTTCGCGAATTCCGCAAGGGATAATGCCAGAAAAATGCTCCAAATCCGGTTTCACATTCAGGGCCATGCCGTGCCAGCTCACCCAGCGGCTGACCCGCACCCCGATCGCGCCGATTTTTTCTTCTCCCCCGTTACGCGCAATCCAGATCCCCACCCGGCCCGTGCGCACTTCGCCTTTCACACCAAAATCCGCCAGCGTGCCAATCATCCAGGTTTCCAGCCCATGCACAAAAGCCCGCACATCGCGGGCCGGGATGTTGCCGTGCGGCTGCTTCAAATCCAGCATCACATAGGCCACGCGCTGGCCGGGGCCATGATACGTCCATTGCCCACCGCGCCCGGCATCATAGGTCGGGAAACGCCCGGCATCCTGCAAATCTGCGGGATTGGCAGAGGTGCCGGCGGTGTAGAGCGGCGGGTGCTCGACCAGCCAGATTTTCTCTGCCGCTATCCCAGCCTGCATGGCGGCAATATGGTCCTGCATCGCTGAAACGGCCGTATCATACGGCGTTAAGCCGTCCTCGACATGCCATGTTGCCGGGCTTTTCAGCATAGTCTATAGCCTCCGAGCGCGCGGCTTTGGCCCGGGCATTCCCACGGTGCGGTCGTGGTGAAATGGTAGACACGCAAGCTTGAGGTGCTTGTGGGGGAAACCCCTTGGAAGTTCGAGTCTTCTCGACCGCACCATTTACATATTCCGATAAATCTCTGTGAAAAATTCATATCAGCCACCGGTTGTCTCACATGCCCGTCTGGCGCATGAAACATGGTATCGGAACGGGTTAGGGGGAGCAAAATCATGGATGAAGATTTACGCAAAGCGGCGCTGGATTACCATCGCTTCCCCCGGCCCGGCAAACTTGCCATCACCGCCACCAAGCGGATGGAAACCTCGCGCGATCTTTCCTTGGCCTATTCCCCCGGCGTTGCAGCCGCGTGCGATGCCATTAAGGCCGAACCTGACACATCCTTCGACTACACCTCCCGCGCCAACCTCGTTGGTGTGATCACCAACGGCACGGCTGTGCTGGGCCTCGGCAATATCGGCGCGCTGGCTGGTAAGCCGGTGATGGAGGGCAAGGCGGTTCTGTTCAAGAAATTCGCCGGGATCGATAGTTTTGATATTGAGATTAACGAGACTGACCCGGATAAATTCATTGAAATCGTGGCTTCGATGGAGCCGACCTTCGGTGGAATTAACCTTGAGGATATCAAGGCGCCGGAATGCTTTCATATCGAGCAGACCTTGCGCGCCCGGATGCAAATTCCGGTCTTCCATGACGACCAGCACGGCACCGCCATTATTGTGGGTGCCGCCGTTCTGAATGCCATGAAGGTGCAGAAGAAAGACATCAAGGAGGTTAAAATCGTGACCTCCGGCGCCGGTGCGGCAGCGCTCTCCTGCGTTAACACGCTCATCGCGCTGGGTGCCAACCCCGAACATATCACCATGACCGATATTGAGGGCGTGGTGTATAAGGGCCGCCCGAAGCTGGACCCGACACTCGCCCATGTGGCGCGCGACACCAATGCGCGGACATTGAAAGAAGTACTGGAGGGCGCGGATGTTTTCCTTGGCCTGTCCGCCCCGCGCGTGCTGAAGGAAGAATGGCTCTCGCTGCTCGGCCCCAACCCGCTAATCCTCGCTCTCGCGAATCCTGAGCCCGAAATCGTGCCAGAGCTCGTTAAAAAGCACCGCCCGGATGCCATTATGGCGACCGGCCGTTCGGATTACCCGAACCAGGTCAATAACGTCTTGTGTTTCCCCTTCATCTTCCGGGGGGCGCTTGATGTGCGCGCCACCGCCATCACTGAAAGCATGAAGCTTGCTGCGGTTGAAGCCATTGCCGAACTGGCGCGGGTCGAAGCCTCCGACACCGTGGCGGCTGCCTATGGTGGCCTGGCGCCGATGTTTGGCCCCGAATATATTATCCCGAAACCGTTCGACCCGCGGCTGATTATGCATATTGCCCCTGCCGTGGCACGCGCTGCCATGGAAGCCGGCGTCGCCCGCAAGCCCATCGAGGATTGGGATGTGTATAAGCACGAGCTGGAGCGCTTCGTGTTTCGCTCCGGCCAGTTGCTGCGCCCGGTCATTGAAGTGGCCCGCAAAGCGTTTCCGCGCATTGTGTATGCCGAGGGCGAGGATGAACGCACCTTGCGCGCCGTCCAGACTGTTATCGACGACCACATGGCGCAGCCGATCTTGTTTGGCCGTGGGATGGCAATCGCGGCGAAAATCAACGCTCTAGGGTTGCGGATGCGTCCGGGGATCGACGTTAAAATTGTCGATTTTGAGCAGGACAAAGCGATGTTCAGCGCGCTGCAGGCAGACTATGTCAGGCTTGTTGGCCGTCGTGGTGTGCCGCCCGATGCCGCCGCCCGGCAATTATTAAAGCGCCCCACCGTGGCCGCCGGTATGCTGTTGGCCAACGGCTACGCCGATGCCGCCATATGCGGGGGTATGGGCGATTGGTGGCGGCATTTCCAATATGCCATGCCGGTCATTCAGCGCCGCCCCGGCGTGAACCGGGTTTACGCCATGACCGCCCTTATCTTGCAAACCGGTGTGCTGTTCTTCTGCGATACCCATGTGAATGTGGACCCCACCGCCGATGAGATTGCCGAAATGACGGTGCTGGCGGCTGAAACCGTGCATAATTTTGGCATTACGCCGAAAATCGCGTTGCTCTCGCACTCAAATTTTGGCGCCTCCAATTCCCCCTCCGCCCGGAAAATGCGCCTGGCACTAGCCATGATCCGCGCCCAAAACCCGGAGCTCGAAATCGACGGGGAAATGCACGCAGATGCCGCTTTGGTTGAACAAATCCGCAATAACGCGGTCTCGGACAGTACCCTCACCGGAACCGCCAACCTCCTGGTGATGCCCAATATCGATTCCGCCAACATCGCCTTCAACCTTGTGAAAGCAACCGGCGAAGGTGTGACCGTAGGCCCGATCCTGCTTGGCCTCGCCAAGCCGCTCCATATTGCTGTCCCCAGCGTCACGGCTCGTGGCTTGGTTAATATCAGCGCCGTCGCGGCGATGCAGTCCGCTCTGGTGAAGTAACAGGGCAGGGCCGCCCGGCTGCGCTTACCACCCATACCCCCCCCTAAAGGGTTGCCATAGCGGCTGGGGTTTGGCATATGCGGCTCGTTCGCATGGTGCGAACAAATTCACACGCAGGGTGCCTTGCCTGGGGTTCTACCCTTTGGTCCGGTGCCGAGAGGCCTGATCCTGCGGAGGTTTAACCGGATTTTGACAAGGAAGGGTGCTATTATGGCATTACCGGAAGTTTCTTTACGTCACCTGCTCGAAGCAGGTGTTCATTTTGGTCACAATACCCGCCGCTGGAACCCGCGCATGGCGCCCTTCCTGTTCGGGGTTCGTAACCAGGTTCATATTATCGATTTGCAGCAGACCGTTCCGATGCTGGAACGCGCCCTGAAGGCTGTCCGCGACGTGACCGCCGCTGGTGGCCGTGTGTTGTTCGTGGGCACCAAGCGTGCGGCGGCGGATTACGTGGCTGAGTCCGCGCAGCGTTGCGGCCAGTATTACGTGAACCATCGCTGGCTGGGCGGCATGTTGACCAACTGGAAGACCATCACGGGGTCCATCAAGCGCCTGCGCCAGATGGACGAGCTGCTGGCCGGTGAGACCCAGGGTTTGACCAAGAAAGAAGTGCTGAACCTGACGCGCGATAAGGAAAAGCTGGAACGCGCTCTGGGCGGCATCAAGGATATGGGCGGCCTGCCGGATATTCTGTTCATCATCGACACCAACAAGGAAAAGCTGGCGGTTGAAGAAGCCAACAAGCTCGGCATTCCGGTGATTGCGGTGCTGGATTCCAACTCCGACCCAACCGGCGTGACCTTCCCGGTCCCGGGCAATGACGACGCCATCCGCGCCATTACGCTGTATTGCGATCTGATCGCCGGTGCGGTGCTGGATGGTATCAGCGCTGAGATGGGCGCCTCGGGCCGCGATTTGGGCGCTGCGGCTGAGCCGATCTTGGACGTGCTGCCAGAGCCTGAGGTTGCTGCGGCTGTCTAATTAAATTTTTCTGAACATGGCAAAACGGCGTTGCTTTGCGTGTAAAGGCAACGCCGTTATCTTGAGATAGAGGAGCGGATTATGGCTGAAATTACTGCAGCTTTGGTAAAAGAACTGCGCGAAACATCGGGCGCCGGCATGATGGATTGCAAGAAGGCGCTGGTGGAGAGCGAAGGCGATATTCAGGGCGCGATCGACTGGCTGCGCAAGAAGGGCCTTTCGGCGGCTGCCAAGAAGTCTGGCCGGGTGGCCTCTGAAGGTCTGGTTGGCATTGCGCTGGCGCCGGGCAAGGGCGCGATGGTTGAAATTAACGCCGAGACCGACTTTGTGGCGCGTAACGAAGCCTTCCAGGCATTTGTGGAAACCGCTGCCAAGATCGCGCTGGAAACCGGCGAAGATGTGGACGCTTTGAAGGCGGCGCCTTACCCGGGTTCTGAGCGCAATGTGGCTGATGAGCTGGTGCATCTGGTTGCCACCATCGGTGAGAACATGACCGTGCGCCGCGTCGCCGTCATCGAAGTGCCGGGTGGCGTGGTGTCTGGCTATATGCACAGCGCCTTGAAGCCTGGCTTGGGCAAAATCGGCGTGTTGGTTGGTTTGGCTGACAAGGCCGATGAAGCGACCGCGTCGCTGGGACGTCAGATTGGCATGCATGTGGCCGCAACCCGCCCGGATGCGTTGAGCATTGCAGACGTGGACCCGGCAGCTTTGGAACGCGAAAAAGCGATTCTGGCCGACCAGGCGCGCGCTTCGGGCAAGCCGGATGCGATTATCGAGAAGATGATGGCCGGCCGGATCGCCAAATATTACGACGACGTGGTGCTGCTGGAGCAGGTGTTCGTGATCGACGGCGAGAGCAAGGTGAAGGCGGTGGTCGAGAAGGCCGGTACCAAGATCACCCGGTTCGTGCGCTTCCACCTCGGGGAAGGCATCGAAAAGGAAGCGACCGACTTCGCTGCTGAAGTGGCTGCTGCCGCCGGTATCTAATTGCGCCGGTAGAAACTCTTGTGAGGGGCGGTTCAGGCGTTTAGCTTGTGCCGCCCTTCCTGTATGGACTGATCATGACATCGATTCCCAAATATAAGCGCGTCTTGTTGAAAGTCTCTGGCGAGGCCCTGATGGGCAAGCGCGATTACGGGCTGGACACTGAAACCGTGAATGCCATTGCCGCTGATGTGCGTGATGTGGTGGCGATGGGCGTACAAGTGTGCCTGGTCATCGGCGGGGGCAATATTTTCCGGGGCATTGCCGGGGCGGCTGGCGGGATGGACCGCTCTCAGGCAGACTTCATGGGTATGCTAGCAACCGTGATGAACGCGTTGGCCGTGCAATCGGCACTCGAAAAGCTTGATGTTCAAACGCGTGTGCAGTCCGCTATCCCGATGGCCTCAGTGTGTGAGCCTTACATTCGCCGCCGGGCCGAGCGGCATATGGAAAAAGGCCGGGTGGTGGTGTTCGCCGCTGGCACGGGTAACCCATTTTTCACAACGGACACGGCCGCGGCGCTGCGGGCGGCTGAAATGCATTGCGATGCGCTTTTGAAAGGTACGCAGGTTGATGGCGTATATTCCGCCGACCCGCGCAAGGTGGCCAACGCGCAGCGCTACGAAGAACTCACTTATCTGGACGTGCTGGCGCGTGATTTGAACGTGATGGATGCTGCCGCCATAAGTCTGGCACGGGAAAATCATTTGCCGATTATTGTGTTCAATATCCACGCTCCCGGTGCGTTTGCCGCCGTGATGCGGGGCGAGGGGCTGTTTACCCGGATTATTGAGCCGGGAAGATAAAAGAGGAAAAATTCGATGCCTGCCGATATTAATAGTCTGAAGCAAGATTTATCCCGCCGCATGGATGGGGCACTGGATGCGCTTAAGCGCGAATTTGGTGGCCTGCGCACCGGACGTGCCAGCCCGGCTTTGCTGGACCCGGTGAAAGTGGAAGCTTACGGCCAGATGATGCCGATTAATCAGGTTGCCACGGTCGCGGTGCCGGAATCGCGCATGTTGACCGTGCAGGTCTGGGACCGCTCGATGGTGAATTCGGTGGTGGCCGCCATTCGCGATTGTGGGCTGGGTCTGAACCCGCAGCCCGATGGCCAGGTTGTGCGCGTGCCGCTGCCGATGTTGACCGAAGAACGCCGTAACGAGCTGGCCAAAACGGCTGCCAAATATGCCGAAAATGCCCGCATTGCGGTGCGTGGCGTGCGCCGTGACGGCATGGAGCAGATTAAAGCCCTGCAAAAGAAGCATGAGATCAGCGAAGATGACGAGCGCGACTGGTCAGAACAGGTGCAAAAGCTGACCGATGGCTATATCAAGCGGCTTGATGAAAGCTTAGCTGAGAAAGAAAAGGACATCCGCCAAGTCTGATGGCTGACGCTGTTTCACTGAACGCACCGCGCCATGTTGCTATTATTATGGATGGCAACGGCCGCTGGGCGGCTGCGCGCGGCATGCCGCGGGCGGTTGGCCACCGGGAAGGTACCAAAGCGGTTCGCCGGACGATTGAGGCCGCCATTGAGCAAAATGTTGAATATCTCACCTTGTTTGCGTTTTCTTCCGAGAACTGGGCCCGTCCGCAGGAGGAAGTGACCGACCTAACCGGCTTGCTGCGACATTATTTGCGCAATGAGCTCAATGAGTTGCATGAAAACGGCGTGCGCCTGCTGGTGATTGGCGAGCGTGAGCGCTTTGGCCCTAATCTGGCCCATGAACTCGCTGAGGCGGAAGCCAAGACGGCGGGTAACACGAAGCTCACTCTGGTGATGGCGCTCTCTTATGGTGGGCGGGCAGATATTGTGGAAGCCGCCAGGCGGGCTATGGCCGCCGGGATGAAGCCAGAAGACCTGACCGAGCAGACATTTGCGGGCTTATTGGCCACGGATGGCATTCCGGACCCTGATCTACTAATCCGCACCAGCGGCGAGGAACGTATCTCCAACTTTTTACTCTGGCAGACCGCTTATTCGGAACTGTACTTTACCGATGTGCTCTGGCCGGATTTTGGCGCTGGCGATTTCGCGGCTGCGTTGAATGAGTATGCCAGGCGGGAGCGGCGTTTTGGCGCCCGCCCTGAGTGAGCCATTGACCCAGGCGAAGGATGGCCGCTGGTCGGATTTCTGGGTCCGGCTGGCCTCGGCTGCTGTGCTGGGGCCGTTGGCGTTGCTGGCCTTATGGCATGGCGGGTCGGCCTGGGCGTTTTTAATTGCCGTTGCGCTGTTTGGCCTGGGCACTGAATGGGCGCGGCTGGCCGGTTTACCGCGCTTTACCGGTCGCGCCATGCTGCTGCCGTGTGGTTTGTTGGCTGTCGAGATGGTCGCACTGACGGGTGGCTTTCAGGCCGGGTTTGTGGCCTTGCTCGTGCTTGCGCTGATCGCGTGGCGGCTGGACGGCAGGTTTGCCGCCGTTGGCGTGCCGTATGCCGGGATTGGCGGCCTGTCGTTGCTCTGGCTGCGTTTGCAACCAATGCATGGGTTGCAGGATACGTTGTTTTTGGTCGTGGTTATTTGGTCCACCGATGTTGGTGCCTATTTGGTCGGCCGGGTGATTGGCGGGGCGCGTCTGGCACCGCGGATTTCACCTGGCAAGACGTGGAGCGGGTCGATCGGTGGTTTGTTGATTGGCGGGGTGGCGGGGGCGATGTTGGCCGGAGGCCCGAACGCGATCGATTGGTGGGCGTTGGGGCCAGCCTGTGGCTTGAGCATTTTCGGCCAAGCCGGAGATTTACTAGAGAGCGCGGTGAAGCGTCATCTGGGTGTTAAGGATTCTGGCCACACGATTCCCGGCCATGGCGGGTTGTTTGACCGGGTGGATGGGTTTCTGGCCGCAGCGCCGCTGGCAGCTTTGCTGGCATTGTTGCTGCATGGAGGAGTGCCGTTATGGCAGTAAAAAGCATCAGTATTTTGGGCTCAACCGGCAGCGTCGGCACGCAGACCCTTGATATTATTTCTGAAAATCAGGCGGATTATCATGTTTGCGCGCTGGTTGGCGGGCGCAATGTGGATTTGATCGCTGCCCAGGCCCGACAATTCCGGCCGGATGTGACGGTGATTTCGGCAGCCGATTTACTGCCTGATTTACGGGCAGCTTTGGCGGGGACTGGCTTGGCATGCGCGGCAGGACGAACGGCGGTCATTGAAGCTGCGGCCCGCCCCGTGGCGTGGACAATGTGCGCGATCACGGGCGTGGCGGGGCTGGAGCCTACTTTGGCCGCGGTAACCCATGGCGGCACCATCGCCTTTGCCAATAAGGAAGCGTTGGTATCGGCCGGTGATGTTATGCTCCGTGCGGTCGCCGCGGCTGGGGCAACCCTGCTGCCAGTTGATTCCGAGCATAACGCCATCATGCAGGCGATGGCTGATGGCAATGCCAAATCAGTAGATAAGATCATCCTGACTGCCTCCGGCGGCCCGTTCAGGAACCTTAGTCTCGAGGAGATGCGGCATGTGACGCCTGCAGCCGCCTTGCAACATCCGGTCTGGTCGATGGGGGCGAAGATTTCAATCGACAGCGCCACCATGATGAACAAATGCCTGGAAGTTATTGAAGCTGCAAGATTATTCAATCTTTCCTCAGGTGAGATTGAGGTTCTTATCCATCCGCAATCGGTCATTCACGGCATGGTTTGCTACGCAGATGGCAGCGTGATTGCCCAGCTTGGCACACCCGATATGCGCATTCCCATCGCCCATACGCTGGCCTGGCCGGCCCGCTTGGCCACCCAGGCGCCACGGTTGGATTTGGCTTCGGTGGCGAAGCTGGAGTTTTTCACCCCCGATGAAGCGCAATTCCCGGCGCTTCGTTTGGCCCGCGAGGTGCTAGGTGCGGGCGCCGGGGCGCCCACCGTGCTGAATGCTGCCAATGAAATTGCTGTCGCGGCGTTTCTGGCTGGTAAAATCGGGTTCCTCGATATTGCGGCAATTGTTGAACAGGTGCTGCAAGCCTATGGTGCGCCGCCTGTACCTGATTTGGCAGCGGTGCTGGCGCTTGATGAAGCAGCCCGTGCTGCAGCCAGCCACCTGACCAACGCCAAAGCGGCGTGAAGGATTAACAATGATCGAGACCATCCGTTCGGTGCTGGCATTCCTGGTGGTTCTAGGTGTTCTGGTATTCTTCCATGAGCTTGGCCATTATGCCGCCGCCCGCGCCCGTGGCGTGGTAGTCGAAGCATTTTCCATCGGCTTTGGCCCTACTTTGCTGTCCTGGCAGGCAAAATCCGGCACGGTTTGGAAGCTCTCGGCTTTGCCGCTGGGAGGCTACGTGAAAATGCAGGGATGGGGCGAGGATGAAGCCGAGGCACCAAAGCTGCCGGGATCGTTTGCAGCCGCCTCGCTTGGTTCAAAAGCCCTGATCGTGGCGGCGGGGCCGATTGCGAATATGGTCTTGGCCTTTGTGCTCTACACCGGGCTGTTTGCGCTGAACGGCCAGATCCAAGTCCAGCCGGTGTTGAGCAAAATTATCCCTGGCTCGCCGGCGGCGGTTGCGGGTTTGCTGCCTGGCGATAGAATCCTCTCGGTTGGCGGTCATCCGATCCAGTATTTCGACGATATCCAGACCATCGTCATGGCACACCCGGATACTGACTTGGTGGTTGAGTTCGAGCGCGGCAGTGTGACGCACAGCCAGGAAATTAAGACCGGCCATAAGGATGTCGGCGCTGATGAGGTCGGTTTGCTGGGGGTCGAGGGCGATCAATACAGCACGACGAAGCTTGGCCCGGTGGCAGCGCTGGCCGCGGCTGGTCAGGAAACCTGGAAATTGACGACCCAGACCCTTTCAGGCCTCGCCAATCTGGTGTTTCACGGTCGAGGCGCGCAGGATTTGGGCGGTCCGCTGCGGATTGCCCAAATGTCAGGCACGGTGGCGGCACTTGGCATTCCAAGCCTGATTTCATTCATTGCAATGCTCTCGGTGAATCTTGGATTAATAAATCTGGTGCCGATTCCGATTTTGGATGGCGGGCACTTGCTGTTCTATTTCGCGGAGGCGATCTATGGCCGCCCGATTCCGAAAAAAGCCCAGGAATATGGAATGCGAATCGGGTTTGCCCTGCTGCTGAGCCTGTTCGCCTTCACCACTTTGAACGATTTGACGGCGCTGGGGGCGGTTCATTGGGTGGCTCACCTGCTGGGATAAAGCGGTGGGCTGGTTTTGTGCGGCTGGCTAGCTTGCCGTAGGGCCAGTTGCGTGCGAAACGCCGCAAGGAAATGCGTATGATTTGGCGGGTGCCGCCGTGCCATTTCTTGGGTTGTGCTTGGTATTATTGTTGGAGGTTTTCGTTGCTTAAACCGCGCTCGGTCCTTTTGGCCTCCGTCTGCCTTTTACCTGCCATGTTAACGCCGGGCGGCCTTAGCGGCGGCTGGGCCGTTGCGGCCACAACGAGCCAACCAGCACCGGCGGCAGCGGGGAGCCATATTGTGGCCATCAATGTCACCGGCAATCAGCGCATCGAGACCGGCACGATTTTGAGCTACATGGTGGTGCAGCCCGGTGATGCGTTTGACGACGCCAAAATTAATAACAGCCTCAAAACGCTCTACGCGACTGGGTTGTTCCAGAATGTGTCGATCACCCGCCAGGGCAATAATCTGAACGTGGCAGTGGTTGAAAACCCGTTGGTTGACCAGATTTTTTTCCAAGGCAACAAAGCCGTTGCTGATAAAGATGCCGCCGAGGCCATCGGCCTGAAACCCCGTTCGGTATTCACCCCGGCTGCCGCCGAGGCGGACCGCCGCACGTTACTCGGGCTGTATGCCAAAAAGGGCCATTATGGTGCCACCGTGACGGTGAACATCATCAAGTTGCCTGATAACCGGGTGAATGTGGTGTTCAACTGTGTCGACGGTTCTGAAACGCTGATCAGCCGGATCACCTTCATTGGGAATGATCATTTCGGCCAGGGTACGTTGCGGCAGGCAATTTCGTCGCGCGAGGAAGCTTGGTTCCGCTTTCTCTCAAGTTCTGACCAGTATGATTCTGAGCGCGTGCAATATGACGAAGAATTACTGCGGCAATTTTACCTGCATCACGGCTATGCCGATTTCCAAGTGAATAGCGCCAATGCCGAATTGGCGCCGGACCGGAAGTCTTTCTACCTGACCTTCGATGTGACCGAGGGGCCGCGTTACAAGATCGGCAGCTTGAAAGTGGTGTCATCGATCCGCACGCTTTCTGGTGACCAGTTGCGCAACCTGGTGCCGGAATCGCCCGGCGATTGGTTTGATGGTGCCGCCTTGGAAGAGGGCATCAAGGCCGTTTCCAAGCGCGCCCAGGATTTAGGGTATGCGTTTGCGCAGGTGAACCCGGAAGTGAAACCCAATCCGGCGACCAAGACTCTTGATATTACGCTGCATGTGATTGAGGGGCCGCGCGTTTATATCCAGCGCATCGACATCACCGGCAATACGCGGACCGAAGATAAGGTGATTCGGCGCGAGCTAACTTTGGCCGAAGGCGATGCCTATAACCAAAGCAAGGTTGATGATTCACAGGAAAACCTTAAAAATCTCGGGTTTTTCAAGGATGAAAAAATCACCAGCTCGCCAGGCTCAACCCCGCAGCAGGTAATTTTAAACACCAAAGTGACCGAACAGGCGACCGGCCAGTTCTCCCTGGGTGGCGGTTATTCAAGCAGCCTAGGGGCGCTGGTGAATGCGGGGCTATCGCAGAATAACTTCCTTGGCACCGGTGTGAATGCTAGCATCAATGCTTTGTTGGCACAGCGCGGCACGCAGATTAATCTGGGCGTCACTGATCCATACTTCCTGGACCGCAACCTGATTGCCGGGTTCGATCTGTTCCGGACCGTGACGGATTCCTATACCGCGTCGGCCGCCGCGTTTAACTATTCTGAGAGTGATCTCGGTGCAGATGTGCGGCTCGGCTACCGGTTTAATTCTCATGTGCGGCAGTCTTTCACCTACACGATCAGCGAACGTAATGTTTACAGCGTTCCGACCACCGCCAGCCTTTACGTGCTGAATGAAAAAGGTCAGTCGAGCCTCTCGCAGATTAGCCAAACGCTGACCTTCGATTATGTTGATGATGATCTGGCCCCGACCACCGGTTCGGTCGTAACATTTACGACCGATTTTGCCGGGCTTGGCGGCAGCGCCAAATATATTCGTGTGACGCCGAATGTTTCCTACTACATCCCATTGGAACGTGTGTTTGGCGATAAGACTTGGGTGCTGAAGTTGAGCGCCGGGGCCGGCTATTTGTTGCCGATCCTGAATTATCAGGACCGCATCGTGGATCGCTTCTTCCTTGGGGGCGATTCCCTACGCGGCTTTGCAGATGGCGGCGTTGGCCCGCACGACGTGACCACCGGCGACAGCTTGGGCGGTAAAGTGATGTACACCCAGTCAACCGAGCTGCATTTCCCACTGCCGGTTTCGCATGATCTTGGCTTGCAGGGCTTTGCCTTTGTTGATGTCGGCTCACTATCAGGCGTGAAGGCGCAGTATGGCCCCGTTCGCAACAGCGCGGCACCGCGTGTGGGTGCTGGTGTGGGCGTGTCTTTCAATACGCCGTTTGGCTTGATCAATTTGTCTCTAGCCGAGCCTATTTTGAAGCAAAAGGCCGATCAGGTTCAGCAATTCCGCGTTTCTTTTGGTACGAGGTTCTAAGTGATTATGATGTCGAAATTCTCTAAATTCCTCGCAATTGCTGGTCTGGCCGTAGCCCTTGGCGCGCCATCGGCAATGGCCCAATCAGCGTCTGCTCCGGCATCTTCGGGCTATTTCATTCCGCCATCCTCGGGGGCAGGAAGTGCTGCGCCGAGCTCTGCCCCGGTTCATAAAGCTGCTTCCACCATGAGCCCCGACACGGCCGCAGCCGATGCTGCTGCTGCCCAAGGTCAGGAGAAAATGCCGCCGATTCCCCAACTGCCAGCACTGCCCAAGGCGGCACCGCCGCCAGCTGCCGTGCTTGGTGTGCTGAGCGTGCCCGAAGTGATGCAGAAATCCACCGCCGCGCAGGCTGTGCAAAAAGTTATTCAGGGCCGCCGCGCCGAACTGGCGGCAGAAGCCCAAAAGGATCAGGCTGGTTGGCAGGCTGAGCAGGCCAAGATCACCGCACAGCGTTCAACGCTGACGGATGCCGCCTTGGAAGCCAAGGAAAAGGCGCTGCAAGGTGAAATTGCAGCCGCACAAACCAGCTTCCGGGCGCGTGACCAAGCGATCCAGAATTCGGCGCAGGCGGCTCTTGGCCAAATTGAAGCGACTTTGATCGCGGTGATCCGTCAGGTTGCGGATGAGCATGGTATGAACCTGGTGCTGCATCGCGAGCAGGTGGCACTGAATATTGCTGCCTTTGACATCACGGATGAAGTGGCCGCGCAGCTGAACAAGCAAATTTCAACCGTGACGGTGCCACCTAGCGTGGTAACGCCCGGTATGAAGATCGATGATCAGCAAGGCGGTCAGGGTAACGGGCAGTAAATTAACCAGGACGATGTTATAGCATGAGTCGTGCTGCAAAACCCGGTGATGCGCAGTTCTACGCGCGCACCGGGCCACATAATGTGTCCACGCTGGCGCAGTTGATTGGTGCGGTGTTGGCGGGACCGGACAAAAGCATCACCGGCGTGGCGCCGCTGCAAAGCGCCGGGCCGGGGGATGTGAGCTTTTTGGATAATCGTCGTTATGCCGACTTGCTTGAAGCGACCAAGGCAGGTGCCGTGATCATCCACCCAGATTTCCAGGCGCGTGTGCCGGCGGGCTGTACGGCGATTATGACGCCGGAGCCTTATCTGGGCTGGGCTAAAATTTCGGCTCATTTTCACCCCCCTTCTCAGTCGAGGGCGACCATTCATCAATCCTCAATCGTCGATGGGTCTGCCAAGATCGACCCATCGATTGAAATTGGCGCCGGCACAGTGATCGGCGCGCGGGTTGAAATTGGGGCGGGCAGCGTGATTGGGCCGTTGGTTGTTATTGAAGATGGTGTGGTGATTGGCAAAAACTGCCGGATTCACGCCCATGTGACGATTTCGCATGCTATTTTGGGCAACCAGGTGGTAATTTACCCCGGTGCAAGGATTGGCCAGGATGGGTTTGGCTTTGCGATCACCAAAACAGGTTTCGTGCCGGTGCCGCAATTGGGCCGGGTGATGATCGGTGATGGCGCCGAAATTGGTGCGAACACCACGATCGATCGTGGGTCCGCGCAGGACACGGTCATTGGACCCGGCGTTCATATCGACAATCTGGTGCAAATTGCTCACAATGTGAACATTGGCAGCCATACCGTGATTGTGGCGCAGGTGGGTATTTCGGGCTCCACCACCATCGGGCCCCAGGTGATGATCGGGGGGCAGGCGGGTTTGGTTGGTCATTTGAATATCGGCCAGGGTGCGCGAATTGGCGCGCAATCAGGTGTGATGGCAGATGTGGCTGCCGGAGACCATGTGATGGGGACCCCTGCGCAGTCGTCTAAGGCATTTTTTCGTGAGGTGGCGATACTTCGCAAACTCGTTCGGGTATGGCGTACGGTGCTGAATTCGGAACCAAAAATAGAGGATTGATCATTGGCTGCTATGGACGAAAATCTCCCAGAGACTCTGCCACCAATTGATGTGGGCGTGATCGACACCAAACGTTTGATGACGATGTTGCCGCATCGTTATCCGTTTTTGCTGGTTGACCGCTTGATCGATGTACGGCGCGGCTATTCTGCCATTGGCGTGAAGAACGTGACGATTAATGAGAATTTTTTCCAGGGACATTTTCCCGGTCACCCGGTCATGCCGGGTGTGTTGATTGTTGAGAGTATGGCGCAAACGGCGGGTGCCCTGGTGATTGAAAGCTTGGCGCCCAATAAAGCGATCCCGCTGGTCTATTTTATGTCGATTGATAATGCGAAGTTCAGAAAGCCCGTGATCCCGGGCGATTGCCTGCGCATCCATGTCACCAAAGATCGTCGGCGTGGCAATGTCTGGCGGTTTCAGGGGGTAGCGAAGGTTGACGATGTGGCGGTGGCAGAAGCCTTGTTTACCGCGATGATCATCGATGGTGTGACTGCGGCGGATTAGCTGTGGTTCTGGGGTCGGCTTGCCCGCAATAGACAGACATAATGATTGACTGGCGGCTTAAAGAACCGGCAGCTACAGGAAGTGAAGTAGATGGCGGTGGTTGGATTGGAAACGATGTTGCTGGATTTGGTGCACCCGACCGCGATCGTCTCGCCGGATGCTTTTATTGGGCGCGGTGTCAAAATTGGGCCGTTCTGCACGGTTGGACCAGATGTTATTCTGGAAGACGGGGTGGAGCTGGTTAGCCACGTGGTAGTGGATGGCAAAACCCGCATTGGGGCAGGGGCCAAATTATTCCCATTTTGCACCGTTGGGTTAGCGCCGCAGGATTTGAAGTATAAAGGCGAGCCGACTGAAACGGTGATCGGACCGCGCACCGTGATCCGTGAACATTGTTCGATCCATCGCGGCACCGTCACTGGTACTGGCATCACCAGAATTGGTGCTGATTGCCTACTAATGGCGGTGGTTCATGTGGCCCATGACTGTGAGGTGGGCGATAATGTGATCATGTCCAACAATGTTGTGCTGGGCGGGCATGTGGTTGTGGGTGACCGTGCAATAATCGGTGGGGCGGCGGCGTTGTTGCAATTTGTCCGGGTCGGGCAAGGTGCCATGGTTGGCGGCGTGTCTGGCGTTGGCGCGGACGTGATTCCCTACGGCTTTGTGTTCGGGCCGCGGGCCCGCCTATGCGGTCTGAATATTATTGGGCTTCGCCGCCGTGGGTTGGATAAGGCGCAACTGCACAAGCTGCGGGCGGCTTATAAATTCCTGTTTGCAGGTCCCGGTGTGTTTTCTGAAAGGGCGGCGCAGGCACGGCTGGATTACGAAGGTGACCCATTCGTGGCTGATATGCTGGATTTCATCGCAGCTCCCAGCCGTCACGGGTTGATCACCACGCTCGCGCGCGCCACCGGCGAAGACGAAGGCTGATATTTTGGCGGCGCCGCTCGGGATTATTGCAGGCGGCGGGCCATTGCCGGGCCGGGTGGCTGAAGCTGCCAAGGCCGCTGGTCGCCCGGTTTTTGTCGCCGCTTTGGAAGGTTTCGCCGACCCGACCGTGGTTGGGAATTTTGAGCATCAGTTCTTCAGGTTGGGTGCCATAGGGGCCATCCGCCAGGCTCTGAAAGAGCGTTTTTGCACAGATATCGTCATGATCGGCCCGGTGAAGCGTCCTTCCATGCTGGCGCTGCGGCCGGATGCTGAGGGGCTGCGGCTGGTTGGAAAAATCGGCAAGGCGGCATTCGCCGGGGATGATGGTTTATTGGCCGCAATT
Source organism: Acidocella sp. 20-57-95 (assembly GCA_002255575.1). Lineage (GTDB taxonomy): Bacteria > Pseudomonadota > Alphaproteobacteria > Acetobacterales > Acetobacteraceae > Acidocella. The sequence continues at coordinate 19,202 of NCAT01000003.1, forward strand.
ATCCGGGTGTTGAGCGAGGACGGGTTCAGGGTGCTCGGTGCGCATGACATTCTCTCCGATGTGCTGGGTCCCGCTGGATTACTGACCGCCACCGCGCCAGATGCCACGGCAATGGCAGATGTGCAGCGCGGCGCCGAGGTGCTGCGCTTTATCGGCCCCGCCGATATCGGGCAGTCTTGTGTGGTGCAGCAGGGAATTGTGTTGGCGGTCGAAGCGGTGGAAGGCACCGATGCGATGTTGGGCCGTATTCCATCGGTTGCACGCTCTGGACCCGGCGGCGTGCTGGTAAAACTGGCCAAGCCGGGGCAGGAGCGCCGGGTTGATCTACCCACCATCGGTCCCGATACCATCCGCAATGCCCACAAGGCTGGTTTGCGCGGTATCGCATTTGAAGCTGGCAATACTATTTTAAGTGATAGGGCGGAGATGATCGCTGCGGCGGAAGCTGCGGGGCTATTTTTGCTTGGCATCGAGACTGCAACCGGAGACATCGCATGAGCACAAATTTCACTTACCTGCACACCATGATCCGGGTGGGCGACCTTGATAAGAGTGTGAATTTCTACACGAATTTACTCGGCATGAAGGAGTTGCGCCGCCGCGAGGTGCCGGATGGGAAATATACTCTGGTGTTTGTCGGCTATGGCCATGAACCGGAACATACCGTGCTGGAATTGACCTATAATTGGGATACGAACCACTATGATTTGGGCACTGGCTTTGGCCATCTGGCGCTCGGCGTACCTGATATTTACGCCACCTGCGAGATTTTGCGTGCCGCCGGCGTCAAAATAAGCCGCGAGCCAGGTCCGGTTAAGTTTGGCACGACGGTGATCGCCTTTATCGAAGACCCGGATGGCTACAAAATTGAGTTGATCGAACGCAAGCCGAGCTAGAGCCCAGGTTGTAGCGTCGGCGCAACGGTTTTTTGCGTCTGGGCTTGGTGTTGGCGTAAATTTTTTGGTGATAGGGTTTTATATTGTTAAAACTTAACCAAATCCGTCAATTCCGACACTCAATACAACTTTAATAATTCCCATGCCGATAAAATACGGCTAATCATTGATCGTGAAGCCATCGGCTCGTCACGGTAGACGGACCTTGTTGGTGGTGCCGTTACAAAGGGAATTTGGTTATGAATCAGGACTCCTACCTGAAGCCGACAGTCACCGGCAGTTCTCGGATGACGGTTTTGGCGTTCATCACGGATGCGCAGACCGAACAGGTGCTGCGTGACGGGTTGGGAGATATTGCGGCCAACGGCATGGATCTTCGTCGCGGCACCGTTCGTAGCGCCATTCAGGCAATGGCCAAACTGCAAACGCCTGAAGTTTTGATTATTGATATTTCCGGTGATGACCAACCGCTTAACGCGCTGGGCGAACTCTCCGATGTTGTGGAGCCAGGCGTACGGGTGCTGGTGGTGGGCGACATCGATGATGTGAATTTCTACCGGCATATTACCCGTGGCATGGGGGTGGTGGAATATATTTGTAAGCCGGTCACCCGCGAGGCGGTGGGGCGGCATTTTGCGCCGCTCATCACGCGCAAGACGGTGGGGGCAGATGTCGCGCGTGGGGGCCGGGTTATTGCGATCACGGGGGCGCGGGGCGGGGTTGGGACAACGACCGTGGCAGGCAATCTGGCCTGGTATCTGGGAGTTGGGTCGAACCGCCATACATTGTTCCTTGAGGCCGATCTTCATATGGGGTCCGGCGCGCTGTTGCTGGGGGCTAAGACCGGCCCTGGGCTGCGTATGGCGTTGGAAATGCCGGACCGGATTGACCCGGTATTTGTTGAGCGGGCGGCGCAGCCTGTTTCGGAACGGCTATTCGTTCTGGCAAGCGAGGAAAAACTGAGCGACCCACTGATCTATGCCAAGGGTGCCGCGTTGCGCCTGGTTGATGCGATGCGGGTGCGCTATAATTTCATGGTTGTCGATGTGCCATTCCTGCCGATGCCGGTGAACCGTGACTTGTTGGAGTTCTGCCACCAGCGCGTGATCGTGATGGACCCGAGCCTGGCATCAGTGCGCGATACGCTGCGGATTATCTCGCTGCCGAATGGCCCGTGGCAGACCCAGTCACCGACGATTGTGTTGAACCGTTTAGGTCGCCCCGGCGGCTTGACCCGTAAACAGATTGAAGATGCCCTAAAGGTTAAAATCGATATCGTGATACCGGACCTACCAAAACAGATGATTGAAACCGCGAGCTTTGGTGATCCGGTGGTGGCAGAGCGCGGGCCGTTCCGTCAGGGTATTATCGATTTAGCGCGTGAGATTGGTTTTGTAGCTGGGCGCGACGAAAGTACCCGCCCGGCACCGCCGATCGAGGATACTTCGCCGGTCTTTTGGTAACGTACGGGCGCCGGGTTAAACCCGGCGCAGCACAAAAGCTTCACTGAGGGCGGCCTCGATCGCAGCGCCATGGGTTTGGTCGCGCGCTTCGATCATGATTTCAAGCTGGGCATCCTGCACCGAGGGTGAGGAGAACAGCCTGTGATGCGCGACTTCGATAATATTGCCGCCGCGTGAGCCGATGCGTGTTGCGATATCGGCCAGCATGCCGGGGCGGTCTGGCATTTCCAGCACCACGCGCAGTAAGCGGCCATCGCGCAGCAAATTGCGCATCAATGTGTTGGCAAGAATCCGGGGGTCGATGTTGCCGCCGCAAATGGGAATACCCACACGCTTGCCACGGAACCGTTCCGGGTAGGCAAGCACTGCGGCTAGGCTCGCCGCACCAGCACCTTCCGCAACCTGCTTGGCCCCTTCCACCAGCAAGGCGATGGCTTGTTCGACCGCATGTTCTGAGACCACCAGCACTTCAATATTCAGGCTTTTCAGGATTTCCAGCGGATTTTGCCCAATATCGCGCACCGCAATGCCTTCAGCGATGGTCGGGCCGCCCACTTTAATTGGTTGATGTGCCAAGGCTTGTGCGAAGGCTGAATAATTTTCCACTTCCACGCCAACCACATCGAGATCGGGTTTCATGGCACGCGCCACGATTGCGGAGCCGGAGAGCAAGCCGCCGCCGCCAGTTGCAACCGCTAAAGACTGCAAGTTTGGAACATCTTGCAGCATTTCCAGCGCCATGGTGCCTTGCCCGGCCATAACCGCGGGGTCGTCATAAGGGTGGATGAAAATATAGCCGTGCTTCTCAGCCAAATGGTGCGCATGGGCAGCGGATTCCGCCAACATTTCGCCGTGCAATACCACATCCGCACCCCAGGCGGCGGTGCGGGTAACTTTGGTGGCGGGGGTAAAAACCGGCATCACGATGGTGGCCTTAATGCCGGCCAAAGCCGCATGCCGTGCCACGGCCTGGGCGTGATTGCCTGCTGACATCGCGATGACGCCGGCTTTTTTCTCCTCAGCTGACAACAGCGCGATCCGGTTGGCCGCACCACGTTCCTTGAACGCGCCGGTTGCCTGGAGATGGTCGTATTTTAGGTAAATCTCCGCGCCGGTTGCTTTGCTCAGCGCGTCTGAACGCAGAAACGGCGAGCGTATGACAGCGCCTTCGATCCGCTTGGCGGCGGCTTCAACGTCCTGGAAAGTGATCATGAGCCTCAGCCGTAGGTGATTTTAAGGATCTCGTAGGTCCGGTCGCCACCGGGGGCGGGAACCGAGACGCTGTCCCCCACGCGCTTGGCAATCAGGGCCTTGGCGAGCGGGGACGTAATCGAGAGCCGGGCCTGCTTAATATCGGCCTCATGCATACCGACAATCTGGTAGGTGACTTCCTTCTCAGTGTCCTCATCGAGCAGCAAAATGCTGGCGCCGAACTTTACGGTATCGCCGGACAGGCTGGCAGGGTCGATGACCTCAGCGGCCGAGGTGATTTCCTCAAGCTCGGCAATCCGGCCTTCGACAAATGATTGGCGTTCGCGCGCCGCATGGTATTCAGCGTTTTCTGACAAATCGCCATGGGCACGGGCTTCGGCGATCGCGCGAATAATGGCAGGGCGTTCCTGGGCTTTGAGCATCCGCAGCTCATCTTCAAGTGCCTGCAAGCCAGCCGCCGTCATTGGAAATTTCTGCAACTTGGTCTCCTCGGCCGATAATGGCCGACGGGTAAGGGTTAAAACACGATACGCCGCTGAGCCCGGCAAGGCCCAAGCGACGTTTCAAAATGAAGCGGGAAAGTACGACTGAAGCGGCGCAACTTCAAGACTGCCAGATATCATGGCAGCGATGGCGTGCGCCGTGGCCCGCGCCGCCGCGATGGTGGTGAAGTTTGGCACCTGGTGCGTCAAGGCGGAGCGCCGGATATCAAAGCTATCGGCCACCGATTGCGCGCCATGGGCGGTGTTGATGACCAGCTGAATGTCGCCCGAGCGAATGGCATCCACGCAATGCGGGCGGCCTTCGAGCACTTTATTTACCGACTTCACGGGAATCCCGGCTTTGGCGATGTGGGCCGCCGTGCCGCGGGTGGCGAGGATGGAGAAGCCAAGCTCCGATAGGCGGCGCGCCACCGGCACGATGGCGGCTTTGTCGGATTCCTTCACCGACAGGAACGCGGTGCCGGAGAGCGGCAGTTTTACCCCGGCACCGAGCTGGGCTTTGGCGAAGGCGCGGGCGAAGCTGGTATCGAGCCCCATGACCTCGCCGGTGGATTTCATTTCCGGGCCCAGCAGCGTGTCGATATTCGGGAAGCGGGCGAACGGGAACACCGCTTCCTTTACGGCCACATGGCTGACGGCGATGGTGTCGTCGAGCTTGAAGCTGGCGAGTTTCTCACCGGCCATTACGCGGGCACCGATTTTGGCAACCGCCACGCCGGTGGCTTTGGCCACGAACGGTACAGTGCGGGAGGCGCGCGGATTTACTTCCAGCACGTAAATAAGGTCGTTCTGGATGGCGTATTGCACATTCATCAACCCGACGACGTTGAGCGCCTTTGCCATGGCTTCGGTTTCGGCGCGCAATTCAGCGACGATCGCCGGTGAGAGCGAGTAGGGCGGAATAGAGCAGGCGGAATCCCCGGAATGAATGCCGGCTTCTTCGATATGCTCCATCACCCCGGCCACATAAACCGTTTCGCCGTCGCAGATGCAATCCACATCCACTTCCGAGGCTTCGTTGAGGTAGCGGTCGATGAGAACCGGGTTTTCGTTGGAGGCGCGGGCAACTTCACGCATATAGCGGGTCAGCCCGGTACGGTCATAGACAATTTCCATCGCCCGCCCGCCAAGTACGTAGGAAGGGCGGATGATGATGGGGTAGCCGATTTTATCAGCGATGGTTTCGGCCTGTTCTGGTGAGCGGGCGATGCCGTTATCCGGCTGGCGCAGACCGAGCTTTTGCAAAAGTACCGCAAAACGCTCGCGGTCTTCGGCGATGTCGATGGCATCCGCGGTGGTGCCGAGAATGGGGATTTGCGCAACTTCCAAAGCCTGGCTGAGTTTGAGTGGCGTCTGACCGCCATATTGCACGATGCAGCCGAGCAGATTGCCGTTTTGCTGCTCGCGGCGAATGAGTGAAATGACATCCTCAGCAAAGAGCGGCTCGAAATACAGCCGGTCAGACGTATCATAGTCCGTTGAAACCGTTTCCGGGTTGCAATTGACCATAATGGTTTCGTAGCCAGCTTCGCGCAGCGCGTAGGCGGCGTGCACACAGCAATAATCAAACTCGATACCCTGGCCAATGCGGTTGGGACCGCCGCCAAGAATAATGATTTTATTGTGGTCAGTTGGGTTAGATTCACAAACCGGTGTGCCGTAAGCGCCTTCATAGGTGCCATACATGTACGAAGCGGCGGAGGCGAATTCACCGCCTGATGTATCGATACGTTTGTAAACCGGTGTCACGCCAAGTTTTAAGCGAGACGCCGTGACAGCGGCCTCTTTCTGGCCCGTGAGCTCGGCCAGCCGCTTATCGGCAAAGCCCAGGGACTTCAGGCGGCGTAGTGCAAAGGCCTCGCGCGGGATGCCGTTTTTCTTAACCTCGGCCTCAGCATCGATGATTTTTTGCATCTGGGCGAGATACCAGGGGTCGAACTTACAGGCCGCGTGAATGTCTTCAATGGAAAGCCCCGCGCGTAAGGCTTGTGCTGCGATCAGCAGGCGATCCGGGCGCGGGGTGGAGAGGGCGGCGCGGAACGCATCCGGCGTGCCGTCGCCGGGGGCGGCGATTTCATCAAGCCCGGAGAGGCCGGTTTCCAGACTGCGCAGGCCCTTTTGCAAGGCCTCGGCAAAGTTGCGGCCGACGGCCATGGCTTCACCGACCGACTTCATCGACGTCGAGAGCAAAGCCGGGGTGCCGGGGAATTTCTCAAAGGTAAAACGGGGTATTTTGATCACGACATAGTCGATCACCGGCTCAAAACTTGCTGGTGTGGCCTTGGTGATGTCGTTCTTCAATTCATCAAGCGTGTAACCAACCGCCAGCTTGGCGGCGATTTTGGCAATCGGGAAGCCAGTGGCTTTGGAGGCGAGTGCGGAGGAGCGCGAGACGCGCGGATTCATCTCAATGACCACCATGCGGCCATCTGCCGGATTGATGCCGAACTGCACGTTTGAGCCACCCGTATCCACACCGATACGGCGCAAACAGGCGATCGAGGCATCGCGCATGATCTGGTATTCTTTATCCGTCAGCGTCAAAGCCGGGGCGACGGTAACACTGTCACCGGTATGCACGCCCATCGGGTCGATATTTTCGATCGAGCAAATGATAATGCAATTATCAGCGCAATCGCGCACCACCTCCATCTCGTATTCTTTCCAGCCGAGCACGGATTCTTCGACCAGGATTTCATTGGTGGGGGAGGCGTCGATGCCGGACGCGCAGATATCGAAAAATTCTTCGCGGTTATAAGCGATGCCGCCACCGGTGCCGCCGAGCGTGAAAGAAGGCCGGATAACCGCCGGCAGGCCGACAAGTTCCAAGGCCGCGGCAGCCTCTTCGCGGTTGTGGGCGATGGCGGATTTAGGACCGGCGATGCCGATTTCCGCCATCGCGTCACGGAACTTCAAACGGTCCTCAGCGCGGTCAATCACGTCAGCCTTGGCACCGATCAGCTCCACGCCGTGCTTTTCCAGGGTGCCGGATTTGGCGAGGGACATGGCGGTGTTGAGCGCGGTTTGCCCGCCCATGGTGGGCAGCAACGCATCCGGCTTTTCACGGATGATGATTTTTTCCACCATCTCCGGCGTAATCGGCTCGATGTAGGTGGCATCCGCCAGCGACGGGTCGGTCATGATGGTGGCGGGGTTGGAGTTTACCAGGATCACCCGGTAGCCTTCCTCGCGCAGCGCCTTGCAGGCCTGGGCGCCCGAATAGTCAAACTCGCAGGCCTGACCGATGACAATCGGACCCGCGCCGATGATCATGATGGATTTTATGTCTGTGCGTTTGGGCATGGGAGACTCGATTCAAGCGGTGAGGGGCGTTTGGTTTAGATCGTCATTGCGAGGCGGCGCCGAAGCAATCCATTTTTGTTTGTGCAACATACAGATTGCCACGGCCGCTTTGCGGCCTCGCAATGACGGGAAGGGGAAATGGCATTAGGCCATCATCTCGACAAAGCGTTTGAACAAGTAGGAAGAGTCCGAAGGCCCCGGCGAGGCTTCGGGGTGGTATTGCACCGAGAATACTCGCTTGGCTTTGCATTCGATGCCTTCGTTCGAGCCGTCGAACAGGCTTTTATGCGTTACGTCCACACCAGCCGGCAGCGAGGCTTCATCCACGGCAAAACCATGGTTTTGCGAGGTGATTTCCACTTTGCCGGTGGTTAAATCCTGCACTGGTTGGTTGGCGCCACGGTGGCCACGGGCCAGCTTGTAGGTTTTGCCGCCAAGTGCGGTGGCTAGAAGCTGGTGGCCCAAGCAGATGCCAAAAATCGGCACACCGGCTGCCATCACGCCCTGAATCGCAGGCACGGCATATTCGGCTGTCGCCGCTGGGTCGCCGGGGCCGTTGGAGAGGAACACGCCGTCTGGCTTATGGCGCAGAATATCCTCAGCGCCCGACGTGGCGGGCACCACGATGACTTTGCAGCCAGCCGACGCCAGGCTGCGGAGGATGTTGCGTTTGGCGCCGTAATCCACTGCCACCACCGTATGCGTGGCTGTCGGGGCGGCAAAACCATGCTCCCAGCTCCAGGTGCCGGCGGTCCATTCATAGCTCTGGGTGCAGGAGACTTCTTTCGCGAGATCAAGCCCATCCAGCCCGCCCCAGGCGGCGGCAGTGGCGGTGAGGGCGGCGAGGTCGAACTTGCCATCCGCCGGGTAGCTCAGCACCGCATTCGGCGCGCCGAGGTCGCGGATGCGCAGCGTGACCGCACGGGTATCCACGCCCGCAATGCCAGGCACATTCTGCTTTTTCAGCCAGTGATCAAGGTTGGAGGTGGCGCGGTAGTTGGACGGCTCGGTTGGGTCCTGGCCCGTCACTAACCCACGGGCAGCGATGGTGGTTGCTTCCAAATCCTCGTCATTCGTGCCGACATTACCAATATGCGGGAAGGTGAAATTGATAATCTGCCCGGCGAAGGACGGGTCTGTCAGGGTTTCCTGGTATCCGGTCAGGCCGGTGGAAAAGCAGAGTTCAGAGGGGGCCGAGGTGCCATGCGCGCCAAAGCCGCGGCCCCAGAAGACAGTGCCGTCGGCCAGCACTAGGGCGGCGGTGGCGCCGGGCGGGGTGTCGGTTTCCATGGCGGTTCCTGGTAAATCTTGAAGGTTGAGGCCGGTGGCAGCCATAATGGCCGGCCAGTGGCGGCTGGGAATGGCGTTAGCACTGCGCCATTTGCGTATCGCTTCCGCCGAAACCCCTGTTAGAGTGGCGGCAGCTTCTGTACCGCCCAGGCGGTCTAAGAGGTCGGCAATGGATATTGGCATGAGAATAATGTATCGGAAATTTTTTCCGGGTTCAATGATTTTATCCATTTCCGGAAATACTATCCGAAAGGTGTGACAATGAGTTTGCGTGAAGAGATTACCGCCGCTGTGAAAACCGCCATGCTGGCCCGTGATGCCGACCGGACATCAACATTGCGGATGATCCAGGCGAAGTTGAAAGATACCGATATTGCGGCCCGCCCGAAGGGCGTTACCGCCATCCCGGATGACGAGATTTTCGCGATGCTGCGCTCGATGATCAAATCCCGGCGGGATGCGGTGGCGCTGTATCGCCAGGGCGGCCGGGAGGAGTTGGCAGTTAAGGAAGAGCGGGAAATTTCTGTTATTGAAGAATTTTTACCAAAAACCCTGGAAGGTGATGCGCTCGATGCGGCGGTGGCTGAGGCGATTGCCGAAACCGGTGCTACCTCCGGCAAGGACATGGGCAAGGTGATCGGCGCGTTGAAAGCCAAGCATGGCGCGGCGCTCGATATGGGCGTGGTCTCCGGCGTGGTGAAAGCCAAGCTTGCCTAGTCTGCCGTCATCATTCCTGGATGAATTGCGGGCGCGCACGCCAATCGCGGCGCTGATCGGGCGCTCTGTGCGCTTAACGCGCTCAGGCCGCGAATCAAAGGGTTGCTGCCCATTTCATGGCGAGAAAACGCCGTCTTTCTATGTCTATGACGACCATTATCATTGCTTCGGCTGTGGCGAGCATGGCGATGTGATCACCTTCGTGATGAAATCCACCGGCGCCCCCTTTATGGAAGCGGTGGAAAGTTTGGCGGCCGAGGCCGGGCTGGAAGTACCTAAAGCCAGCCCGCAGGCGGCGGAAGCCGAACAGCGCCGGGCCGGGATTGCCGACGTGCTGGAAGCGGCCGGCGCGCAGTATCAGAAATGGCTGTTTGGACCGGAAGGCCGGGCCGGGCTCGATTATCTGCGCGGGCGCGGTTTGAGTGAGGCAACGATTAAGAAATTCGGCTTGGGTTGGTCGGGCGAGGGGCGTAATGTGTTGGCCAGCGCGTTATCCCGCCAAGGGATAACCACCGAGCAGCTGGTTGAAGCCGGGCTGATGAAAATCGGCGATCGCGGTCCGGTGGATATGTTCTTCTCGCGCGTGATGTTCCCCATCACCGACCGTCGCGGCACCAAAATTAGCTTTGGCGGGCGCATTTTAGGCGATGGCCAGCCGAAATATGTGAACGGGCCGGAGACTGCGGCGTTTTCTAAACGGCGGTCGCTCTATGGGCTGAATTTTGCCCGCGAGGCTGTGCGTCAAGGCCAGAATTTGATCGTGGTGGAAGGCTATATGGATGTGATCGCGCTGGCCCAAGCCGGGTTTGGCGGCGCGGTCGCGCCTTTGGGTACGGCGCTGACCGATGACCATCTGGCTGAATTATGGAAGCTCAGCCCGGCACCGGTGATATGTTTCGACGCTGATAATGCCGGGCGCCGGGCCGCCATGCGCACGGTGGAACTGGCGCTGGAGGGGCTGGCACCCGACCGGACACTGAAATTCCTGCGCTTACCGGAGAAAGAAGACCCGGATAGTTTGATCCGCAAACAAGGTGCGGCGTTTTTTAAATCGCAACTAGATGGCGCGTTGCCACTTTCAGCAGTGTTGTTCGACATGGTGGCCGAAGGGGCGGTGACGAACACGCCGGAGGGCCGCGCGGCACTCAGAGCACGCTTGATAAGTATTGCCGCCAAAATTCCCGATAAGGCGCTCTCTGGTGAATATCGCGCCCTGCTGCTTGATAGGTTTTTTGCCGAACGGCCAAGCATTGGGGGTAAAAAACGAAACGGCCCAGCGAAGATAACCAGCGTGCGGATCCCGCGCCCGGCGATCGACCCCGCAGCGGCGGATGCTGAGCGCGGTAAAATTATGACAGCGATTCTGCTTAATCATCCGCAGCTACTGCCGTTTGTTGAGGAAGCCTATTGTTTAATCGACCTACCGCCCGAATGTGCGGATATTCGTGCTACATTGCTGGCTTTCCTGGCAACGGGTACCGAAACGAAGGTAACTCAAACGCATGAAACCCTTGACTTACCAAGTCTGCTCACTCACTTACACAAAAATGCGCTGAGCGTTGCGGCTGCCCAAATTTTGTCCATGTCTCCCCTGCCGGCGGGCGCTTCGCCGGAGGCGACATTGGCAGAAGCAGCTGACCTATGGTGGGAGATGTTCGGTTTGATGAGGTCCAGCCGGTTGAAATTGCGCGAGCAACGAGATGAGCAGCAAATGCGCTATATGGCGGCCCCGGACGACCCCGAAACCGTCGCCAAGTTCATCCGGCTCAATGCAGCAAATGCACGCGCTGAACGGGCTGAACGAGACTCTGATTAGGGTCTTACCACACGCCTGCTCTATGCCTAAATCATATAGTTAAGAATCCCCGGAGTTTCGCCGACCATGGCCACCAAGCCCACCCCAACTGCCGAACAGCCCACCCCTGAAGTTGAAGCTGATGCCAATGTACTCGACACGCAATCAGCCTCAGTTAAGCGGTTAATCGCCAAGGGTAAGGAGCGCGGCTACATCACGTTCGATGAGCTGAACGCCGTACTCCCCGCTGAGCAGAATTCGTCCGAGCAGATTGAAGATATTATGGCGATGCTCTCTGAAATGGGCATCCAGGTGGTGGAATCTGAGGAGGGCGAGGACCCCGAAGCCCAGCCGCTGGTCAAGGAAGAGGCGGCGGATGATGAAGACAGCCCCGCCGGCAATATCAGCGAAAGCTCGGTCTCGCGCACGGATGACCCGGTGCGGATGTATTTGCGCGAAATGGGCACGGTGGAATTGCTCTCGCGCGAGGGCGAAATCGCCATTGCCAAGCGGATTGAAGCCGGCCGGGACATGATGATCCGCGGGCTTTGCGAAAGCCCGCTGACCTTCCGCGCCATTATCGCCTGGCATGATGCGCTGAATAATGGCCGGGTTTTGCTGCGCGATGTGATTGACCTTGAAGCCATGCAGTCGGGCAATGACCCGGTGGTGGCTGAAGGCTTCCAGACCCAGGAAGAAATTGAGGATGATGAGGATAATGAGGGCGTGGGCATGTCGCTCTCGGCCCTGGAAGAAAAGCTAAAGCCGGAGATTTTCAAATATTTCGAGGAAATCGAGAAGCTTTACGAGAAGCTGGCGAAAATCCAGCAAAAACGGCTTGATAACCTTACAGCCGGGGCGGATGTGAATACCCGCTCTGAAAAGAATTACGAAAAACTGCGCGACGAGCTGGTGGCGAAGGTTGAGCAGGTGCGGCTGCATAACAACCGCATCGAGGAGCTGGTGGCGCAGTTAAAGGTGCTGAACCAGCGGTTAAATGGGCTGGAGGGGCAGATTTTGCGCCTGGCCGAAAGCGCCAAGGTGTCACGCGAGGAATTCCTGCAACATTACCGGGGCCGCGAGTTGGACCCGAACTGGCTGAATGTTGTCTCGGAATTGCCGGGCAAGGGCTGGAAAACCTTTGTGCAGAAATATATGCCGCAGGTGACCGAGTTGCGTGCGCAAATCGGCAAGGTTGCCAGCGAAGGTGGCTTGCCGATTGAAGAATTCCGCCGGGTTTATTCCACAGTCTCGCGCGGTGAGCGTGATTCCACCCGTGCGAAAAAAGAAATGATCGAGGCGAATTTGCGCCTGGTGATTTCCATTGCCAAGAAATATACCAATCGTGGCCTGCAATTTTTGGATTTGATTCAGGAAGGCAATATCGGCCTGATGAAGGCGGTTGATAAGTTTGAATATCGCCGTGGCTATAAATTTAGCACCTATGCGACATGGTGGATCCGGCAGGCGATTACGCGCTCGATTGCCGACCAAGCCCGCACCATTCGTATCCCGGTGCATATGATCGAGACGATCAACAAGCTGGTGCGCACGTCGCGCCAGATGCTGCATGAAATTGGCCGTGAGCCGACGCCGGAAGAATTGGCCGAGAAATTGGGCATGCCGCTTGAGAAAGTGCGCAAGGTTCTAAAAATTGCGAAGGAACCGATTTCGCTTGAAACTCCGATTGGCGATGAGGAAGATTCGCACTTAGGTGATTTCATCGAGGATAAAGGCGCGATTATTCCGCTGGATGCTGCGGTGCAGGCGAATTTGCGTGAGGCTGCCACGCGCGTGCTCTCCTCGCTCACGCCGCGCGAAGAACGCGTGCTGCGGATGCGCTTTGGTATCGGCATGAACACCGACCATACGCTGGAAGAAGTTGGGCAGCAGTTTAACGTGACCCGTGAACGTATTCGGCAGATTGAAGCCAAGGCGTTACGCAAGCTGAAGCACCCGTCACGCTCGCGCAAGCTGCGCAGCTTCCTGGACGACTAGACCGATGGATTATGCCCGCTTGGCACCAGGTGAGCAGGCTGACCGGGTGGCTGTTACAGTCACCTTCTTGCGGTTGAATGCGCGGCGCCCTGGGCCTGCCGTGACATGGCCGGATGGCGTTACATTGACGCGGGAACGGTTGGATGTGGCTGGTTACCGGAAGCTTTACAGCGATGTCGGCACGCCTTGGTTGTGGTGGCTGCGGCGCATGATGCCGGATGATTTATTGGCGCGGCATTTGGCAAGCCCGTCCTTGGATATTCAAATCTTGCGGGTTGATGGCGCGGTGGCGGGGTTTTTTGAAACAGACTCGCAACTATGGCCGGATGTGAACTTGAATTATTTTGGCCTGATGCCGGAATTTATTGGCCGTGGGCTTGGGGCCAGGTTGTTACAGGCGGCGATTGATAGCGTGTTTTTGCCAGCCAGCCCGTTGCGCGGCATGACCGTGAATACCTGCACGGCTGACCACCCCAAAGCGCTGCCCAATTATCTGGCTGCGGGGTTTGTGGAGACGCGGCGGGTGCGCGAGATATGGGATATTCCGCGCCGTTTGGGCCTGACCATCCCTGACCATTTACGGGCGTGACGCCCAGCATTCTATTTGCCGATAGCCGCTTTATGGTGGTGGATAAGCCGGCTGGGCTGCCGGTGCATCCCGGCCGCGCCGGTGGCCCCAGTATTGAGGATTATTTTCCAGCCTGGCGGCGCGGTAAAAATGGTCCGTGGCTGGCGCACCGGCTGGACCAGGACACCGCTGGGTGTTTGGTGATCGCGCTGAAGAAATCGGCATTGATCGCCGCGCAAATATTGTTTGCTGAAGGCGGTGCGCAAAAGACCTATTGGGCTTTGGTGCGCGGTGTGCCGAAGGAAAATACCGGCGTTATTGATTTGCCTTTGGCCAAACTTACCAGCGGACGCAGTTGGATGATGGTGCCATCGCCAGATGGACCACCTGCAATCACAGAATGGGCGGTACAAGGGCAGGGCGGTGGCCTCACTTGGCTAGAGCTGCGCCCCAAAACCGGGCGAACCCACCAAATCCGCGCCCATTGCGCCGCCTTGGGCCACCCCCTGGTGGGCGATGCGGTTTATGGCGGCGGCACCGGCCCGCTATGCTTGCTGGCACGGCGGATAAACCTGCCGCTGGACCCGCCTTTGGATGTGACAGCGCTGGCGCCGCCCCATATGCTGAAGGCTTTGAAGGAATGTGGCTATGAATCGCGCTGAATTTGAACCCGGCGACTATGTGCGCAACGCCCGCCAGCCCGATTGGGGTTTAGGCCAGGTGCAAACCGCCGTGGGTGAGAAAGTGACCGTGATGTTTGAACATGCGGGCAAGGTAGTGGTGAACACGCTGCATGTACCGCTGGACCGGGTGGACGCGCCATGAACCCACCCTTGCGTTTACACCGCCAGGGGGCAATGTAGCAGCCATGATCGACCCGTTTGGCCGCGCCATAACCTATCTTCGCGTTTCGGTAACGGACCGCTGTGATTTTCGCTGTGTCTATTGCATGGCCGAAGACATGGTGTTTTTGCCAAAGAAGGACCTTCTCACGCTTGAGGAGTTGGACCGGCTTTGCGGCGCGTTCATTCGCCACGGTGTGACCAAGCTGCGGCTGACCGGTGGCGAGCCGTTAGTGCGGCGGGATGTGATGTGGCTGATCCGCAAATTAGGCGCGCGCATCGGCAACGGGTTGGAAGAGCTGACACTGACCACCAATGGCAGCCAGTTGGCGAAATATGCCGATGACCTGGCGGGCGCCGGGGTTAAGCGCATAAATGTTAGCATCGATACGCTGAAGGCTGATAAATTCGCTGAAATCACCCGCTGGGGCAAATTGCCCGCTGTGCTCGATGGCGTGATGGCGGCGAAAAAGGCTGGTTTGAAGATAAAAATTAATGCCGTCGCCCTGAAGGGCGTAAATGAGGATGAATATGACAGCATGATTGAATGGTGCGGCGCGCACGGGTTCGATTTATGCCTGATTGAGACCATGCCGCTGGGTGAGATTGAGGAAGACCGCACCGCGCAATATTTGCCGCTCTCGCTGGTGCGAGCGCGTTTGCAACGGCGCTGGAATTTGAGCGATTCGGAGTACGTTACCGGCGGCCCGGCACGCTATATGAACATCGCCGAGACCGGCCAGCGTCTGGGCTTCATTACACCGCTGACGCATAATTTTTGCGAGGGCTGCAACCGCGTGCGGCTGACCTGCACGGGTACCCTGTATATGTGCTTAGGCCAGGACGACGCGGCAGATTTACGCGCCCCGTTGCGGGCAACAGAGAGTGATGAAGCCTTGGACGCCGCGATTTTTGAGGCAATTGCCCGTAAGCCCAAGGGCCATGATTTTGTTATCGACCGGCGCCAGAACAAGCCGGCAGTGGCACGTCATATGTCGGTTACGGGCGGTTAAGCGCCTCACAGCCGCTGAGGAAAATATCGACCGCGTTGCTCACCCGGGCTTCTAGAGCGGCTTTGGTAGGGGTAGCCCGAAAGCCGATCAGCGCACCGAGTAGAAACTCACCGATCGACATGCCAAACAGCATGGCTGACATTTCCTGCACATTGCACAGCTCGCAGCCTTGGCGGGATGCAAGGTCGGCGAGGCAGAGTTCTAGCTTGGAGCGGGCTTTTTGCACACGTTTTAAGTGAAATACCCGGCCTAAGTCGGGGCTGTGGGTATATTCCGCCATAATCAGCCGCACGATGGCAATTTGTTCCTTCGAGAGAAGAAATTTGGCGAGGCATAGAAGGTTGGCCTTCAGAATGTCTCGGATCGTCCAGCCCGGTTGCTCGGGTGGAAATTGCAATAATGATTGGTGATGGGTGAGTAAGGCTGCGAATAATTCAGCCTTCGATTCAACGATCTGATAAACTGTCTTTTTTGACATGCCTGCGGCTTTGGCCACATCGCTCATGGTTGCGGTGTGGTAGCCTTTGAGCAGAAAAATATCCTCAGCCGCAGCAAATAATTTTAGCATCCGCTCGGAGCTTAGTGGTTCACCGCGCAGCGAAGGTGCCACGGCAACCTTGCGGCGCACGGCAGGTTTGACGGGTGCATCTGCGGCCTTGACCATACCGCGTTATAGTACGAACAAGGAAACTTACAAGTTTCCTTGATAAAAATATTCTTATTTTTGTTCCTTGACGGCTCATGAAATCACGCTTAGCTGGCAGTTATGAAACCAACGGGTTTCCTTCCCCGGACTGTACTTGCTGGTCTCGCGCTGGCGCTGGCAAGCTGCGAGGTTGGGCCAGATTATCACCAGCCTGCTGCACCCGATGTGGCCACCGTGGCACCTGCGGCGACGCAAACAGGTTCAGACCAGGCATTTGTGTCTGGCGCCGATATTTCGGGCGAATGGTGGACCCTGTTTAAGTCGCCCGAATTAAATAGCCTGATTGATGCAGCGCTTGCCAATAATCCCAACCTGACGGCGGCTCAGCAAACCCTGGTTGAGGCAGAAGAAAATGTGCGGGCAGCGGAAGGGGCTTTGTTGCCAGCGCTTTCCGGTAGTTTTCAGGATGAACGCCAGCGTGTCTCGTCAGCCTCCTCGGCAAGCTTCGGTGGCGGTTCCGCAGCCAGCAGTAAAGTGATCGCGCCGTTCACTTTATATAACGCGTCCCTGAGCGTGACATACGGGCTTGATATTTGGGGCGGTGCCCGGCGCGATGTGGAAAGTTTGCAGGCGCAGGCTGAATATCAGCGCTATCAACTTGAAGCGGCCTATCTGGCGCTGACCGCAAATATTGTTACCGCGGCGGTAAGCCAAGCTTCGGTGCAGGCCCAGATTGCTGCCACCAGCCAGATAATTGCAGCCGACCAGCAACAGCTTGATATTTTGAACCGGCAATACGCGTTGGGCGGTATCGCCAAAGCTAATATTCTGAGTGAGGAAGCGATACTCGCGTCTGCCAAAGCGCAATTACCGCCATTGCAAGCGCAATTGGCGCAGTTACGCAACCAGTTAGCTGATTATGTGGGAAAATTCCCAGCGCAGTATCACGAAGCTGACTTTACCTTGGCTTCATTGCATTTGCCGCAGAATTTACCGCGTTCATTGCCCTCTGATCTGGTAAACCAACGGCCTGATATTCAGGCGGCAGCATCGCAATTGCATGCGGCGTCGGCCAATGTGGGGGTGGCAACAGCGCAGATGCTGCCGCAGATTACGTTAAGCGCGAGTGTGGGGCATGATGCGCTTTCGACAGCCAGTTTGTTCACGCCGCAAACTTTGTTGTGGAGCCTGGTGGCAGGGCTGACACAGCCGCTATTTGAGGGCGGTCAACTGACCGCCAAACGCCAGGCATCTGTGGCGGCCTTGCGGGTTGCTGGTGCGCAATATCAAGCCACTGTGCTGACCGCGTTTCAGAATGTGGCAGATGCGTTGCAGGCGGTGCAATACGATTCTGATGCGCTGCAAGCGGCGCGTCTGGCGGCTGATGCATCTGCAAAAAGTCTTGCCGTGACGCAGGATCAGTTCAAATTGGGCAGCCAGCCCTTTACGGCGGTATTGGCAGCACAAACCAGCTACCAGAATGCGGTGATCGCCCAGGTTAAGGCGCAGGCGGCGCAATTGGCCGATACGGCCGCGTTGTTTCAAGCGCTGGGCGGCGGCTGGTGGCACCGTGATGATGTGAGTGCAACCGCCAAAAATTGCTGTGGGCTCATTCCGTGATGGATTTCATAAAGGCAATGCCATGATTAAACGTCTGATTATCATGCTGGTCCTGGTGGCCGTGGTGCTGGGCGGGGTGTTTGGGTTTGGTGCCTTTAAGGGCATCATGATCGGCAAGTTTTTAGCCACGCTTGCAAACCCGCCGCAGACGGTAGCGACGATTACCGCCGCCGAGACCGCCTGGCAGCCTTCGATGAACGCGATTGGCAGCGTGGTGGCGATTAACGGCGCCAATGTTTCAGCTGAGATTGCCGGCATTGTGGATAGCGTGAATTTCAAATCTGGCGATAACGTCCCGAAGGGCGCGCTGCTGGTGACGTTGCGGCCGAATAACGACAATGCCGTGCTGGCGCAGTTGCAGGCCACTGCGAAGCTAGATGGCATTAACTACCAGCGTGATTTGAAACAGTTCCAGGCCGACGCGGTAAGCCAGGCGCAGGTAGATACGGACCGGGCGACCTTTGAGGCAGCGCAGGCACAGGTGGCTGCGCAACAGGCCTTGATCGAGGAGAAGCAAATCAGGGCGCCGTTTGCCGGGACGCTTGGCATTCGGCAGGTGGATGTTGGGCAGTATCTCACCGCCGGCACGCAGATTGTAACGCTGCAACAGCTGAACCCGCTTTACGTGGATTTTTACGTTCCACAGCAAGCACTTGCGCAAATTAGCGTAGGCCAGCCGGTAACCGCCACTGTTGATGCGTTTCCTGGTGTAACATTTACTGGAACGATTGAGTCGATCAATGCCGCGGTTGATACGACCACCCGCACGATCCAGGTGCGCGCCACGATCAGTAATGATGGTTTGAAATTACGGCCGGGAATGTTCGCATCAGTAGATATTGGCGTGGGCCAGCCGCAGAATTTTATTACGCTGCCGCAGACGGCAATTACCTATAATCCTTACGGGGACACGGTTTATGTTGTCGTGAGCGGTAAGGATGCGAACGGTAAGGATACTCTGACGGCCAAACAGCAATTCGTTGAAGTTGGGGCGACGCGCGGTGATCAGATTGCCATCACCAAGGGGTTAAATGTGGGTGACGTGGTGGTAACCGCTGGCCAGTTGAAACTGCATCAGGGGGCTGTCGTGGTTATCAATAACAGCATCCAGATGAGCGACGACCCGCACCCGAACCCGCCGAACGAGTGAGCCCTGCCAGATGAAAAATTTCACAGATCTTTTCATCAGAAAGCCGGTGCTCGCCATCGTGGTGAGCACGCTGATCGTGGTGTTGGGCTTGCGCGCGGTTGGGTCTTTGCCGGTGTTGGAATATCCGCAGACCGAAAACGCCACAATTACGATCACCACCACGTATCCAGGCGCGTCGCCGGATGTGGTGGCTGGCTTTATTACCACGCCGATTGAAAATGCCGTCTCGCAGGTCAACGGCATCGATTATATTACCTCCACCAGCCAGACCAGCGCCAGCACCATCACAATCAATTTGGTGCTGAATCACAACGCCGATTCCGCGCTCACGGAAATTAGCTCAAAGGTCAATTCGGTTCTCAACCAGTTGCCCACTGGTGCGCAGCAGCCGGTTTTGGTACTTACCGTTGGGCAGACGATCGATGCGATGTATATCGCATTCCGAAGTTCGGTGCTGCAACCTAATCAAATCACGGATTACGTGACGCGGGTGGTGCAACCGCAATTGCAAGCCGTGAATGGTGTGCAAACGGCCGAGATTTTAGGCTCGCAGAATTTCGCCATGCGGGTCTGGCTTGACCCTAATAAGTTGGCATCATACGGCCTCACGGCGACTGATGTGTATACGGCACTTGGTAATAACGATTTTATTGCGGCATTGGGCAACACGAAAGGCCAGATGACGCAGATCACGCTGACAGCCACCACCGGTCTGCATAGTGCGGCGGAATTTGAAAACCTTATTATCAAACAATCCAACGGGTCTATCGTACGTCTGAAGGATGTTGGTTCTGTTGAGCTTGGTGCTGACGATTACGAGCAGCATGTGACGTTCGATAATAAAAGCGGTGTCTTCATCGGCATTCAGGTGGCGCCAACCGCCAGCCTCTTGGATGTGATCGCCGGTGTTAAGAAGGTTTTGCCGCAAATTCAGGCACAGCTTCCCACCGGCCTCGAAGTTTCAGTTCCGTATGATTCGACCGAGTTTGTGAACGCCTCCATTTTGGATGTGGTATCAGCACTTGTTGAAGCATTGCTGATTGTCACCTTGGTGGTTTTTGCCTTCTTGGGGTCGCCACGTTCGGTGATTATCCCTGTTATTGCAATCCCGATGTCGTTGATCGGGGCATTTGCGATGATGCTGTTCCTGGGCTTCACCATTAATCTCCTCACATTGTTGGCGCTGGTTCTGGCGATTGGCCTGGTTGTGGATGACGCGATTATCGTGGTGGAGAATGTCAATCGACATCTCGATGAAGGCAAAACCCCGTTTGAGGCTGCCATTCAGGCAGCACGAGAGCTGGGCGGCCCGATTATTGCCATGACGATTGTGCTGATCGCTGTTTATGTGCCGATTGGCTTTCAGTCTGGCTTAACCGGCGCATTATTTACCGAATTTGCATTTACCCTGGCTGGGGCTGTGACCATTTCGGCCATTATCGCGCTTACACTGACGCCGATGATGAGTTCGATTATTCTAAAACCGATTGATCGTGCAAATCCGGCTTGGGATAGCAAGATCGTCAGTTTTATTGACAGGCGCTTTGATGAGGTACGCAGGGTTTATACCAGGCTGCTGCGCGGTAGCTTGAACAGCATTCCCATCGTTATGGTATTTGCCGGGATTATTTTTGTTAGCATCTACTTCCTGGCGAAAGGTGCAACCAGCGAATTGGCACCGCAGGAAGACCAAGGAATCGTGATTATGTTCGCGACCTCAGCGCCGAACGCGACAATTCCGCAAAAGACCATTTGGGACACGCAGCTAAATAATATGATGCTGGCCCATCCGGAAGCCGCCGGCACGTTCCAGATTGATGTCCCAGGGCAGGATATTCTTGGCGTGGTGATGAAGCCGTGGGATCAGCGTAAGCTTAGCTCAACCGCGTTCCAGAATGAATTGCAGGCAGAAGCTGCGAAGGAAATCGCAGGGCAGCAGGTTGTGGCATTCCAGCCGCCATCTCTGCCAGGCTCAAATGGCTTGCCGATTGGGTTCGTCATTAAAACCACGGCAGATTTCTCGCAAATCTACCCAGTCTCTCAGCAATTTTTGGCGGCAGCTTTGAAGACCGGTAAGTTTATCTTCCTGCAAAGCGATTTGAAACTTGACCAGCCGCAAGCGACGGTGACGATTGACCGTGAGAAAGTCTCTGAGCTTGGTCTCACCATGAGCTCAGTGGGGTCTGCGTTATCAGCTGCCCTTGGCGGGGGCTATGTGAATTATTTCAGCCTGGATGGTCGTTCTTACAAAGTAATCCCGCAGGTGCAGCGCAAATATCGCCTGAACGTGGCCGATTTGTTGAATTATCCGATTACCTCTGCAAACGGCATTACGGTGCCGCTGTCCTCGGTGGCACGTATATCGACATCCGTGATTCCAGAATCGATCAATCATTTCCAGCAACAAAATTCTGCGACCATTCAAGGTGTTCCGGCACCGGGTGTCTCTCAGCAGGAAGCGCTGGCGACGTTGCAGAATTTGGCAGCGCAAATGCTGCCAGGTGGCTATAGTGTGGATTATGCGGGTCCGTTACGGCAATTTGTGCAGGAGAATGCCAGTTTTATTGTGACGTTTGGTTTCGCGGTAATCATTATTTTCTTAGCCCTGGCCGCTTTATTCAATTCATTCCGCGACCCGCTGATTATTTTGATTTCAGTGCCGATGTCGATCGCGGGCGCCTTGGTATTTATCTATCTCGGTTTTGGCGGCGTTTCGTTGAATATCTATACCGAGGTCGGGCTCGTGACCTTGATGGGGCTGGTTAGCAAGCATGGAATTTTGATGGTCGAGGTCGCGAATGAGGCGCGCTATGGCGGTATGGCGAAGCGCGAAGCAATAGAATATGCGGCAAATATCCGGCTGCGGCCGATCTTGATGACCACCGCCGCCATGGTGCTGGGGGTATTACCTTTGGTGCTGGCCAGCGGGGCGGGGGCGGCGGCGCGGGTGAATATGGGCGTGGTGATCGCCGGTGGCTTGTCGATTGGAACAATGTTCACGCTGTTTGTGGTGCCGGCGGTCTATATGGTGCTGTCTGGCAACAAAATGGTGGTGGCGAAGAGCGATTAGCCACTTTCCAACCAGCGCAACTCATGGCACGTTAAGATTGTGCCATGAGAAAAATTTCAACCAATGGTTTTTCAGACGCAACGTTACTTGATACGTTATCGCCAGAAATTCGGCCGCCTGCACCGGCTGCCAGCTTGGCGGGGCATCGGGAGAGGTTGCGGGCGCGGCTGATCAGCGCTGGGCCAGAGGCGTTGGCTGATCATGAAATGATCGAAATCGTTCTATTTCTAGCCATACCGCGCCGCGATACCAAACAAATCGCCAGACTGCTCATTGGCAGGTTTGGCAGTTTCGCGAACGTCATCTCAGCGAGCGTGCCGGACCTGCTGGCGGTTGAGGGGATCGGCGAGGCCGGGGTGGCGGCATTGAAAACGGTGCAGGGGGCAGCGCAGAGGCTGGCGCGGGCTGAGGTTTTGTACCGGCCAGTGCTGAGCAACTGGGACCGTTTGATGGAGTATCTGCAGGCTGTGCTGGCGCGCGAGAAGACCGAGCAATTCCGGATATTATTCCTCGATAACCGCAACCGCCTGCTGGCTGATGAAATTCAAACCAAAGGCACAGTGAACCATACGCCCGTTTATCCGCGTGAAGTGGTAAAGCGGGCTTTGGAGCTTCATGCAACGGCGGTGATTCTGGTGCACAACCACCCTAGCGGTGATCCTTCGCCAAGTGCTGACGACATCGAAATGACACGGGAGATTAAAAGGGCCACCGCTGCGCTTAACATTGTGCTGCATGACCATGTGATTGTGGGCAACGGGCAGTGGATGAGTTTTAGAAAGACCAGCCTGTTATGAAGCCCAGCCGGTCATGACCGCCATCCGCAAATGCGCCACCGCCCGGCCATCTCGTTGTGGCAATTGGCCAAGGGCGGCGGGGAATAAGGCACGGGGCGGCGTGGTGCGGGCGCGGGCTTGTACGGCATTGGTTTCGCCGGCCTGGCGAAGCTCGTGCAATAGGTGCAGCGGGTTGGCGTACAGAAGCTCGATCTCTTCAACATCGGCGACCGGCAACGCAAAGCCGGCGCGCTGTAATAGGCCGGCGCAGTCACGCAAGTCCGGGAATGGTGAGATGCGCGGGTTCACCGCACCAGTAAGGTTGTGCTCAGCCTCCAGCAACGCCTCGCGCAGACCTTGTAGTGTGCCGAGTACCGGCATGCTGGCCAGGAACAACCCATCTGTCTTGAGCGCCCGGCGAAGCTGAATGAGCGCGCCAGGCAGATCATTCACCCAATGCAGGCTTAGATGGGCGATGATCAGGTCGAATTTTTTATCGCCGAACGCAAGCGCCTCGCCATCGACCGCGACCGGCAACCCGCCAGCGATGCGTGCCATGGCGGCGGAGAGGTCGGCTGAGATCACCTGCATACCACGGGCTTGCAGCGTAGGTGCGATGGTGCCGCGGCCGCCGAAATCGAGCGCGGTGGTGAATTTCGTTTTGGTGTCGTCGAGCCGGTCTAGTAAGCGGCCGGCAAGATCATCCAGGACCGGTTGCAGTGGCCCCAAGGACCCAGCGGCACGGTCACGGTGGGCGCGGACGGCAGATTTGTCGAAAATAGTGGCGTTGCTCACAGCATGACCTTTTTTACGCTCCTGAAGCCCCTCGGGCGGTCGGTTCTGGATACGCTGCTGCCGCCGAATTGTCTTGCCTGCGATACACCGGTGGATAGCGATGGGCAGTTCTGCCTGCCATGCTTCCGGACGGTGAATTTTATTTCCAGCCCCATTTGCGGCTGTTGCGGCGTACCATTGCCATTTGGCGCGGCGGTGGGGCAGGGAGGCATTTGCAGCGTTTGCGAGGCGATGCCACCAGCGTTTTCTACGGCCAGGGCAGCTTTGCGCTACGATGATGCTGCGAAACGTCTGATTCTACCGTTCAAATATGCCGACCGGACGGAAGCTGCGGGCGGCTTGGCGGTGCTGATGCTCAAGGCTGGGGCGGCACTGCTAGCGCGGGCGGATGTGTTGGTGCCAGTACCGCTGCATATCTCGCGGTTGCGGCAGCGACGTTATAATCAGGCGGCGTTACTGGCAAACGCCATTGGCAGAATGGCGCGAAAGCCCGTGATTCCGGATGCTCTGGTCCGCCGCCGCGCCACCGTGCCGCTGGGCCCGCTGGGGTTTGAGGCGCGGCGCCTGGCCTTGCAAGATAGTATCGCGGTGCGGACCAAGCAGTTAGGCGGAAAACATATTCTGCTGATTGACGATGTGATGACTTCCGGCGCCACCGCCCACGAATGTGCCCGCATATTGCTGTTGGCGGGCGCTTTGCGGGTGGATGTGCTGACAGCCGCACGCGTGCCTGATCCGCGGCTTTCATAGAGCCTCTTGCAACCGGTGCGCATACCGCTAGATGACGTACCGGAGACAATGATGCCGAAAGTTGAAATTTATACCCAGTTTATGTGCCCTTATTGCGCCCGGGCGATAAAACTGCTGACCGAAAAAGGCGTGGCTTTCACCGAAATTGACGCCCCGAGCGGCTCCGCCGCCCGGCAGGCAGCGTTTGAACGCTCCGGCGGCAAAACCAGCGTACCGCAGATATTCATTAATGATGTTGGGATTGGTGGCTGCGACGATATGATGGCGCTGAACCGCGCCGGCAAATTGGATGCGTTGTTGGCCGGATGATCCATTATCAGCTCCGCTGTGCTGAGGCCCACGAATTTGATGGGTGGTTCAAGGATAGCGATAATTTTGAACGGCAAGCCAAGCGCGGCCTTATCTCATGCCCCACCTGCGCGAGCACGAAGGTGGATAGGGCCCTGATGGCGCCGCAATTGCGCAAGAAAGGCCGCGTCATCGACCATGATCCGCAGCCCGAAGCCGCGCCGGTTGTGGCAGTTGAGGAGCCAGTGCGGCTGCAAGCCATGGCGGGCGCCTTGCCGGACAAGGTGCGCGCCGTGTTGCATAAGTTGCGTGCCGAGGTGGAAAAAAATTGTGACTATGTTGGGTCTGATTTTGCCGAGGAGGCCCGCAAAATCCACTTCGGAGAGGCGCCGGCACGCGGCATCTATGGTGAAAGCACCGAGGAAGAGGCTGAGGAATTGGCCGCGGACGGGATCGATATCGCCCAGATTCCATGGCTGCCGCGCGCGGATAGCTAATGCATCAACCGGTGCATGGCGGCGTCCAGCCCTTCGAGGGTTAGGCCGTACATACGGTCCTCGAACATCTCGCGGATTATTTTGGTGCTATGCGTGTAGTTCCAGTGTTTTTCAGGCACCGGGTTAATCCAGACTGATTTCGGGAAGGCGGTGATTAACCGCCGCAGCCAGTCCTGGCCCGTTTCGGCGTTCCAACTTGAAATGCCGCCGCCGGGCTGGATCAGCTCATAGGGGCTCATCGCCGCGTCACCGATGAAGATAAGCTTCCAGGTCGAATCGTATTTATGCAACACATCTGCGGTGGCAACCGCATCAGCACTGCGAAAGCGTGCGTCGGTCCATAAGGTTTCATACGGGCAGTTATGGAAATATAAATGTACCAGATGCTTGAACTCGCCCTTGGCAGCCGAAAATAGTTGTTCTGAAAGCGCAATATGGTCGTCCATCGAGCCACCAATATCGAGCATCAACAGCAACTTCACTGCATTATGGCGCTCCGGTACCATTTTGAGATCGAGATAACCAGCATTGCGAGCGGTAGAACCGATGGTGCCGGGCAAATCCAACTCCTCTGCGGCACCTTCGCGTGCGAAACGCCGCAGGCGCCGCAGAGCAACTTTCATATTGCGGGTGCCAATTTCCACATCAGCGGCGAGGTTCTTGAAACTGCGTTCGTCCCAGACTTTCACTGCCGAGCGGTTCCGGCTGGTTTGCTGGCCAATACGCACACCTTCAGGGTTATAGCCATTGGCCCCAAAGGGTGACGTACCGGCCGTGCCGATCCATTTGGAACCACCTTCATGGCGGCCTTTTTGTTCTTCCAGGCGCTTGCGCAAGGTTTCCATCAGCTTCTCGAAGCCACCCATCGCTTCGATCTCGGCCTTTTCCTCGTCGGTTAAAACTTTCTCAGCCAAAAGCTTCAGCCATTCTTCCGGTAATTCCTGTGCTGCCACACCGTCCACAGTTTCGGGCTTTGGCTGCAAAACACCTTTGAAGGATTCCGCAAACACTCTATCGAACTTGTCGATAAAGCGCTCGTCCTTCACCAAAGTGGCGCGGGCGAGATAGTAAAACGTATCGACGTCAAAATCGCCAAGCCCAGCGTGCATTGCTTCTTGCAGCGTTAAATACTCGCGCAAGCTGGCTTTCACCCCCGCCGCCCGCAACGCGAGAAAAAAGCCGATGAACATCGCTACCCGCCACGCCGATGAATAAATGCCAGACGCTCAAATAAATGCACATCCTGCTCATTCTTCAGCAGTGCGCCATGCAAAGGTGGGATTAATTTTGCAGCCGATTTTTCCCGTAAAACCTCCGGCCCGATATCCTCCGCCACCAACAGCTTTAACCAATCCAGAAACTCCGATGTTGAAGGCCGCTTCTTCAACCCCGGCAACTCGCGCAATTCGTAAAACGCCGTCAACGCCTCGCGCAGCAACAGCGACTTCATGCCCGGATAATGCACCTCCACAATCCGCTCCATCGTCTCGCGGTCCGGAAATTTGATGTAATGGAAAAAACACCGGCGCAAAAACGCATCCGGCAGTTCCTTCTCATTATTCGACGTAATGATAATCACTGGCCGCTGCTTGGCCTTGATCGTCTGGCGCGTCTCGTAGACAAAAAACTCCATCCTATCGAGTTCCAGCAGCAAGTCATTCGGAAACTCGATATCCGCCTTATCGATCTCATCAATCAGCAAAACCGGCGCGTTTTCAGCCTCGAACGCGTCCCACAACTTACCGTGAATGATGTAATTGCCAATGTCATGCACCCGCGCATCACCCAACTGACTATCCCGCAGACGCGACACCGCATCATACTCATACAAACCCTGCTGCGCCTTGGTGGTGGATTTTATATGCCAGGAAATCAAATCCTTCCCCAACGCCCGCGCCACCTCCTGCGCCAGCACCGTCTTGCCCGTGCCAGGCTCGCCCTTAATCAATAACGGCCGCTGCAACGCGACCGCCGCATTCACCGCAACCTTCAAATCCTCAGTCGCCACAAATGACGATGTACCCTCAAACCGTGCCAAAACGCGTCTCCTGAAGTAAGAAAGGCTAGGGGACGCTGTCCCCTAGGACCCCTGCTAAGGGCACAGCCCTTAGAACCCTTAAGGGATAAGAAAGGGGGCCGCCCGAGGTGTCAATGACGCCCGATGCGGCCCCCTTTCTTATCCCTCAAAAATGGATTCCTAAGGCTCGCCTTAGGCGGGGTTCCAAGGGGCAGAGCCCCTTGGCCTTCCTTAACTCAGGCCGCCTTGAGCGCGGCTTCGGCGTATTCGTAGTTGGCGAGGTTATCGATCCAGTTGGTCAGGTAGTCGGGGCGGCGGTTGCGGAAGTCGAGATAGTAGGAGTGTTCCCACACATCGATGCCGAGCAGGGCTTTGCCTTCGCCGGTGGCGAGCGGGTTGGAGCCGTTCGGGGTTTTGGTGACTTTTAATTTGCCATCGGGGCTAAGGATAAGCCATGCCCAGCCGGAGCCGAACTGGCCGATGCCGGCGGCTTTGAAGGCGTCCTTGAAGGCGGCGACGGAGCCGAAATCGGCAGTGATTTTGGCTTCCAGGGTGCCGGGGATTTTGCCGCCGGTGGGGCTCATGTTTTGCCAGAACAGAATATGGTTCCAATGCTGGCCGGCGTTATTGAATACCGGGGCGAGGTCTGGCTTGCCGTGCGAGAAGGCGACGATTTCTTCCAGGGTTTTGCCCTGCAATTCGGCATTTTTCTCCACAAAACCGTTCAGTGCCGTCACGTAAGCTTGATGGTGCTTGCCGTGATGCAGCTCCAGGGTTTCCTGGCACATGCCTTTATCGGCCAAAGCGGAGGCGGCGTAGGGGAGGGTGGGAAGTTCGAAAGCCATCGGGCGGGTCTCCTGACGAGGTGAGGGTTTTATTTCGACGTGATGAGTAGCTATGGACTGAGCATGACATCGTCAAGCGAGCTTCTTATTCATATTCGCCGGGCTGACCCGGACCGGTATTTTACCACGTTATTTGCGCCCTCGTACAAGCGGGAAGCGTTGTGGTTGCTTTATGCGTTCAACCATGAGCTGGCGCGGGCGCGGGAGGTGGCCTCTGAGCCGACTCTGGCGCTGATCCGGCTGACCTGGTGGCGCGAGGTGGTGGATGGGGCGGTGCGCAAGCATGAGATTGCGACGCCACTGACCGAGGCTTTGAACCAGCGCGTGTTTCGGCGCTCGGATCTGGCGGCGCTGATTGATGCACGGGAGGCGGAGGCCGAGCCGCAAATGCCGGATTTGACCAGTTTTATGAACTATGTGCGCGGCACGGCGGGGCGGCTGGCGTGGATTGCAGGGCGGTTGCTGGGGGCTGAAAGCGAGGCGGTTGAGGATTTGGGCACCGCCTATGGCATTTCCGGCATATTGCGGGCGGCGCCGTTTCTGGCCCGGCAAGGGCGCAGCCTATTGCCGGTGGATGGCACGCCGGAGGCTGATCTCATCACGCAGGCAAGGGCTCTGTTGCAATCACCCCCACCCCGCGCCGCGATGGCAGCCTGCTTACCCGCGGTTTATGCAAGGCGCGATTTGGGCCAGCCGTTCCGCCCGCGCGGGCTGGGTGACAAGCTCGCCGTGCTGAACGCCGCAATGTGGGGGCGGATTTAACCCGCCAATATCCGTGCTGCTGAAACGGCGAAATAGGTGAGTACGCCAGAGCAGCCAGCCCGCTTGAAACCCAACAGGCTTTCCAGCATGGCGCGGTCATGGTCCATCCAGCCGTTATTCACTGCAGCCATGATCATCGCGTATTCGCCAGATACTTGATAAGCAAAAACAGGGACTTTGAATTCGTCCTTCACACGGCGGATGATGTCTAAATACGGCATCCCCGGCTTCACCATGATCATGTCGGCACCCTCGGCGATGTCCAAGGCCACTTCGTGCAGGGCTTCATCGGAATTGGCCGGGTTCATCTGATAGGTTTTTTTATCGCCCTTCAACGCGCCGCCAGAGCCGATGGCATCGCGGAACGGGCCGTAAAAGGCTGAGGCATATTTGGCGGCGTAACTCATCAGGCGGGTATGAATATGCCCTGCTTCATCGAGGCCAGCGCGCAAGGCGCCGATACGGCCATCCATCATGTCCGACGGGGCGATGATGTCCACGCCCGCATTGGCCTGGTTAACCGCTTGTTTTACTAGTATTTCTACGCTCTCATCATTGGCCACATAGCCATCGCGCAGCACACCGTCATGGCCATGGTTTGTATAAGGGTCGAGCGCGACATCGCCGACGATGGCGATTTGAGGAAATTCCGCCTTCAAAATCCGGGTCGCCTGGCAGAGCAGATTATTGGGGTTAAGTGCCTCAGTTCCCTCAGCATCTTTCTTCTCGGCCGGGGTGGCCGGGAACAGCGCAATGGCTGGAATGCCGAGCTTGGCGGCTTCCTCAACATGCTTGGCCAGACCATCCAACGCGGTCCGCATTACGCCGGGCATTGAGGTGATTTCAACCGGGTCGCCGGAGCCTTCGCGGATAAAAATTGGCCAGATCAGGTCATCCACCGAGAGTTTGTGTTCTGCCACCAGCCGCCTGGTGGCATCGTCAAAACGGTTACGGCGCATACGGGTCGAGGGAAATTGGCGATATGTCATGACGTTAGACTAACCCGCCTTGCGCCACAGTCCAAGATGCCAAACAGCCAAGGCGTTTTTGCCGCTCTGCCATTAGCGTCCCGGCTTGCAGGATTGTTTCACAATGGCGGGCTGCATGTTAAACCCCCTCTATGACTCGTTCTTTGATAATCGCCTTGGGTGCTGACCATGGTGGTGTAAACCTTAAAAACCGGCTGGCCGCAGCGCTTGCTGATGCCGGCCACCAGGTGCTGGATTTTGGAACCGATGGCCTTGCCAGCGTGGATTACCCGGATTTTGCCCATGCGGTCTGCAATGCCGTTGCGGGAACGGAGGCTGACTACGGCATATTGGTTTGCGGCACCGGTATTGGTATGTCGATCTCCGCTAACCGCAACCCCGCGATTCGCTGCGGGCTGGTGCATGATGTGACCACTGCGCGCCTTACCCGCGCCCATAACAACGCCAATGTGCTAGCCTTGGGGGCCCGGATTATCGGCGAGGAGGTGGCTCTTGATATCCTGAACGCCTTCTTAACTACAGCTTACGAAGGTGGGCGCCATGACAGGCGGCTCGCCAAACTGAACCCTGAACATGCGGAACCTTGATATGAATAATCCCAGCCTTTCCCCTAGCTACGACCGGTTCTTCACGGCCGCTCTGCGTGAGACAGACCCGGAACTGGCAGGCATTCTGCAACAGGAACTCACCCGCGAGCAGGATGGTATTGAGCTGATTGCTTCAGAAAATATTGTTTCCGCCGCAGTGATGGAAGCGCAAGGTTCAGTGCTGACCAATAAATATGCCGAAGGGTACCCGGGTAAGCGCTATTATGGCGGCTGTGGCCCCGCTGACCTGGCCGAGACCTTGGCCATCGAGCGTGCTAAGAAGCTGTTTGATGCCGGTTTCGCTAACGTGCAGCCAAATTCAGGCAGCCAGGCCAACCAAGCCGTGTTTTTGGCCCTGCTGAATGCGGGCGAAACAATTTTGGGCATGTCTTTGGCAGCGGGTGGGCATCTCACCCATGGCGCGGCACCCAACCTATCCGGCAAATGGTTTAAGCCGGTGCAATATGGCGTGCGCAAGGATGACGGGCTGATTGACTATGATGAGGTGGCTGCGCTGGCCCATGAGCACAAGCCCAAACTGATCATCGCTGGTGGTTCGGCCTATCCGCGCTTTATCGATTTTGCGAAGTTTCGCGCGATTGCCGATGAGGTGGGCGCTTATTTCATGGTCGATATGGCGCATTTCGCAGGCCTGGTGGCAGCGGGAATTTACCCAACACCGCTGCCGCACGCGCATGTGGTTACAACGACAACGCATAAAACCCTTCGTGGCCCGCGTGGCGGCATGGTGCTGACCAATAGCGAGGAGATTGCGAAGAAGATTAACTCGGCAATTTTCCCTGGCCTGCAAGGCGGCCCGCTGATGCATGTGATTGCCGCCAAGGCGGTGGCGTTTGGTGAAGCGTTGCGCCCGGATTTCCGTACCTACCAGAAAGCTGTGGTGGAAAACGCCAAGGCTTTATCCGAAACTTTGGTTGAACAGGGACTCGCGATCGTGACCGGTGGGACCGACAGCCACTTGCTGTTGGTGGATCTCAGGCCGAAGAACGTGACCGGCAAGGCGGCTGAGGCCAGCTTGGAGCGCGCCCATATGACCGCAAACAAAAATGCCATTCCGTTTGACCCGCAGAAGCCATTCATCACCTCCGGCATTCGCCTCGGCACCCCGGCTGCTACCACCCGCGGCTTTGGCGTGGCAGAATTCCGCGAAGTGGGCGTGATGATCGGTGAGGTGCTGGATGGGCTGAGCAAGTCCAATGATGGCAGCAACGATACGATCGAGCAGGCGGTTGGTGCGCGGGCCAAAGCTTTGTGCGCGCGCTTCCCCATTTATAGGTAATTCGAACCATGCGTTGTCCCTTCTGTGGCGAAGCTGACACCCAGGTAAAGGACAGCCGGCCCACCGAAGATGGCAGCGCCATCCGGCGGCGGCGCTTTTGCAGCGTGTGCAACCAGCGCTTCACCACCATTGAGCGCGTGCAGTTGCGCGAGCTGACGGTGGTGAAATCTGATCAGCGGCGCGTGGCGTTCGACCGTGACAAATTGGCGCGGTCGGTGCGCACGGCCCTGCGCAAACGGCCTTTCGATGAGGAACGGATTGAGCGGCTGGTGAACGGGATTGTACGGCAGTTGGAAGCCAGCGGCGAAACCGATGTGAAATCCAGCGAGATTGGCGAGCGCGTGATGGAGACGCTGAAGGACGTTGATACCGTGGCCTATGTGCGGTTTGCCTCAGTGTACCGTGATTTCCGTGAGGCCAAGGATTTCGAGATGTTTTTGGACCTGATGGCGCCGCCGGCGAAATTGGAAAAGCCCGGTGAGTGACGAGCAATATATGCGCGCCGCATTGGCGCTGGCGCGGCGCGGCTTGGGTGAAACCGCGCCGAACCCGTCGGTTGGTTGTGTGATCGTGAAAGATGGGCGGGTCGTCGGCCGTGGCCGGACCCAGACGGGCGGGCGCCCGCATGCGGAAACTGAAGCTTTAAGACTTGCGGGCAAAGCAGCGGGTGGCGCGACGGCGTATGTGACGCTCGAGCCTTGTTCTCATACTGGTAAGACACCGCCGTGCGCGACCGCGTTGATCGAGGCCGGGATTGCCCGTGTTGTGATTGGCACCACTGATCCCAACCCAAAAGTAAATGGTCAAGGCAGCGCAATGCTGCGCGAAGCTGGCATCAAAGTGACTGAAAATGTTTTGAACGCTGAATGCCAAGCGGTGATCAGTGGGTTTACCAAGGTCGTCGCGGCGGGGCGGCCGCTGATACGGCTGAAGTTGGCATCAACGCTGGATGGCCGGATTGCGAGCAAGACCCGTGAAAGCAAATGGTTGACCGGGGAGAGTGCGCGCCGCGCTGCCCACGCCATTCGTGGGCGGCATGACGCCGTGCTGGTGGGTGTAGGAACAGTGCTGGCCGATGACCCGGAATTGAACTGCCGGATTGAAGGGTTTCGTAACGCCCCGTTGGTGCGCGTTGTGGTGGATAGCCATTTGCGCACCCCGCTGATGAGCAAGCTGGTACGCAGCGCCACTGCGGAACCGTTATGGGTTTTGCACCGTGATGGCGCCGACCCTTCCCGCAAGCGCGCGTTGGAGCAGGCAGGCGTCAAATTATTTGACCTACCTGGCTGCGCGGCTGGTGTTGATTTACCCGAAGCGATGAAGCTGCTGGCAAAGTTGGGCCTGACCAGAATTCTTGTGGAAGGTGGTGGCACTATTGCGGCCGGGCTGTTGCGCGACCATTTGGTTGACAGGCTGGCCTGGTTCCATGCGCCGGCGATCATCGGTGGCGATGGCTGGCCCTCGGCACAGGGGTTTGGTGTGACAAAATTATCAGACATGCCGCGCTTTGTCCCGGTGGCGCAGGAACGCTGGGGTGATGACATGTTGAGTACGTTTAAGGTGGCTGCTTAATGTTTACAGGTTTGATTAGCGGCGTTGGGACTGTGCGCGAGGTGCTGCCGATCGGGCAGGGCAGGGATGCGCGATTTGTTATCGCTGTTCCCAATGATGGCGAATGGGCGGCGATTGGTGGGGTAAAGTTAGGCGCTTCCATCGCCTGTTCAGGCTGCTGCCTAACCGTGATTGAACGTGGTGATGATTGGTTTGCAGTGGAAGTCTCGGCAGAATCGCTCAGCCTTACCACGCTCGGGGGCTGGAAAGCTGGCAGCAAAATAAACCTCGAGCGGTCACTTAAATTAGGTGATGAGTTGGGTGGCCATTTGGTCTCTGGCCATGTTGATGGGCTGGCGACCGTGACGGCCATGGTGCCGGAAAATGGTTCCACCCGCTGGCGCTTTGAATTGCCGGCCGCATTGGCAAAGTTTGTCGCACCCAAGGGCAGCATTGCCATCAATGGTGTCTCACTGACCGTGAATGAAGTTGATGGCACGCAGTTTGGCGTGAACATCATTCCCCACACCGCGCTGCACACAAATTTTTCATCCCTTGCCGTTGGTGACCAGGTAAATATCGAGATTGACATGCTGGCCCGCTATGTCGCGCGGCTGAGGGAGTTTGCATAATGGATGGCGTAAAAACAGCGTCGCTGCGGGATTATATTTCCTCAGCCGCAGAAATTATCGAGGAAGCCCGCGCTGGGCGGATTTTCATTCTGGTGGATGATGAAGACCGCGAAAATGAAGGCGACTTGGTGATTCCTGCACAGTTTGCGACACCAGATGCCATCAACTTCATGGCCAAGCATGCGCGTGGGTTGATCTGCCTTGCTATGACCAAAGGCCGTTGCGAGCGCTTGGGGCTGCCCTTAATGAGCCAGTCTAACGGCTCCCGGCACGAGACCGCGTTCACGGTTTCAATTGAAGCGCGTGAAGGTGTGACCACTGGTATTTCGGCAGCAGACCGCGCGCGCACCGTTGCCGTTGCGATCAACCCTGAACTGGGCCGCGAAGATATCGTAACACCCGGCCATGTGTTTCCGTTGATGGCCCGTGATGGCGGTACGTTGGTGCGCGCCGGCCATACGGAGGCGGCGGTGGATATTGCGCGCTTGGCTGGGTTAATCCCCGCCGGCGTGATCTGTGAAATTATGAATGATGACGGCACAATGGCAAGGTTGCCTGATTTGGTGGCATTTGCGCAGCGGCATAATTTGAAGCTGGGCACCATCGCGGATCTCATCGCGTATCGTGGCCGCACCGAAAAATTAGTGAAGCGCAAGGAAAGCGGCGTCACGTCGGATGGTCATGGCGGTACCTGGCGGCTGCTTGCCTTTGAAGATACGATTGAGAAAATCGAGCATTTGGCCTTGATAAAAGGTGATATTGGCGCGCCGGAACCGCTCCTGGTGCGGATGCATGCGGTTGACAGTATTGGCGATATGCTGGGCGGCACGCATCTGGCCACATTGCAAGGTGCGATGGCACAGATACGCGAAGCGGGGCGCGGCGTTGTGGTGTTGATCCGCGAATCTAAGCTTGACGCTGTCTCGTCGCGCATTCGGTATTTGATGAATGGCCAGCGCCCGGGACCGGCTTTGCGTGATTATGGCGTCGGCGCGCAAATTTTAACCGATCTCGGCGTGAAGGACATGATTCTACTCTCGAACCATAAGCGTTCGATCATCGGTCTCGAAGGCTATCGGCTGAATGTTGTGGAACAGCGCCGTATTGAGGGTGTTCCCGATACGGAACCGAAATTGCCATGAGCACCGCTGATGCCGCTCTGCCTCTCGCGCCTGAAGTACCGGGTGCGCCGCCGAAAATTTTGCTCATTCGCGCACCGTATTACGCTGGTGTGGTGGATGGTATGACCAGTGCGGCCAACGAAATTTTGAAGTCTGTTGCAGCGACTGTGCAGACTATTGATGTGGCTGGCGCGTTTGAATTGCCGCAGGCTTTGCGGATTGCCTTACGCGGGCAGCAGAGATTTGATGGCTTTATCGCGCTAGGCTGCGTGGTACGCGGTGAGACGGATCACTATGAATTTATCTGTGCCAGTGCGATGGACGGATTGATGCAAGTGGCCTTGCAATTTGGCATCTGCCTGGGTACGGCACTGCTCACTGTTGATACATTAGCACAGGCCGAAGCAAGGTCGCGTGAAACTGGCGCCAATAAAGGTGCTGAAGCCGCCGTGGCATGTTTAAAGCAAATTGCGCTGGCGCGCATGTTGGAAGCCGTATGACCGAACAGAATAAACCAAGGCCACGTACGCTCTCGCGCGTGGCAGCGGTGCAAGCGCTATATCAATCTGAACAAGCGGCGCAGAGCCCTGAAACTGTTATTGATCAGTTTGTGCGGCACCGTATCGGCAATATTCCAGGCCGG
The DNA here is from genome assembly GCA_002255575.1 of Acidocella sp. 20-57-95. Lineage (GTDB taxonomy): Bacteria > Pseudomonadota > Alphaproteobacteria > Acetobacterales > Acetobacteraceae > Acidocella. The sequence continues at coordinate 54,841 of NCAT01000003.1, forward strand.
GGCGGCTTGGATGATGGGCACCTGACGGACGCGCAAGTGCCGTTATTTGCGCGTATCGTTCGTACCGCAACCCAGCAGCAGGATGTGATTGACGGGATGATTGTACAGGCGCTGCCAGAAACCTGGCCGTTGGACCGGTTGGACCCGGTGTTGCGCGCGCTGTTGCGGGCGAGTGGTGCCGAATTATGGATGAGTGATGGCCCACCGGCGAAGGTGGTGATTAACGAATATCTCGATGTGGCGCATGGTTTTTTTGCGGGCGAAGAATCCCGGCTGGCCAACGGCGTGTTGGACCGGATTGCACATTTGCTGCGCCCTGCCGAATTTTCTCCTGCGGCGTAAGCGCCATGGGCGATGAGTTTTCCCGCATCGCCCAGTATTTCGCGCCGCTCAGCGGGCCGGAAGGGCTAGGGCTGCTGGATGATGCGGCTTTGTATGCGCCGCCGGCAGGATGCGACTTGGTGCTGACCGTCGATCAGATGCTCGAATCTGTGCATTTTTTGCCCGGTGACCCACCGGATTTAATTGCGCGGAAATTGCTACGGCGGAATTTGTCCGACCTCGCGGCGATGGGGGCAACCGCCACAGGCTATTTACTAACCACGGCGCTGCCACCAGGAACGGATGAAAGCTGGTTGGAGGTTTTTGCGCGCGGGTTAGCGCAGGATCAGGCAGCGTATGGCATCCGCTTGTTTGGCGGCGATAGTTCTTCCGCTTTGGCGCATATTTCCTTGAGCGCGACCTTTATTGGCTATGTTGAGGCCGGTAAGGCATTGCGGCGCAACGGTGCCCGGCCAGGTGATGAAATTTGGGTGACTGGCACGATCGGTGACGCGGCTCTTGGGCTACAAGCCCGGCGCGGCGCGTTGCAGGATTTATCAGGGTTTTTGACGAACCGTTCGATGCTGCCGTCACCGCGCATGGGGCTGCAATTAGCCGGCATTGCAACCGCAGCGGTCGATATTTCTGACGGGCTGGTGCAGGATTTGGGGCATATATGTAAAGCATCCGGTGTGGCTGCGACGATCATGGCGCATTTGGTCCCGGCTTCAGCCGTGGCGGCAGCATTTGGTGATGCGATGCTTGAGACGAGGCTAACCGGTGGTGATGACTATGAATTGCTATTGGCCGTGCCACCGGGGCATGAAGCAGCGTTGCGGGCGGCGTGTGGGGATTTGCTTGTCACCAAGATCGGGTATTTTTCAGCAGGTCCGGCACCGGTGAGAGTGCTTGGCGCTGATCGCCGTGAAATACCACTTACCAAGGCTGGGTGGCGACATTTTTAAAACAAAACACCAATGCCAGCGGACATAGGTATAACGATTTCAGCGCACGGGGGCGACACTTGGCTTAAGTGAAAAAGGATCGGTTGGGTTTCGCTGGGCCAGAATATCCTGCATGCGCAGTTCCACCGAACCCAGTATTTTCGGGTGGGTGAGGCAGTAGAATTTATTTTCCCTGATACAGTCGAACGTTTTTGCCGCTACGTCGGCGGCGGTTATGCGCCCCGATTGGACGGCTTTCATGGTCGCGGCGGCGGCGAGCTTCTGGCTTTCGGTCAGCGGCGCATCATCTTGTAAATCGATCGGGCGGTTGCGTTCGGATGCTGCAATACCAGTACTAACGAAGGCAGGGCATAGCACTGTCACGCCAATATTGGCCTTGGCGACCTGCAAATCCTGATAGAGGGTTTCAGATAATGTTACCACCGCATGTTTGCTGACATTATAAACGCCCATCATCTGTGCCGAGAGCAACCCAGCCACTGAGGCAGTGTTGACGATGTGGCATTCATCCCCCTGTGCTAGCATTTTGGGTGTGAAAAGCCGGATGCCGTGGATCACGCTCCACATATTCACGCCAAGCACCCATTCCCAATCCTTAATGGAATTTTCCCAAATGAAACCACCCGCGCCCACGCCAGCATTGTTGAACAGCAAATGTGTCGCGCCATAAGTTTCAAAAATTTTTGCAGCGAGTGCTTCCATATCCTCAGCGCGGCTGACATCGGTTCGAAGTGCCAAAACTTCAGCCCCCTGCGCACGCAGTTCCGCTGTTACTTCATCAAGCGTTGCCTGGTTGATATCGGCCAGAGCCAGTTTCATGTTGAGTGCAGCAGAAATCCGCGCAAATTCACGGCCGAAGCCGCTGCCCGCGCCGGTGATCACTGCCACCTTGTTGTTAAAATCTTTCATGGCCGCACCACGATTTTTCCGGTAACTTTACGTGCTGCCATCGCCATGAGTGCTTGCGGCACTTCATCTAGGCTATAGGTTTTCGAAATCAGGGGTTGGATCTTGCCTTCGCCCATCCAGGCCAGCATTTCTGCCATCCCTTTGATATTATTTTGCGGTTCGCGGCGGGCAAATTCGCCCCAGAAAACACCCACGAGGGACGCGCCTTTGAGCAATGGCAGGTTCAAGGGAATTGCCGGAATATCGCCAGCGGCAAAGCCGATAATGACATGCCGCCCGCGCCAACCGATGGAGCGAAAGGCCGCTTCAGTATATTTGCCGCCCACCGGATCGTAAATCACATCTGGCCCGCGGCCGCAGGTGCGCTTAATGCCTTCGCGCAAATCCTCAGATGAATAGTTTATCACCTCATCTGCGCCATGCGCCCGGCAAATCTCGCATTTCTCGTCAGATGATGCTGCCGCGACAATTTTTGCGCCAATCGCCTTGCCAATTTCAACCGCCGCCAGCCCCACGCCGCCGGCAGCGCCCAGTACCAGCATGGTTTCATGCGGCTGCAAGGCGGCACGGTCGCGCACGGCATGCCAGGATGTGCCGTATGCCAGCATGAATGCCGCTGCGATGTCATAGCTCAGCGTTTTGGGAATTTTTACGCATTTGGCGGCCTCAACCACCACCTCCTCGGCAAACCCACCAACTGAACACAACGCCGCCACACGGTCACCGATGGCAAACGCCGTTACGCCATCGCCCACCGCCAGCACGTCACCACTCACTTCGGCACCGGGTATGAAGGGCAATTCTGGCTGGACTTGGTATTTTTTCTGAATGATCAGCACATCCGGGAAATTAACCCCGGCAGCGCGGGTTTTTATCAATAGCTCGCCGGGTTTTGGTTGCGGCGAGGCCAGGTCTTTTACGACCAGCATCTCTGGCCCACCCCAGGCCTCGCACACAACCGCGCGCATTAAATTGGCAGCCCTGGGTGAGAAATCCCGTCGGCCACCATCACATCGCCCCAACCACCCGTGCGGGCAGGGTCGGTGTTGGCAAAGCGCTTCAGCTCCATCCGGCCCAGCTGGTCACGATGCACCTCATCCGGGCCATCCGCAAAGCGCAGAGCGCGCTGCCACGTGTGGGCGCTCGCCAGCCACGTATCTGCCATGCCACCGCCGCCAAAAGCCTGAATCGCCCAATCAAGGATTTTATAAGCGACATTCGGCGCCACCACCTTGATCATCGCAATTTCGGCCTTGGCGTGTTTGTTGCCGACCGTATCCATCAAATGCGCGGCATGCAGGCATAATAGCCGCGCCTGGTCGATCATGATACGCGATTCCGCAATCCGTTCACGCCACAGGCTTTGCTCAGCCACTGGCTTACCAAATGCCACACGCTGGTTCAGACGGCGGATCATGCGCTCCAGCGCACGCTCCGCACAGCCGATTGAACGCATGCAATGGTGGATACGTCCTGGCCCCAGACGCCCTTGCGCAATCTCAAACCCGCGCCCTTCGCCCAGCAATATGTTAGAGGCCGGCACCCGCACATTATCGAAAAACATCTCAGCATGGCCGTGCGGCGCATCATCGCCGCCAAACACTGGCAGTGCGCGTTTGATAACAACGCCCGGATGCGGGTTCGGCACCAGAATCATTGATTGCTGCTTATAGCGGTCCGGGTTGTTCGGGTCAGATTTGCCCATCACGATGAATACTTTGCAGCGCGGGTCTGGTGCACCGGAAATCCACCATTTTTTACCATTGATCACATATTCATCGCCATCGCGAATGATCGAGGTTTCGATGTTGGTGGCATCCGATGACGCCACATTCGGCTCGGTCATCGCAAAGGCGGAGCGGATTTCGCCAGCCAGCAGGGGTTTTAACCAACGCTCCTTCTGCTCCGGCGTGCCGTAACGCACGAACACTTCCATATTGCCGGTGTCTGGGGCTGAGCAGTTGAAGGCTTCGGGCGCGAAAGGTGAACGGCCCATAATTTCCGCCAGCGGTGCGTATTCGGTATTGGTCAGGCCAAAGCCCAGCTCGCTTTCCGGGAGGAACAGATTCCACAAGCCTGCCGCCTTGGCTTTTTCCTTAATTTCTTGCAGCAAAGCCAAGGGCTGCCAGCGGTCCGTCGCCAAATGTGTCGCTTCAAACAGCGCGTTTTCATTGGGGTAAATATGCTCTGCCATGAAATCGAGCAGGCGGGCGCGCAAGGCTTCAACCTTCGGGGAATAGGTAATGGTCATCGTGCTGGGTCCTCTGGGATTTTCGTTGCCGTGATTGTGCGGCGGCTGTCGCGGTTGCGCAACCCCTTGACAGGCTCACCGTCCACCCGGATTTTGGGGGGATAATGAATGGGGAAAACGCGCAAATGAGCAATTTATTCCGGCTGGATGGTCAAGTGGCCATCATTACTGGCTCCTCCCGCGGGATTGGCCGGGCCATTGCTGAAACCATGGCCGAACAAGGTGCGGCAGTGGTGATTTGCTCCCGCAAACTCGAGCCCTGCGAGGCGGTACGCGACGGCATTATTGCCAAAGGTGGCAAGGCGATCGCGCTAACCTGCAATACCGGCCGCAAAGACGAGCTGGCGGCCCTGATTGCAGCGACACTGGCAGCCTTCGGTAAAATTGACCATGTGGTGGCGAATGTGGCGGTGAACCCGCATTACGGGCCGCTGTCGGAAATATCCGATGAAGCCTGGGACAAGATTATGGCAGTGAACATTAAATCCAACCTGTGGCTCGCGAACATGGCAATGCCAGAAATTGCCAAGCAAGGTGGCGGTAGCTTCACGATTATTTCCTCCATCGGCGCATTGCACGGCAACACGCTCATCCCGGCCTATAATATTTCCAAACTCGCGGATGTGGCTTTGGTGAAGAACCTCGCAGTGGAGTGGGGGCCAAAGAAAATTCGCGTCAATGCCATTTTACCGGGCCTGGTACGGACAGATTTTGCCAAAGCATTGTGGGAAAACCCGGAGACCCTCGCCATCACGGAATCCCACACGCCACTTGGGCGGATTGGTGAGGTTGAGGATTTAGGCGGCGTCGGCGCGTTTCTCGCATCGCGTGCCGCAGCCTACATCACCGGGCAATCGATTGTGGTTGATGGCGGTACTGTTACCACCAGCCGGTTTGCATGAGCAGCGCCCCACGATTAATCGAGCCGCTGCCGGCTCACCAGCTCGATACGGTGAAGCTATTTGCGTATTTGAAGGACCATGTTGAGGGATTTGCAACACCGGCAAGCTTGCAGCAATTCCAAGGTGGGCAGTCGAACCCGACCTACTTAATCGCGACGCCAACGCAGAAATATGTTTTGCGCAAAAAACCACCTGGGCATTTACTGCCCTCTGCGCATATGATCGATCGTGAATACCGGATTCAAAAAGCGCTGGCGGGTGCTGGTGTGCCGGTGGTCAAAATGTATCATTACGCCACGGATATTTCGGTCATCGGCACGGAATTTTACGTGATGGAATATCTTGAAGGCCGGGTATTTTCCGACGTGCTGATGGAGGACCTGACCGCGCCCGAGCGTGGCGCCATTCAGGCACAATTATTCGCCACCATCGGGGCGCTGCATGCCGCCGATTATACGGCCTTGGGCTTGGCTGATTACGGCAAGCCCAGCCAGTACATCGCCCGCCAGATCGACCGCTGGACCAAGCAATATATCGCCTCGTGCACCGAGGATTTGCCCGCGATGAATAATCTCATCGCGTACCTCACGGCCCATATACCAGCGGATGATACAACTTCGATCGTGCATGGTGATTTTCGGTTGGGCAATATGATGATCCACCCCACTGAGCCGCGCATTATTGCCGTGCTGGACTGGGAACTTTCAACCTTGGGCCACCCACTTGCGGACCTTGCTTATTGCTGCATGCCCTATCATATGCCGGAGAAAGCCGGACCCGCTTATTCAGGCTATGCGGGCGTTGATTTGGCCGCGCATGGTTTGAAATCCGAAGCCGAGGTGCTCGATATTTATTGTGCCCAAACGAAGCGCGCGGGGATTGAGAACTGGAATTTTTATCTCGGCTTTGCGTTGTTCCGCAGTGCCGCGATTGCTGAAGGCGTGTATGCGCGTTCACTCGCCGGTAACGCTGCCGATGAACGCGGTAGTAAATTCCATGCGATGACCAAGCTGACATCTGAAACGGGGTGGGAGATTGTGAACCGCTAGAGGCCCATGCTAACAGGCCAAACAGAGGGATAATTTACTTTGGGTGGGATTGGAACGTCAGCGAAAGCCCTTGGGCCAGTTGCACAGGTTCAACCTGCAAAATATCTCGCATTGCGGTAATCTCGAAGTTTTTATCCTCTAGCAGGCGTTTGATTTCATCGATGCTAACATGTGGCATTCTGGGTATGAAACGTAACAAAGGCGCCAAACTTTGCAGCAGCCAGGCGGGCAAAGACATAATTTGAGGCGGTCTTAGTCCGGCCGCCTGTGCCACGGCGCGCACGAAATCTGCATAACTCACGGCCTGCGGTCCAGCGATTACCATCACGTGCGGGCCTGACCAGTTATGGGTCAGTGCAGCGAGAACAGACCGGGTTACATCCGCTTGATATATAGGCTGGAGCAAAGACCGCCCGGCATTTGGGAGTGGTACGATCGGCAGACGCCGTAACAGGCTCGCTAGCCTTTGTACATTATTTTCACCTGATGCACCGTAAATCATAGTAGGGTGCAGAATTACCCCGCATCGGCGCGAACTGAGAAAAGCTGATTCGCCGAGGCGCACACCATTTCCGTGTTCGTCGGGCCAGCGTGAAAATTTCCGGGTGCTGCCAAGAAATACAAATGTTGCATCAGGCGGTGCGGCATCCAGGATAGCGCCGGCAAATCTAGCGTGAGCGCAGGAGACAATGTGGCTGGCACCGGCTAAAGCGGCTTTGAGTGCCGCGGGGTCGGTTAAGTCGGCGACCAGAGGTGAAACGGACAACGCTTTAAACCGCGCCACATTGCGGACCACCGGCACGACACCAATATCTTGCCCGACAAGGGCATGACAAAGGGCCTGACCAGAGCGCCCGGATGCTCCAATGACATGAACCTGGTGAGGTTGTTGTTTCATGGGAATGTGACCGTTCTAAACACCAAATTAAACCGCACATTCACTATAGACGATGGATTGAGCGAAGGCACATAGCGAGTTTGTCCGATTTGACAATTTGATCGCATAGGCTTTGCTACTCGTATGAAACAACCAAAACCCGCCGGGCATCGCAATATGTCCGCTGCCCAGGCTGCTGAATTGCAAGGTGCACCAGCGCAGCTTGTGAAAAATCTTGCGCAAGGCAAGGTGTTTGAGCCGCGTGATACCGAGGTGGAAACACTTACCACCGCCGGTGAAGCATGGGAGGCACGTGAGGCTAGCGGCCGTGCCTTGCGTGAGCATAACCCGCGCGAAACCCATGGCGACTGGAAGCCGGCGCCGCACCGTCCCGACCCGATGAAGCTGATCAAAGCCAGTAACCAGGGCCGGGTGCCAGAGCTGGTGGCGTTGCGCATGGAGCGGATGGCATCCTCTCCCTTTGCATTTTTACGTGGCGCTGCGGTGGTGATGGCTTGGGACCTGGCACAAACCAAAACGATGGGCCTGGACGTTGTGATCGACGGTGATTGCCATATCGATAATTTCGGCCTGTCTGGTACAGCCCAGGATGAGGTTGTGCTTGACTTGAATGATTTTGATGAGACCACCATCGGCCCGTGGGAATATGACCTCAAACGCCTTACGGCCAGTATTAATCTGTCAGGGCGGGAAAACGGCCTGTCGCGCAAGGAGCGCAAAAAAGCCGTTATGGCGGCCGTTAATGGTTATAGGTTTTCGCTCAACCGGTTGCAAAGTCTGCCGGTGCTGGAACTATGGAACCGCCATACCGTGCCGGAGCGTATGGATGAACGGCAGATGAAACTGGATAAAAAATCCGCTGCCATAATTCGCAAATCAGTCGCTAAAGCGCGTGCGACCAACAACGCAACCTTTCTGGAAACGGCCGCTGAGCGTGACCAGAATGGCAAATGGCACATCAAGCTTGATGCCCCGGTTACCACGGCGGTTGAACCTGCCTTAAAGACCAAAATCATTGCCGCCTTGCATGATTATATCGAGACGCTAGCGCCGGAGCGGCAATATATGATCCGGCGCTACCATGTGGTCGATATCGTCCGGCGTGTGGTGGGCGTGGGTAGTGTGGGTCTGCGTGCGTATTTGATTATGCTGATCGGCAATGGTGATGATGATGGGCTGTTCCTGCAGCTAAAGGAAGCCGCCCCACCAGCTTTGGCGCCGTACCTGCCGGTGCTCCCAAAATCTTATAAACATGAAGGCCAGCGCGTGGTGTATGGTCAGCGCCTGCTGCAAGCGGCGGGTGATCCGCTGCTTGGCTGGACCACGATGGAAGACCGACCTTATTACGTGCGCCAGATGAAAAATTTCAAAGGCGCAATCCCGACCGAATTTCTCTACGGTCAGCCCTTCAATTTTTTTGCTTTCGGCTACGGCGCGCTGTTGGCCCGCGCCCATGCCAGGGTAGGGGATGCCGCCGTCATCAGCGGCTATTGTGGTGCTTCAGATACGCTAGATGTGGCAATGGCCAGCTGGGCAGAAGCCTATGCTGATCAGACCGAAATCGACCACAAGAATTTCGTCAAACGCCTATCCAAAAACCGCGACGCGGCGGAAAAAGCGGGTTAGGGGCCGTTCCAAAAACCGGTTGATCAGCAGTGCTAAAATTTGTGCGATGACCAGCACCAACACAACATAAATGATCCCCGCCGCCTCTGAGACGAGGTGCAAATGCCGCCATAATATTGATACGCTGCGCGTGATAAAGGGATGGATAAGATACATCGCGTAGGACGCATCGCCCAGACGTACCAACCAGTGCTCGGTCCGGTTCATGACGGTTGGCACGGCCCAGACCGGCGGCCATCACCAGGATCGTGGCTGGAATGCCAAAGGCCCAGGCCCGCTCGTTCAGCGAAATAGTGGCGTTGATGTGCAAAGCTGTAATCGCAACCACCACCAGAACCGGGCGCAACCATTCTGGCATGCGTATGCCTTTTGCAAATAGCAGAGCAATCACCATACCTGCGCAAAATTCCAAAATAATCGGGTTGCTCCAGAACAACAGCGGGGTGTTGTGAAACCCGAAAGTTTGGCCGACCAAAACCAACAGGCCAAGCAACCCAACAACGCCCAGCACGGCTTTATGGCGGCTCAATAAAATGAACGGCGTAAAAACGAGATAAAAAAACATCTCATAGTTCAGTGTCCAGCCGAGCCCATAAGCGGGTTGCACAAGCCCATCAGGCCGCATCACGGGGATGAAAAAATAGCCGGCCAGGCAGTAAACTGGGCTTCCAATATCACCATGGATGGCGCTGCGGTCCAGCAGCAACATCAGTATGAATAGGGTGGTGACAATCCAATAAAGCGGCACAATCCGCGCCAGCCGCCGTCCCAAAAATGTTATGGGGCCGTGCGCTGTTTTAAATAAAAGCGCTGAGGCATGGACAATGACGAACCCGGATATGACGAAGAAAATATCAACGCCGCCATACCAGGGAAAAAATTTTAGAATGGAATTGAGCAGGCCAGACGGATCGCCGCCGTTATTCGCAGCGTCAAATTCAACGTGACTGAAAGCTACCGAAAAAGCGGCCAGGGCCCGTAGTGCCTGAACCCAGGGAAGAAATTTATTGTCCGACCCTGGGACGGCAGGCGCCTGGCTGCGTGGCGTCAAACCCTTATTTGATTTTGGCTTCTTTGAACTTCACGTGCTTGCGCACAACGGGGTCGTACTTGTTCAGTTCCAGCTTGGTGGTCTGGGCACGCGCGTTCTTTTTGGTCACATAAAAGTAACCAGTATCCGCAGTGGAAATAAGCTTGATTTGAACAACGTTAGATTTGGCCATGATATCGATCTCCAGTCGCGGGCATATGCCCCATCGGGGCGGCTTCGGTCAAGGGCTGATTGCGGGGGAAGCTGGTAGCAAGGCAGCATGATAGGCCGTATTGGAGGCCAGCAAGGCTTGTGCAGCCTTGAAATCGAGATCGCCGCCGATGCTTGCCGGGCAATGGTTACGAATGCTGAGGATTTTATCGACCGGCAGCGGAGCCCGGGCGGCACGCGATGCCAGCAAGGCGGCCTCCAGCCGGTTCGCGCCCCGCATGAGTGCTTCGAGTTGTAGCCGTAAATCAGCCGCGCCTAAGCTGGTACAAACCTGCGGCAGCACCCCGAGTGTTTGCAAAGGCCAGCCGCGCGGGGCCAGCACGCGGCTCCATGTCACGTAAAGTTCGCCGCCATCTGGTAAGGCAGTGACCGTTTGCACGAGCCCCTTGCCAAGTGTGGCGCTGCCGACCACCACGGCGCGCCCATCATCGGCTAGGGCAGCAGCCAGAATTTCCGCGGCACTGGCGGTTTGGCCATCCACCAATATGACCATGGGCAGCCCGGCGGTTAAATCGGTCCCCTCAGCGGTGAAATCCTGGTCTGCATCGGGGTCGCGCCCCACTGCGTTGGCGATTTTACCGTGATCGAGCAGGCTATCAGCAATCAGCACGGCCTGGCGCAGCACACCGCCACGGTTGCCGCGCAAATCTAGTATCAGTGCATTGGGGGGCTGGGGAGCGCCCAGCCCAGCTTCGAGGGCCGCCGAGAATTGTTCGCTGGTGCCTTTATTGAAGCCTGCAATTTTTAATATCAAAGCTCCCGGAATATCAGCACTGCCCGACTCATTAAACACGGTTTGTGCCGGTACCAGTGCGCGGGTCAGGGTAATATCTGTGCCGCTGGCATCTGCTGCAGGATCAACAATCCGCAAAATAACTTGGCTGCCCAGAATGCCGTTTAACTGTCCGTTCAAGCTTGCCACCTGAGATGGGTAAGCAGGGTGGCCATTCAGCGCCAACAGGATGGTTCCAACCGTCAAACCGGCCTCAGCGGCGGGGCTGGCTGCGGCCACGGCGGTGATGACCACTTTGTTGTCCTGCCGCCCGAAGGTAAGCCCGGTGCCAGCAATGCCGGTGATCAGAAGCTGGTCCTGTGCGGCTTGCAGCGGCGGCTCATAGCGGGAATACGGGTCAAAATGGTTAAATAACTCGTCGAAAAAGCTTTCGATAATGCCCGGCGTGCCGGCCTGTTGCAGGGCCGGGGAGGCGGCAAATGCTGCATTTGCCACGGCCGCCGCAGCATTCCCCCAGCCTTGCGCGTCTTCTGCCGCGGGGGCTGGTACGGCAATGAGCAATTGCTCTGGCCCGTACAGGCGAATTTGGTTGTCCTGCAGTTGGGCCTTCAAATCCGGGTCCAGGGCGGTCAGGCCATTTAAGCCCCAAAGTGTCATTTGCGGAATGCTCAACGCTTCCAAAGCACGTGGCGCGATATAGGATAGTGCCGCGCCCCAGACCGATGCAGCGCTTTGCGTATCGAAGCCCGCCGCCATGGCCGGCTTCGCCCAGACGCTCAGCGGCAGGGCGATGATCAGCAACAAGGTTAGCGCCCGGCGGTTCACCTGCGGTGTTTCTGTTTTGACTTTTGCGGCGGCACGAAGCGTTTGGGAGCGCGTGCCTGGGGCGCGGATGGCCCGGTGAGGACGTTGAAAAGCAGCCCGCCAGTGACAGGTTTGGCCTCCACCAATCGCACTCCAATGCTCTGGGCAAGTTGGAATGTAAGGCGGGTGCGTTTACCAATCAGGCTCTGGCTGGCCTCGTCATGTATCCAAAAATCATCAGGTAAAGCCGCCATAGGCGCGAATCCACTAGCTCCGGTTTCGATTAAAGTGACGAATAAGCCGAACTTCGTCACCCCGGAAATCCGAGCATCGAACAACTCTCCGATCCGGTGTTGCAAATACAGCGCAAGGTAGCGGTCGGTGGAGTCGCGCTCGGCGAGCGTGGCGCGCCGTTCTGTTCCGGTAATATGTTCGGCAGTATCAGCAAACTTTGCAATATCTGTCTCTGTAAGACCATCCTTGCCGAGCTTCAGCCCTGTGATCAGCGCACGGTGGACCAGCAAATCCGCATAGCGGCGGATTGGCGATGTAAAATGCGCGTAGCGGCTGAGGGCGAGGCCGAAATGCCCCAGATTATCCGGCGCATATTCCGCCTGGGACTGGCTGCGTAACATCGTTTCGTTCACCAAAACGGCTTTATCAGTGCCAGCTACCAGCTTGAGAATATGGTCAAGGTCGCGCGGATGCAGTTGGTCGGCGGCTTTCAGCGAGATATCGAGGGTTGCCAGGAAGCTACGCAGGTTGTCAATTTTCTCCGGGCTGGGCGGTGCGTGCACGCGGTACATGCAGGGCAGTTTATGCCGCTCCAGCTCCTCAGCCGCGCAGACATTCGCCAAAATCATGAATTCTTCGATCAAGCGGTGGCTGTCCAAACGTGGGCGGGGCGCAATTTTGGCCACCCGCCCGTCCGGCGTCAGCTCAACCTTGCGTTCCGGCAAATCTAAATCCAGCGTGCCGCGGGCGGTGCGGGCCGCCGAGAGGGCTTTGAACGCGGCATAGAGATCAGCATGGTTCTGCGGGTTACCCTCATGCTCCTCCTGCACCTGCTCATAGGTTTTGCGCGCTGCCGAGCGCATCAGCCCCCGGCCAAATTTATGCGATTGTTTGCGGCCCTCAGCATCGATGAACATTTCGACAAACAAACAGCCGCGATCCTCGTGTGGCTTTAAGCTGCACCACCCATTGGAAAGCTCTTCCGGCAACATCGGCACCACACGGTCCGGGAAATAGCAGGAATTGCCCCGCTCGCGGGCCGAAATATCCAACGCCGAGCCTGGCTTCACATAATGCGCCACATCAGCAATCGCGACGATCAGCCGCATGCCTTTGCCATCCCGTGCGGCAAACACCGCATCGTCAAAATCCCGTGCATCGGCACCATCGATGGTAATCAGCGGCACGTCCCGCAGGTCGGTGCGCTTGGCCAGCGGCGTGGCCTTGGCTTTAGCGGCTTCTTTCAAGGCAGCCTCTGGGAAATCCACCGGAATTTCATGGGTCGCGATGGCGATTAAACTCACCGAACGCGCGTCGGTCACTTGGCCAAGGCATTCAGTCACGCGGGCCGGTTTCGGGCCGTAGCCAGAGCCAGGCAGAGGTTCGGCGCGAACAATCTCGCCGGTGGTCGCCCCCATCGTCTCGCCAGCAGGCACAACCCATTCAGATTTTTGTTTCTTATCAGTTGGTTCAATCCGCCCACCGGGCCCTTCGGCGCGAAACACGCCGACGATGCTGCCGGTTTTCTCGGTTAAGCGTTTGAGGGTACGGCCTTCATATTTATCAGGGCCTACGCGCCGCAGCCGGGCCAGCACCCGGGCCCCCGGAGCCAAAGCGGGCTGGCCACGCGCCTCCGCCAGCATGAAAATTATCGGCGGGCGGCCGGTGCCATCCCACACCACTGGCCGGGCTAACGCTTCGCCATCACGGTCGATGCCAGTGACTTCCACCACGGCATTTTCCGGCAGCCGGCCGGCCTCGTTAAATTGCTTGCGCCCGGCGCGTTCCAGCGCGCCATCGGCTTCCAGAGACTTCATCAGCCCCCGCAGACCTTTTTTGTCGTCCGGCCCAATGCTGAAGGCCCGCGCAATCTCACGCATGCCAACCTTGCCGGGCGCTTCGGCGATGAATTTTTTAACAGCGTCCCGACTCGGTAATTGGCTCGGCGTTTTTACCGTATTTTTCGGCAGCTTTGGCCGGGGTTTTTTATGGGCTGTCTTCATACCCTTAGTATGGGGCTTCAGCGCCGCCCCGACAAAGGCTTAAATGACGAGCAGCAAAGCCTCGATGCTGGCCCAGCCAATCATCACCCATGTCAGCATGGCACCACCAGCGCGGAACGGGTTGGGGGCGGGGCGTAACATGCCGAACGGGTGAGAAATCCGCCCAGCCACCAGCAGCACGGCAAGTAATTCCACCACCCAATGGGCGGCGCCAGCGGCTTCAATCCCACCCAACAATACCAGCGCCAGCGGCACATTTTCGGCAAAATTGGCATGGGTCCGCACGGCAACATGCAAGGGAGAGGCTTCATGCTCCTTGCCCAGAGCCACGCTGGCTGCCGCATTGTCACCTAACCCGATTTTGTATTTGCCGCGCGCCATCACTACCCGGGCGCTTAAAACCAAATAGAGAAGGCCAAGAATGCCCGCTGATGCCAAAGTAACTGGTATCGTCGTCATAATAATGTCCCCGCTGTCCAGATTTTTTGTGCCGGTATTTTAAGCCGTACCGGACCGAGCTGGATGCTACCGGCTTGTTCGACGGTGGCAATAATACCACGGCAGTTTTTGGCGCATTTTACAAACAATAAATCGAGATTATCCCGCCCTGGATAATGGTTTGCAACCTCCCGCCCGGCAAACCGGCACGGGGCATTGTCGCCTTCATTTACCAACGCGGCGCCGCTTTCAAAAAACAACCTGGCTCCCCAAGGGATATTGGTGAAACTGGGCACGCCTTCGAGCAGAATATTCGCCCCCAGCCATTCAGGTTTAATCTCTGGCAGGTTCATCGCCGTGGCGATGCCAGCAAGCTCCTCAGTTGATACAATTGTTAGCTGCCGATCACTGCGGATTTCCGCGCCGGCCGGGTACCATTTTTCCCGAGCCCCAGCGGGCCGGGTGAAACCATAATGCCGGTCGCCAGGAATCCCCTGCAAATCAACATTCAGAACCGCCACGGGTTCGGTACGGAAATGACGGGTCTGCGGCGTTGCAAAAACAGCCAGCACCTTGGCGGTTATCTCAGTCATGGCACCCAGCGGCAAATCATGAGTTTAGCCCGCAGCTCACCAAGGTTCGTACGATCAAACGAGCTAAGATTAGGCTTTTGATTTCTGAACGGCTTTGGGCTTCGCAGCGGCCGCTTTGGTCTTTGGCTTGGCAGCCGCCTTGGCTTTCGGCTTAGCCGCCGCTTTGGCCTTTGGTGCCGCGGCTTTCGGTGCTGCCTTGGGTTTTGCCACCGCCGCCTTTGGCACAGCCGCTGCCTTGGCCTTCGGAGCTGCTTTCTTCACCGCGCCTTTCTTGCCTTTCGGCACCAGCACTTTGCCTTTTTCCGCCAGCAACGCCACCGCCTCATCGAGCGTGAAATCAGCCAGCTCGGTGCCGCGCGGCAAATTCGCCACCATCTTGCCCCATTGCGCATAGGGGCCAAACCGGCCTTTGCGGGCCACCACCGGCTCGCCATCTTTCGGGTGCGCACCCAAGCTACGGATGGAATCCTGCTTCTTGCCGATCAAATCCATCGCCCGGTTCAGGCCGATATGCAGAACATCATCATCGCGATCGAGCGAGGCGTAAATCGCGCCCATTTTCACAAAGGGCCCAAACCGGCCCACCCCCGCTTCAATTGGTTCTTTCGCTTCCGGGTGGATGCCCACCAGGCGCGGCAGTGAAAGCAGCCCCAGAGCATCATCCAGGGTTAGCGCGTCAGCATCCATCCCCTTGGTCAGCGATGAGCGTTTGGGCTTGGATTTTTTCACGTTCGGGTCGGCTTCACCCTGCTGTACATAGAGCCCGTAGGGGCCGCGCTTGAGGGTAATTTCCTCACCGGTCTCGGGATGTTTGCCCAGCACGCGCATACCGTCTTTGAGCGAATCATCCGGGGTATCGCCACCATCCACCGCCAGTTTGCGGGTATATTGGCAGGTCGGATAATTCGAGCACCCAATGAAGCTGCCAAACTTGCCAAGCCGCAGCCCAATGCGGCCAGTACCGCACGCTGGGCATGAACGTGGGTCGGTGCCGTCTTCGCGTTCCGGGAAGAAATGCGGGCCGAGATCGGCGTCCAGCGCGTCAATCACGTCGGAGATTTTAAGGTCTTTGGTGCCGGCGATGGCCGCTGAAAAATCAGTCCAGAAGGCGCGCAGCACATCGCGCCAATTGGCCTTGCCTTCGGCCACTTCATCAAGCTGTTCTTCGAGCGCGGCGGTAAAGCCGGTATCCACGTAGCGGGTGAAAAAACTCACCAGGAAGGCAGTGACCAAACGGCCACGATCCTCGGGGATAAAGCGCCTATTTTCGAGCCGCACATAATTACGCTCGCGCAGCACGGTAAGAATGGAGGCGTAGGTGGAAGGCCGGCCAATGCCGAGTTCTTCCATTTTCTTTACCAGAGACGCTTCCGAA
This sequence comes from Acidocella sp. 20-57-95, assembly GCA_002255575.1. Classification (GTDB taxonomy): domain Bacteria; phylum Pseudomonadota; class Alphaproteobacteria; order Acetobacterales; family Acetobacteraceae; genus Acidocella. The sequence goes on from NCAT01000003.1 coordinate 71,203, forward strand.
TAACGCGGCGGCGGCTGGGTGAAATGCTGGGTCGCATCGACCTTGGCGGTCTTGGGTGTGTCGCCTTTGTTGATTGGCGGCAGAATGCGCGCATCATCATCATCAGACGCATCATCCTGGTCTTCATGATACAGCTTCAAGAACCCATCGAACGCCAGCACCGAGCCAGTGGCGCGTAAAATCTGGCCCTTGCCGTCTGATAAATCCACAGCCGTTTGGTCCAATTCCGCCGACTGCATCTGGCAGGCGAGGGCGCGCTTATAAATCAGCTCATACAGACGCGCCTGGTCATTCGAGAGCATTTTCGAAACCCGCGCCGGGGTGAGCGAGATATCCGTGGGCCGGATCGCCTCATGCGCTTCCTGGGCGTTTTTGGATTTGGAAATATATTCGCGCGGCGCGCCTGGCAGGTAATTCGTACCAAATTCGGATTTTATTTGCTCGCGCATTGCCAGCACGGCTTCCTTGGCGAGCTGCACGCCGTCGGTCCGCATATAGGTGATCAAGCCCACCGTCTCGCCGCCGATCTCAACGCCTTCGTAAAGCTGCTGGGCGGTGCGCATGGTTTGCTGCGAGGAGAAACCAAGCTTGCGGCTAGCTTCCTGCTGCAAGGTAGAGGTGATAAAAGGCGGCGGCGGATTGCGCTTGGTGCGTTTTTTCTCAACTGCGGAAACTTCAAAGGCGCCCGCTTGCACCGCAGCTTTGGCAGCGAGCGCTTTGGTTTCGTCGTTCAGGTCGAACTGTTCAAGCTTCTTGCCCTGGTAATGCGTGAGTTTAGCGGCAAACGGCGCGCCGGTGGGCGTGGTGAAGACGGCTTCGATGGTCCAATATTCGCGGGCTTTAAAAACCTCGATCTCGGCTTCGCGCTCGCAAATTAAGCGCAGTGAGACGGACTGCACGCGGCCCGCACTCTTGCTGCCCGGCAATTTGCGCCACAGCACGGGGGAGAGGGTGAATCCCACCAGATAATCCAACGCCCGGCGGGCCAGATAGGCTTCAATCAGCGGCTGGTCGAGCTCGCGCGGGGCGGCCATCGCGGCTTTCACGGCGTTTTTGGTAATTTCGTTGAAGGTGACGCGCAGAACATTCACGCCTTTGAGCGCGTTTTTATCCTCCAGCATCGCCCGCACATGCCAGGAAATGGCCTCACCCTCGCGGTCAGGGTCGGTGGCAAGGTACAGGGTTTTAGCACCCTTAACGGCCTTGGCGATGGCGGCAACTTGCTTCTGGCCGCGGTCATCAGCCTCCCAGGACATCGCGAAATTCTCATCCGGGCGCACCGAGCCGTCTTTCGGCGGCAAATCGCGCACATGGCCGAAGGAGGCCAGAACGGTATATTTGTCACCCAAATATTTGTTGATTGTCTTGGCCTTAGAAGGCGATTCGACGACGACGATCTCAGTCAACCAACCATCCCATTCATGCGGCGGCGATACGCACCACCCGGTTACCGGCCAGAATCTCTACCTTCGCTGCCAACTCCAGCTCAAGGAGAACCGCCATAATGGCGGATGTGGACAACTGGCAGCGCCGGGCGATCTCGTCAACCGCGACCGGGTCTGGGCCGATTAAAACCGGGATTTTTTGCCGTCCTGAGGCGATTTCCGCGGCACTGGCGGCTTCCCAGGCCGGGGTCCGCTCGGCCAAGCCGCTTTTGGCGTGCAAAAACAGCGGGTCGCGGGCCAAGCCCTGGCGGGCCGGGTGGTCGGGCAGGTTGGCCAGCACGTCGGCGGCGGTTTCGGTCAGGTGCGCGCCCTGGCGGATCAGGTCGTTCGAGCCTTTGCAGCGCGGGTCCAAAGGTGAGCCGGGGACCGCGAAAATCTCCCGGCCAGCCTCGTTACCCAGCCGGGCCGTCAGCAGCGAACCGGACCGGACCGCTGCCTCGATCACCACCAGCCCCAGCGATAACCCGGCAATAATGCGATTACGCTTGGGGAAATGCTTGGCCATCGGCGCAGTGCCGAGCGGGGCTTCGGTCACCACGCAGCCCGTTTCAGCAATTTGAGCCTGTAATTTTTCATTCTCTGGCGGGTAGGGGCAATCAATCCCCCCAGCAATGGCAGCGATCGTGCGGCCCGTGCTCATCGCCCCTTTATGGGCGGCGGCATCGATGCCGCGGGCCAGGCCCGAAACCACGGTCAGCTTGTGTTCGGCAAGGTCAGCGGCCAGTTGCTCGGCCATGCGCATGCCGTTGGCCGAAGCATTGCGTGCCCCCACCACGCCCACACAGCGCGTTGTCAGCAGTTTCACATCACCCAGAACCGCCAAAGCGGGTGGCGCATCCGGCATATCCGCCAGAAACTCAGGATAATCCGGCGTATCGAGAAAAATGAAGTTGCCGCCCAGTTTGGTGAGGGCCGCTACTTCGCGTTCCACATTGGCGCGGGTGGTGATGGTGGTTGCGGCACGGCCGCCAGCGCGGGCCAATTCCGGCAGGGCGTCCAGCGCCTGCTGTACGGTGCCGAACCGTCCCATCAGCCGCCGGTAGGTAAGGGGGCCGACGCCTTCGGTACGGATCAGCCGCAGCCGATCAAGCGCATCGTTCAAGCTTTTTTGCCGATTTTCGGTTCGGTTCCAGCCTTCAACCGGGCGATGTTGGGGCTGTGCTTCCAATAGACCAACGCCGCGATCACCATCGCCAACGCCGCCAGCCGGAAATGGCCCAACACCACGGCCGCAAACGGCGCCGACGCAAACGCCACCAAAGCTGCCGTCGACGAATAGCGCATGAGAACCGCGGTGCCGAGCCAGGCGGCGCAGGCGATCAGTCCGACAGGAAAGGATTCCGCCAGCAGCACGCCAAGGCCGGTGGCAACACCTTTGCCGCCCTTAAAGCCCAGCCAGATCGGATATAAATGCCCTAGAAACACCGCCAAACCCACGCAGTAGGGTGCGAGGTCGCCGAACTGCCAAGCGATCAACACGGCCAGATAGCCCTTGAAACCATCCAGAAACAGCGTTGCCGCGGCCAGCTTTTTATTGCCGGTGCGCAGCACGTTGGTGGCGCCGATATTGCCAGAGCCGATGGACCGGATATCGCCAAGCCCGGCAGCCCGTGTGAGGACCAAGCCGAAAGGAATTGATCCTAAAAGATAGCCAAGAACGCAGAGGAAAAATATTATCATCCGAACACGCGCCTCCCGGCTTTCCATGTTCCCAATACACGGCCTTCCAGGGCGCGGCCATCGAACGGGGTATTTTGCGCTTTGCCGGGCAGCTTGCCGGCTTCCACCCGCCAGGAGCGGTCCGGGTGAAACAGGCATAAATCCGCCGCCGCGCCTTTACGCAAAATACCGGCCTCAACGCCCAGCCACTTGGCGGGCTTTTCGGTCAGCAGGGCGAGCGCTTGTGCAAGGGTGAGTGTGCCAGCCTGTACCTGTGCCAAAGTGACCGCCAGTAAGGTGGCTAAGCCCGCGCCGCCGGAGGAAGCTTCTGCAAAAGGGAGACGCTTGTCATCAGCGTCACGTGGCTGGTGGTCGGAGGCGATGGCGTCGATCGTACCGTCCGCCAATGCTGCCAAAACCGCCAGCCGGTCTGATTCCGCCCGCAAAGGCGGGGAAAATTTGGCGTAAGTGCGGAAATCGCCGATGGCGGTCTCGTTCAAATCAAAATAGGGCGGGGCCGTATCGCACGTTACCTTTAACCCTTTATCCTTGGCCTGCCGGATCAACGCGCAGGCTTCAGCGGTGGTGACATGGGCAAAATGCACGGCACCATTGGTAAGCTCAGCAAGGCGGATGTCACGCGCGACCATGATGGCCTCAGCGGCAGCGGGAATACCGGGCAGGCCCATCATGGTGGCCCTGGCACCTTCCGTTGCCGCCCCGCCAGCCGCGAGATCAGGGTCTTCCGGGTGCTGCACAATGCGGGCGCCGAAGCCGCTGGCATAGGATAATGCCCGCCGCATCATGCGTGATGAGGCAATCACCTTGCGGCCATCGGAAAATGCCACCGCGCCGGCGGCTTTCAGCAGCCCATATTCGGCCAGTTCCTCGCCTTTACAGCCGCGCGTGGCGGCCGCGTACGGGATCAGCGTGACGCTGCCAATTTCCTCGCCGCGGGCTTTGATAAAGCGCACCAAAGCCGGGTCATCAATGGCGGGCTTACTGTCCGGCAGTACGGCAATGCTGGTAATACCACCAGCGGCCGCCGCCTGCGCTGCCGACTCAATGGTCTCCCGGTACTCATAGCCGGGCTCGCCCAGCGAAACCCGCATATCCACCAAGCCAGGGCAGAGAACCGCCCCATGCGCTTCGATAATCTCAGCGCCATCCGGCCTGCCGAGGGAGGCGCCGAAATCAGCAATTTTGTTATCCTGCACCAACAATTCGCCGGGCACGATGCCATCGGGCGTGGCGAGCATCACCTTTCGGAAGAGCAACATCTAAATCCCCTCCCGTGCCAGCATATCAAGCACCGCCATCCGCACGGCGACGCCCATTTCCACCTGTTCCTTGATCACTGAGCGCGCCGGGTCGTCAGCCACCGCGCTGTCGATCTCAACGCCGCGATTCATCGGGCCGGGATGCATCACCAAGGCGTCCGGTTTCGCATAAGCGAGTTTCTCGGCATTCAAGCCATAGAACGCGAAAAACTCCCGCTCGCTGGGAATAAGCCCTTTATTCATGCGCTCTTTTTGCAACCGCAGCGCCATCACGATGTCGGCGCCCTTCAGCCCTTCCACCATGTCGTTATAAGGGGTCACGCCGAGCGAACCGATCTGCGCAGGCATCAGGGTAGGGGGGGCAATCACCCGCACATGGTTGCCCATCATCGAGAGCAGCAACATGTTGGAGCGTGCTACGCGTGAATGCGCGATGTCACCGCAAATGGCGATGGTCAGCCCATCCAACCGGCCTTTGCGGCGGCGGATGGTGAGCGCGTCCAGCAGCGCCTGGGTGGGATGTTCATGGGTGCCGTCACCGGCATTAATCACCGAGGCTTCAACCTTCTGGGCCAGCAGCGCCGGAGCGCCGGACTGGCTATGCCGTACCACCAGCAAGTCGCAATTCATTGCGTTTAGTGTGGCGGCGGTATCTAGCAGGGTCTCCCCCTTGGTGACTGAGGAGGTGGAGACCGACATGTTGATCACATCCGCCCCCAGCCGTTTGCCGGCCAGCTCAAAACTGGTGCGGGTACGGGTGGAATCCTCGAAGAATAGGTTAATCAGCGTGCGACCCCGCAACAAATCCCGTTGGGTTTTGCCGGAACGGTTCAAAAGCACGTAATTTTCCGCGAGATCGAGGAGCGACGTGATGGCGGGCGGGTTGAGACCCTGAATCCCGAGGAGATGGCGATTTGTCATTAAAACGTGGTTAGACCACATCCGGCCGCCCCATGGGAAGACTACAGACGCGAAAGCTGAATACTAATCGCCTATCATTCAGCTTGCATAGGGTGCCCCCCTATGGTATAAAGCTTCATGGCACACACTGTTCATGAAAAGCAGAAGCTGCTGGCGCGGATCAAGCGCATTAAAGGGCTGGTGGACGCCATTGAACGCGCTTTGGAGGCTGACGCAGGGTGTGAGCAGGTTTTGCACCTCATCGCTGGCACCAGGGGTGCCATGACCGGCCTGATGTCTGAAGTGATTGAAGACCATGTGCGCAACCATCTGGTGGATGCCGGAAAACACCCAAACGCCTTAAACCCCGAAGCTGCTGAGCAATTGCTCGAAGTGGTGCGGACCTATTTGAAATGAGCCCCCGATGAGCACGCACAGCCATGTATTTTTAGGCGACGGCCATGAAGCCAACGAACGCCGTACCTGGACCGTTATCTGGATTTGTGGCGCGATGATGCTGCTGGAAATTGTTGGTGGCGTCTGGTTTGGTTCGATCGCGCTGGTGGCCGATGGGATGCATATGAGCACCCATGCCGGTGCCTTATTGCTCGCCGCACTCGCCTATTCCTTTGCCCGCAAGCACGCCAATGACCCGCGCTTTTCCTTCGGTACCGGCAAGTTGGGTGACCTCGCCGGGTTTACCAGTGCGGTGATTCTGGCGATGATTTCGCTGCTGATAGGATACGAGGCGATCAGCCGGCTTTTCTCTCCCGTGACAATTCATTTTGCTGAAGCCATACCCATCGCTTGTTTAGGCCTTGGCGTGAATATCGTCTCTGCCTGGTTGCTGAGCGGGGGCGGGGATCATCACCATGGCCATCATCACGGACACAGCCACGGACACAATCACGGCCATGGCCATGAGCACCATGATGATCATGGCGAACAACAAATGGTCGCCACCGCACAGGGCATGTTGGCGATCGAGATATTTGAAGACGGCGTGCCACCGAAATTCCGCCTAACCGCGCAATCTGGCCCGCTGCCATTAGAGGCCAGCATTGAGACGCTGCGGGCCGATGGCAGCCGGGCAATTTTTACGCTGGCCAACCACGCCGGGTATTTGGAATCCGTGCAGGAAATACCGGAGCCGCATGGTTTTTCAGCGCTGCTACGGGTGGCGGGTGATGAATACACCGTGGTGTTTGAGGAGCACGAACACGCGACTGACAAAATGGGGCGTGACAATAATATGCGTGCCGCGGTGGTGCATGTGATGGCGGACGCCGCGGTTTCGGTGTTGGTGATTCTGGGCCTGGTACTGGCAAAATTATTCGGCTGGCTCTGGATGGACCCGCTGGCCGGGATTGTCGGTGCGTTGGTGATCGCAAGTTGGGCATTTGGGCTCATTCGCGATACTGGCGGCATCCTGCTCGACATGACCCCCGATGCCGACATGGCAAGCAAAATCCGCCAGACGATTGAGGGGGAAGGGGATAGTATCACGGACCTGCATCTCTGGCGCTTGGGCCCCGGCCATCTGGGCGCCATAGTCTGCGTGGGCACCCAAGCCGCCCACGGCCCGGAACATTACCGCGCCAAACTGGCACGATTTAAGGCGCTGTCGCATTTAACGGTGGAAGTAAGGCAGGCTTAGTCGGCGATGATTTCTTGCGACCGCTCTTACTAAACCTGCCATTGCAATATAAACCTGCCATTGCAATAACCGTACCTATGCTGTGGTCAGTCGTCACACCTGCGAAGGCGGGTGTTTTATGGCTAATCCAATAATCGCAGAATCAATATTATGGAAAGTAATGAGGCGATAATGTCATGCTCGCGCAGGCGGGCATCTTCTTGCTTCTTCAGAGGATACTCGCCTGCGCGAGTATGACGGTGGGCTCGTTGGCAGTAACAGTTCTACTTGTTGGAAGTAGTCGGTGGGAAAATAAAATCTGGTTTTTGTCGATAACAAAAGTCGACCATACTCCAATTCACATTTGTCTGGTCTTCAGAAGTGTAGTCGTTCAGGCACGACACAGCCTCATTTGGGCGAAAGGTTGAAGCAGTTGTTAGCCACTTAAAATCTTGAAAATCTGAAATTTCTTGATCCATAACGAATACCACTTCGGCATCATCGCGACTGTCGTTTTGTGTCCATTTGGATAATTCGCTGTTCAGATTTTAGTAGGAGATGGCTTACCACAATGCGGACAATTTTTTGCGTCTGTGCTAATAGGCTTGCCGCATTCGATACAATTTTTAAGTGACATCTATTAGCCCCTCGCTGCAAGATCCGATTAGCGATATTTCATCTACCTATTTAATTCAAAACAACGTTCGTTTCAAAAATTGCCATTTGTAATACAAGTGATTTCATAAACATAGTGCTCAGAAATAGGTTAAGTCCACCACCATCCCATCAAACCCCGGCTCAACCCCCTTCGGCAAATCCTTGAGCAAGCTCCGATAATCCATGGTTGGGCCCATATGGGTTAGAATTGTCAGCGTTGGCTTCACACGTTCAACCCACGCCAAAACCTGCTCTAAATTCGCGTGCGTTGGGTGCGGGGTGGTTTTGGTGAAGCAATCCACCACCAAAATCTCAACACCTGCCAGCGCGTTCAAAGCTGCGTCATCGAGCCGCACCACATCGGTGCAATAAGCAAAACTACCCACCCGCACGCCAAGGCTGCTGATATAGCCATGGTCTTGTTCAAACACCTGCACAGGCAGGCCCAGAATATCCATCACCTGCCCTGCCTCAATATTTTGCGGCGCTAACACGGGGCGGAAAAAACCGTTGCCGTTCCACGGCTTAAACGCATAATCAAATCGCTGGCGAATTTCGCCAAACACCGCGGCGGTCGCGTAAATTGGCATCGGCGCATTGATCAGCCGGTTCAAAATGCGGATTTCATCGAGCCCGGCAATATGGTCGGCGTGGGCATGGGTGTAGAGCACCGCGTGCACATTCGGCACACCGCAATTGGTGAGCTGGATGCGCAAATCCGGCCCGGTATCTACCAGCAAGCGCTTACCCTCGGGGCCTTCAATCACAATGCTGGGGCGGGTGCGGCGGTTGCGTGGCTCGGTGGGGTCCAGTTCGCCCCAATCACCCAGCCCATCCGCCCCGCCAATTTGCGGTGAACCGGCGGACCCGCCAACACCAAGCAACGTAACTTTAATCTTGGCCAAGCCGCGCCTTGGCATAGAGCGTGCGGAAATTATGGGTGGTGACCGAAGCCATTGCTGCCGGTGTCATGCCCTTCACCTCGGCCAATACTTTCGCTGTATATTGGGTGTGGCCGGGTTCGTTGCGCTTACCGCGGAAAGGCACGGGCGCTAGGTAGGGCGAGTCAGTTTCCACCAGCAGGCGGTCCAGCGGCACAATCGCTGCAATGTCACGGATTTCCTGCGACTTTGGGAAGGTTAAGATGCCTGAGAAGGAAATATAGCCGCCCATCGCAATCGCCGCTTCCGCCAACGCCCGGGTGGAGGAGAAGCAATGCAGCAAAAAGCTAAAATCCCCGCCCCCTGCCCGTTCCTCGGCCAAAATTCGCGCCACATCGTCATCGGCATCGCGCGCGTGAATGGCCAGCGGCAGGCCGGTGATTTGCGCGGCCCGGATATGGGCGCGGAAATTCTCGTGCTGGGTGTCCTTCGGTGCCTTGTCGTAGAAATAATCCAGGCCCGACTCCCCAATGCCAATCACCTTCGGGTGCTTGGTCATCTCGGCGATGGTCTCAGGCGTTGGTACCGGCAATTCATCGGCGGCGTGGTTGGGGTGCACGCCAATGCAGCACCACACATTAGGGTCCGCTTCCGCCATGGCGATGGCCTGGCGGGACTGGCTGAGTGTGACGCCGATGGTGACCATTTCCGTCACGCCGGCGGCTTTGGCGCGGTCGATAATGTCCGGGCGTTCAGCCTCAGAATAATAGTCTAAATGGCAGTGGGAATCGATTAGCATCAGTCTATTCCAGCACTTTTTCAACGTAACGTGGGAAGATGCCGGACGGTGCGGGCAAAGCAGCGCCATCGGTCATTTTGGTCTCTAGGGCGGCAATCTGGCGGTCAGTCATGGGTTGGCCCAGCTGGTCCAGCAACGCCGCCATGCTGTCCGGCATAAAGGGCTGAAGCAGGATGGCAACCGTGCGGATCGCCTCCAGCAGCACCCGCAACACCGTATTCATGCGGTCAGGATCGGTCTTTTTCAGCGCCCAAGGGGCTTGGTGGTCTATATACGCATTGGCAGCGCGCACCAGCTTCCAGATATCTTCCATCGCCTCATGGAAGGCTAAGCGGTCCAGCGCATCCCGCACCTTGCCCGGCAGCGCATCGGCGGTGGCGAGCAGCGCATGGTCAGGTTCCGTGAGAGGCCCACGCGGCGGCACCACGCCACCGGCATTCTTGGCGATAAAGGAGAGCGTGCGCTGGCCTAAATTCCCAAGGTCGTTCGCCAGTTCTACATTCAACCGCATAATCAGCGACTTGCGGGAGAAATCGCCATCACCGCCGAAGGGTACTTCGCGGAGCAGGAAAAACCGCACGGCATCCAGCCCAAACTCATCCACCAAGGGCCGCACATCGATGAAATTGCCGAGCGATTTGCTCATCTTTTCGCCCTCGACCGTCCACCAGCCGTGCGAGAAAACTTTTTTGGGCAGCGGCAGCCCCGCCGCCATCAAAAACGCTGGCCAGTAAACCGCGTGGAAGCGGATAATCTCCTTGCCCACCAGATGCACATCCGCCGGCCAGTATTTGAAGCGCTCGTTGCCTTCATCGGGGTAGCCGCAGGCGGTAATGTAATTCACCAACGCATCCAGCCACACATACATCACATGCGCTTCATCGCCTGGCACCGGAATGCCCCAGGAGAAGCTGGTGCGGCTGACGGAAAGGTCATTCAGACCGCCTTTCACAAATGAAAGGATTTCATTGCGCTTGGCGGCGGGCGCAATAACGCCTGGATTGGCTTCATAGTAATCCAGAAGCTTGTCTTGAAATGCGCTGAGTTTGAAGAAATAAGACGGCTCCACCACCCATTCCACCGCCGCACCGGAGGCAATGGCGATGCGTGTGCCATCCGGCTTTAACGCGGTTTCTTCCTCATCATAAAAAGCCTCGTCGCGCACCGCGTACCAGCCTTCATAGGCGCCCAGATAAATCGCGCCGGCCGCCACTAGTTTTTGCCAGATCGCCTGGCACGAACGCTTATGCCGCGCCTCAGTGGTGCGAATAAAATCATCATTTGAGATTTTCATCCGCTTCGCCATATCGGCAAAATCCGCTGCAACCCGGTCGGTAAAAATTTGCGGCGGCACGCCGGCGGCACGGGCGGCGGATTCCACCTTCTGGCCATGCTCATCGGTGCCGGTGAGGAAAAATACGTCATAGCCATCCAGCCGCTTGAACCGCGCCAAAACATCCGCCGCGGTGGAGGTATAAGCGTGGCCCAGATGGGGGGCGCCGTTCACGTAGTAAATTGGGGTGGAGATATAAAATGGTTTGGTCATGATCCGTGCAATTGGCTGAGTGCCACGATGATCGCGGCACGTTTGTCTAGATTAAGGTTTTGCACGTCCCGTTCGAGCTTGCCAAATCCCTCCCATAGCGTGACCGCGCGGCCAAGCGCTGGCTGGTTTTGCCGGGCGGCTTGGCGGGTACTGGCAGCCAGCCCCGAGCGCAAAAGCGCCATAAAAACCTCGTAGCCATCTTCACTGCGCGAAATTGCATCCGCGATGGATTGCGCGCGCGCCGGCGGTACCGGGGCTGCTAAAGCCTCATCCACCAGCCCGGCAATAGCCACACCATCCTCTGCCGCCAATTCAAGGGCGGTGCCGATGCTACCTTCACTAAGGCGTGCGATGCGCGCTGCATCAACGCTGCTTAATTCCGGCGCATGTTCATTGAGCAACGAAATCACATCATTTTCAGCAAGCGGGCTGAGGTTAAGCGTGCGGCAGCGGCTGCGGATGGTGGGCAGCAACCGGCCTGGCGCGTGGCTGACCAGCAGCAAAATTGCCCGTTGCGGTGGCTCTTCCAAAAGCTTCAGCAGCGCATTGGCGGCGTTGCGGTTCATCTCCTCGGCACCATCCACAATCACGACCCGCCAACCACCCTCACCGGGCGTTAAGCGCAGGAATTTGCCGACTTCCAGCACGGTATCAACCACAATCTCGCTTTGCATTTTCTTACGCTTGTCATCAAAGCGCCGTTCGATGGTTAGCAAGTCAGTGTGGGTATTGGCCGCAATGCGTTTGAACGCGGGGTGGCTGGTTGGCACTGACAAATCAGAGTTCGTCGCTCCGGCCAGCAGCCAGCGCGCAAAACGGTACGCCATGGTGGCCTTGCCAATTCCCACCTGCCCGCCGATCAGCCAGGCATGATGCAACCGCCCGGACACCGCAGCACTATGCAGTGCTGCGACCGCCGCTTGGTGGCCAATGAATTCCGGGTTTTCACGCGGCGCTGTCATAGGCCAAAACGCCCATGCACCAGCGCCAAAATCTCGGCCTGCACATGCGCAGCATCATCATCAGCATTGAGCAGCACGCACCGATCAGGCTCAGCTTCAGCAATCACACGAAATCCAGCAGCGATTCGGGCCATAACATCAGCCCCCATCTGCTCATACCGGTCTGCAACGCCCCCCCTGCCCGCCAATCGTTGTTTTGCTATAAAGTCTGAGACTTCCAGCATAATGGTGAGGTCTGGCTTTAAGCCGACCAATGCTACCAACGCACGAATGGCTGCCAGATCAACCCCGAACCCATAGCCCTGATATGCCATGGTGGAGTCGTAAAACCGATCACAAATCACCACCGCGCTCCGCGCCAATGCCGGGGCGATGATATTTGCCACATGGTCAGCCCGCGCGGCGAAATGCAGCAACGTGTCGGCCATCGGTGTGAGTATGGTTTCAGGGTTCAGCAATAACCCCCGGATTGCCTCTGCTCCCTTGGTTCCACCCGGCTCGCGGGTCAGCACCACCTCATGGCCGCGCTGTTGCAGCGTTTCAGCCAAAGCCCGGGCGGCGGTGGATTTTCCGGCTCCCTCGCCGCCTTCAAAACTGATAAAAACGCCGCGTTTGTGGTTCAATGAACGATTATCTCAGGATCGTTCACGCCATGCTGCAACACCTGCTGCAAAGCTGCATCAGCATCCGCCACGGTTTGGTATGGTCCCACCCGCACAGCATAAAGTGTGCGGTCGCCCGAAAAAACCGGAGTGGTAAAAGCTGGCATACCGATCAACTGGTCCATAATAACGTGCGCATCCTTGGCGCGGCCGAACCCCGGAATTTGCACGTAAAGCGGCCCTGGGTTGGCTTGGCCGACCGTAATATGACCCGAAAGCTGCCCAGGGTCGGCGGCATTTGTAACGCTTACTTGTGGGGTGAGATTCTGCGCACTCCCGGCACTTGACGAGCCCGGCGGTCCCAAACTCTGCGCCGTAATCCCGGCCTCAGGTGCCGCCGTTAATTGCGGCCCCTGGCCTAGCGAAGCATCTAAAGCGTCAGTTTTCTGCTCATTCAGCTTCACCTCGACCTCAACCGGCCCGCTCTGTGGAAAGCCGAGCAAGCTGGCCACTTTGGGTGTTACCGCCAGCACCCGGCCTGGGTCATCCGGCCCGCGATCATTCACCCGTACCTCCATACTATAGCCATTTACCAAATTGGTGACTGTCACGATGGCAGGCAGCTGCAATACGGGGCTGGCGGCTGCCAGGGCATCGGGATCGTAAGGTTCATTATCAGCGGTAATTGGCGGTTGGTTATCTGCCATTACGGTCGCGAGGCCAGTGGCATCATAGTTCGGGAACACGTGCGGGTAACGCCACTCCCCCTGCGACTGGTAACCGTCTCCGACTGTAAATTTCGGCGGCCCCACCGGTTGCGGTGGCGGCTTGTGCACACAGCCAGCCAACGCCACGGACAGACCTAAAATAACCCGGTTAATCATCAGACCAATGCCATCCGTCCTAGTGCGCCAACCGCCAGCGCGTAAAAATCCGAAGGGTTGTATTTTCTGATCACGCCAAAGTTCCGATAGAGCAAGAACGCCTCGCCCCCGATGCCATCCGGCAATAATAACGCGGCTGGGCTGTCCTGCCTCACCGAAGGTGCACCGGGCAGGCGTTGCACACCGAGACGAAGCCAATAGCCGATTGTATGTTCATGCTTGCGGCCAGTCTCAGCCAAATTGAGATCGGCCGGGGCCAAGACCGGCTCGCTCGAAGGCTCACCTGGTAGCCAACCAGCCTTGGCCAGATAATTACCCATCGAGGCCAGAGAATCCGCATCATTGGTCCAAATATCTGGCCTGCCATTGCCCGCGAATGAGACCGCTGTGGATAAATAAACACTCGGCATAAATTGTGGCTGCCCCATGGCCCCGGCATACGAGCCAATCAACCGATCCGCCGGTGCCTGCCCATTGGCGACAATCTGCATCGCCGCGACTGCCTCGCCAGTGAAATACGAACTATTGCGGTCCCACGCCAAGGTTGCCAACGCCTGAATGACATCAAAATTGCCCTGGGTTTTTCCGAAGTTCGTTTCAATACCCCAAATGCCCAGCAGCGCCGCTGATGCAATGCCAAATTGGCTGGTCACCGCCGCCAGCAAATTAGCATCCTCTGCCGCTTTGGCGCGCCCCGCTGCCACCCGCGTTGGGTTCAGCACATGCGAACTATAGGTCGCCCAGGTTTCGGTGAATTCCGGCTGATGCTTGTCCAACCGCAACACATCCGCATTCGGCACCAACCCCTGGGTGGTTTGGTCAATAATGTCTTGTGGAATTCCTGCCGCTGCCGCGCGTGCCTGTAGTGACGCGATATAGCTGCCAAAATCGCCAGCGCGTGCGCCAAGCGGCAACGCCGATAAAGCCAAAACCGAACCCAATAATACCCGTCTATCCATGGGCATACACTGCCACGCCGGTCCGGTGCGCCGCAACCTTCGGGTGGGTTATAAGTTGGTTAAGCCTAGCGGCGGCGCGGCTAAGGGGGGCGTCCACCAAATGGGCAGAACCCCAGACCTTAACTTAGCTTAAAACCGCGCCGAGACAGCGATAGAGCCGTATTGGAATGCGGGGGCCGCGCCATGAAATTCGGGGGTGGTGAAAATTTCTGTGGCGGTGACGCGCAGGCCGTAGAGGATGACAGCGAGGCCGACTTCAGCGTCGGCTTGCAGGTAGTTCAAGCCCACGCCGCGGCTGGATTGAAAATCATTGCCTTGAACCAGCACGTTGTGAGCGACCAGGCGACCGGAGGCACCGCCAAAGAGGTACCATACAAACGGTTGGGTGGGGGTGTAGGCATCCGTACCACTCATGACCGGTTCAATAACGGAGGCGCCAAAGTCGGAGTTCAGGCCAGACCCGAAGCGGACGATGCTGCCTGCCTGCGCGTATATTTCGGTATTGCCAAGCTGGGCGGTGACCTGCGGCAGGACTTGCAGGGTCAGGTTGCCGTTATCAAACTGAGCGAGGTCATAGCGCCAAGTACGGCCGGCAAGCACGTTGAAGGTCGGCTCATTATGGAGCTGATAATGCCAGCCTTTGGCACTGGTATTACCGATAAAGCCGTGGAAGCCATTTTGAACGGTCTGTCCCAGCGCGTCCGGCCCAACCACGCCAAAGCTGGCTTGCAGAATGCTGCGCGTATTGGTGGTGTCCTGGATGATGGTGGTATGCAGCGCCAGTTCAGCCGCATAGGGGCGGTCATGCGGGTTGGGATTGTAAACTTGCGTTTTGACCGGCGTGAAGATGATCTGTTGCAGCCCGATTTCCAGGCGCTGGGCACCATCACCGAATACGGCATGGCCCAAAGCTGCCAGTGGGGAAGGCAAGGCCCCCGTCGGGCTAACATAGCTAAGGCTTTGCCCAGCGGTATAATAACGGTCCGTACCGGGGATTGAGTAAGCATCGTTTTCGGTTTGCAGTGTGACAATGCTTTCCGGGTCATTCAGCGGGTCGGCGGCGTGTGCTGCCGGAACATGGCTGAAGCTGCTGATAATCAGCGCCGGAAAAATAGCTGCCGCCGCGCTCAAATAATTCTTCATGGCACCTGAAATCCTGTCGTGAGACGATTACGAATATCTACCGACAAGGTATGTGCATTTTAGTTAATATGAAAGAGTATATACGTGATTGTTATGCAGGTCGTTACGTTCAGTTTGTTTTGAAAATATCACATCCGCGGGCTGCAAATTGCTAAGTCGATCAATCGCTCAAGCACTTCGGGTTCCTGCGCACCGGCAATCGCCTGGTCGGTATCGATCAGAAAGCATGGTACGCCATTAATGCCGAGCCGGTGGGCGTGCAGGTTTTCGGCGTGAACAAACTCTGTCCCCTCGCCCGACAGCAAAAACGCCCGAATGGCGATTGGTTCCAGCCCCTGGGTATCGGCAATGGCGGTAAGCACATCTGTGTTGCCGATATCGAGCCCTTCGATGAAATGGGCGCGGAAAATGAGATGAACCAAGGCGTTGGCGATGCCGAGCGGGGCGACGTGGCGGATCAGCCGGTGCGCATCCACACTGCTTGGGGTACGACGTATATTGTTGAAATTAAACGTAATTCCTTCAGAAGCCCCGATTTCCGTGATCGACGCGTAAAGCCGTTTGGCGCGGTCCTCGGCACCGAATTTACGCACCATATAGTCGGTACGGGACATGCCTTGCCGTGGCATGTCTGGGTTCAGCAGGAATGGCCGCCAGACGAGATCAACCGAGAGGTCCTGCCGGCGCGCCAGCAGGAATGCCAGGCGCTGGATGCCGAGATAGCACCATGGGCAGACGAAATCGAACACGACTTCAATCGAGAGTTTACCGGGCCGGAAAGATAAAACATTCATTCGTTGATATAGTATCCAGTTTTCCTGTGCAGGGCGAGCTAAGTTTGCAGGCAGGGCTGCACCTAATGTCGCTGCAAGCCGATTTTACGGAATAACTAGACTGAACTATACGCAGATTCGCAAATGGAGCTGTAGTGTGAACCTCAAGATATTGGCGTCTGGATTGATTTTAGGCGTGGCTGTCCCGGTTTCGGCAATGGCCAGGCAGGACCCATTGCCGCCCCCCTCTGGCGTGGTGGTACATTTGTTTGGGCCGGATTCGATCATGTCGAACGTTATACCAACAACACCGCAGGCCGGTTTGGCCGGTAACACAGGCGCAAACACGGCAAGCAGCACTGGTAATGCTGGCAACCTGAGCCTAGGTGATATTGCGCACCAAATGTTTGTGACGGGAGACCCGAACGACCCGTCCCGCCCTGCCACTGGCAAGACGGGTCAGTTCAACGCACGTTAATTCCGCTTACCCCTGGGCACGCAGCGCAGCGGCGCGTTTTTCCAAATGCTTTGCCATTTCTTCCATATGCCAGGCTTCAACCTGGTTGAATGTCACGTAGCCCCGGTTGGCCGTGTCGATCTCGGCAAAATGGTCAACCACTGGCCGCAAATTGGCAGCTTTGGCCTGCGCCAGCGTTAGGTGGCCATCATGGGTGGTGTTGGCCGCATTGAAGCGGTCATGCATCTTTTGCTCCATTTTGCCATGATTCCAGCCGCCTGGGCCGTGACCAGGTGAACCGGGTGGCGCATCAGGTGGTGGTGGGCCAGGTGGCATGTCGCCTGGGCCTTGCATGGCCGGCGGTGGGTTTGGTGCTGATTGGGCCAAACTGAGGCCGGGCAGCAGAGCGGTCGAGAGTAACATTAGCAAAACAAAACGGCGCATCTAATCCTCCAATCGAGGAGGACAGAATGCGCCGTTTTTGTAACCGGCTGATGCCGGTCACGTAACGTTCATTAACGTGAGTAGAATTCCACCACCAAGTTTGGGTCCATCTGTACCGGGTACGGCACATCAGCGAGCTTCGGCGCGCGCAGGAACTTGCCCTTCATGGCGCGGTGATCAACTTCCACATATTCCGGCAAATCGCGCTCGGTGCTCTGGGCAGCGTCCAGAACGGCGGCAATCTGCTTGGATTTTTCACGAACTTCGATGACATCATTATCCTTCACCATGAAGGAGGGGATATTCACCTTCTGGCCATTGACCATCACATGGCCATGGCTGACGAACTGACGCGCAGCGAATGGGGTGACCGCAAACTTCATGCGATAAATCACGGCATCCAGGCGGCGTTCCAAAATCTCGATGAGGTTTTCCGACGTGTCACCCTTCCGGCGCACAGCTTCTTCATAGTATTTATAGAAGGATTTTTCGGAAATATTGCCGTAATAGCCCTTCAGCTTCTGCTTCGCCATAAGCTGCACGCCGTAGTCAGACGGCTTCTTGCGGCGTTGGCCATGCTGGCCGGGGCCATATTCGCGCTTATTGACCGGCGACTTGGCGCGGCCCCACAGGTTGACGCCCAACCGGCGGTTGATTTTATACTTACTCTCAGTGCGCTTGGTCATGGCGCATACCCTTTCTTGTTAAAATTCCGCCAGTAGTCCCTCCCTGTTTTCAGAAAAAACAAAAAGAGCGGGCGCAGGCGACCACCGCCTGTCCACGTTCCCGGCAACGAGACTGGGTGATTATGAGGCTGGGGGCGCCAAGTCAATGGGTTGGGCGCGGGCTGGGCGGGACCCAGGATTGAATAATCGCGGCAATTGCCAGGGTTAGTGTTCTGGGTGGGGTGACGCCCAAATGCAACGCCCCTGCCCCGCCCATCCAGATACCTGCATCGCCCGCCGCGCGCGGGTACCAGCCAAGACCCAACTTTGCCCCATCCGGCAGGCCGGCGAGGCAGATGCCCAATTGGCGGCGATCTTCGGAATCGGGGTCGGTATCGGCTGGCGTGGCGGCACGGGCGGCAAGTCCTAAATGCTCAAAAGTGCCGGGAAGTTTGAAGGTCACGCGCCGTTGGCCGCGCTGGCTATGGCGCGGCATAACGGAATTTGGTCCCCAAACCCCGCGTAACCCGCTTTCATAAGTAAGTGTATAACCCGCTTGCAACGCACGTTGGTGCAGCTTGCGGCGAATGCGGGCCAGTACCGGACCGGAGGTGACCAACGCAGCACAGGGCGTGCGGGCGGTGCCGCGCTTACCAACCTCATGATATAGCTGCCCACGATTACCGGTATCAAGGTAGCTCTCAGCGGCCATACCTTCGGCCAGCAAAATATCGTGGCGGTCGAGTTCGAGGTGGTAATAGGTCACGGCGGCAGTTTTTTGCACGGTGATGGTGGCGCCATTTACCAGATGGCAGGCGGGCACCAATACGCCCTCCAGGAACACCGCATGCAAGGGCGAGAGGATAACAGGGCGCGCCGGAATACCAGGGGCGATGGACCCGGCGGCAAATTGTACCGGCAAAGCATGTTGGTGACTGCTCAGGTCGAGCGTGCGCCGGCCAATCCAGCGCACCGGGCGCTTGGCGCCTTCCAGCGTAATAATGGGATCGCGCGGTGAGAAAGCTTCGACCGGCTTGTAGCCGTTTGGCGTGAGCAGCCTGGTGCCACGGGCAAAGCACGGCATATCGCCACCCAGGGTAATGAGCGTGCCACCATGGCCGTCAGAGATAAGTTGAACGGCAGGCTG
Source organism: Acidocella sp. 20-57-95 (assembly GCA_002255575.1). Lineage (GTDB taxonomy): Bacteria > Pseudomonadota > Alphaproteobacteria > Acetobacterales > Acetobacteraceae > Acidocella. The sequence continues at coordinate 90,042 of NCAT01000003.1, forward strand.
TGCCGCCGCCACGCTGAGGGCGAAACTGCCAAGCGTACCCGCTATTATGGTACCGCCCGCATAGCTGACCAAAGACGGTGCCACGCCGATCAGGTCGATCGCGTCATGGTCCAGCATGTTAGTAATGGGTGTTTGGAAATAGGCGACATCATTAATGGTAAGTTCGGCACTGCCACCGGTAAAAGCGATGCTGCCGCCAGAGACAGCATGCGCAAGGTCAAGTGCCGCGGACGTGCCAATGAGAATCCCGGCATTGTTGGAAAGGCTGATATCGGCATCGAGCGCGAGCACGCCGCTGGCGAGAATTTCACCGCCGCTGACAGTGATGCTGCCAAGTGTACCGGCACCACCAACAAGGCCTGCACCCGTTAACAGCGCCGCGGATGTTAGCGTTAGGGAGGGCGTGATTAGCGTTCCACCGGCAAGATCAAGCGTATTGCTCGCCAGCAACGATGCCGTAACCATCAGTGTTCCGGCGAGTGATAGCGCGCCCGATGTTTGGCTAAAGGCCGCAGCGTTGAGCTGGGCATCGGGTCCGATGATAACCGCACCGGCTTCAATCATTGTTCCGGTCACGTTCAGATCCGCCGTGCCGCCGATTGCCACTGTACCACCATCGAGGAGGCTCACCACGGTCGCCGTTGCGGTGTCGAACATATTGAATATGCCGGTATTGTTCAGGCTACCCAGCGAAGCCTGCGCAGTTTTTTCCAGGACCATGATACCAGCACTGCTGATGCGTACGGCGCTGGCCGTCAGGCTGCCCATGATGGCCGCGTTGGCACTGCCCAACTGCACGCTGCCAGTCGTGGTAATCGCCCCGAGATCATTTAAACTGCCGTTCGTGATGTTCAAATCGCCCGACATTGAAAATTGCGGGCTCAGCATATCCAGCGTCCCGCTGCTGCCGCTGTTACCGATGATCGCGCTTGCACCCAAAGCGACATTGGCGCCGTGATCGAATATGGCGGTCCCGCCGCCATTCACCAGCAAGGCGGTGCCAGACAGGCCGTTAACGATCAGGGCATCATTAAATGTCTGGCTGCCGGTCACGATGATTTCGCCTGGAGCCGCCTGACCTTGTAGCGGGTTCAACTGATTGCCGGTGAAAACCGATGCCTGCCCGGCATCGCCAAAATTATTCGCTAACGTACCCGCGACATTGCTCAATGTAATTGGCACGTTTTGGCTCGCACCACTCAACAACGCACTATTGCTGCTGATGCTCAGCGCATCGAAGCTGGCCATAGTGCTGGCGGTGTAGAGCAAACTGGCGAGGTCGGTATTGAGTACGGTCGGGCTGGCGGCATTAATCGTGAGTGAGGCTGCTTGCGGGCCGCCTGGTAAACTGAGCTGCCCATGCGCCACGCTTAAGGTAAGGCTGAGCGTCTGGCCGGTCCAACTGCGCAGCAACACATCTAGCCCCTGCACCGGCTGGGCGATGCCTGGCATGGCGGTTATGCCGGCGAGCGCCGCGGTGCTGCCGCCGAGGAAAATATCGGCGGTGACGTCCCGTAAACTAACCTCACCATTGCCAGCTGCGTCACTGCTCACAAACAGCGACATGCCTGAGGGAATGGCAGCAGCGATGGTGTAGTATTGCGTCACGCCGCCGCTATCCGTGCCCGCGACTTCAAAATGATTAGCAGTGATATTGAGCAATGTGAGACCAGAAAGGCCAGGAAAGACCAGCCGGTCACCGGGGGCAAAATTGGCGATGCTGCCCGCAAAGTCTTGTGGACTGTTCAATACGATCACACCACCGGACTGGTTCAGCGTATCGGCAAATTGCCCATTGATGGGGGTCGCACCGCTATCCGCACCAAAACTGATGGTGACGTTGCTGGCCACGCTCAACGCCGTGGCATTGAAGAGGCCGTAAAGCGGGTCGAGGGGGCCGAGTTCCAACACCCCACCCGCTGCAACTTGTAAGCTGCTGCCCACCACCGCGCCCGCCGCGATGACCAGCGTATCGCCAGTGCCCGCGAGAATGGTGCCGGGACCGTTGATAAGACCAGAATAGCTGAAATTACCCGCGACGAGTTCGCCGCTGTCGGTTATCATTGCGCCAGATGCCAGCGACAGCACGGGGACCAGATCGCTGGTGATCCCTCCCCCCGCGATAAAGCTGCCATCGACATTCAGCAGCGCATTTGCCGCCAAAGCGACCGCACCAGAGATCAGCGCCTGACCGGCGATCATTAAATTTCCGGCTTCGGTAAGCCCGCCCGCTGCCAGCGTCCCAAAATCATAGCTGGTGCCGCCAAGTGAGAGTTGGTTGTAGGGCACTTGCAAGGCGGCATCTGGCTGGATGATGACCGCACCGGTACCGCCAATACCACCGACATCGCTGGTGATCTGACTGACTAAGAGTGTGCTGCCCGCGCTAAGGCTGCTGACCCCCAGAATGGCGGTATCCGCACCCGATGTGACCGTCGCTGTTGGGCCTTGGGTGCCCAAAATATCAAGCGTGATATTACCCGACGTGATGGTGGCACCGAGGGGGCCGGCAACATCCCGCGCCGCGTAAGCGAGGCCCGATATAGCTGCCGGACCCGCCCATTCGAGCCCCGCCAGCAGCGTGTTTACAGCCCCGAGTTGATCCGCCGTGAAGGTGAGGAGAACTGAATTGCTGCCAACACCCGTGGCCGCAATTCCGCTGAGCGGCGTTAAGCCCGGTAGCAACAAGATACCGGAGGCAGCACTGAGCGAGACTTGCATGGTCTCGCTGGTGCCGCACCCCGCTGTGGCCAATGCCGCGGCCGCCGGATCAGCGAGCACAAGCCCCGCTAATAATGTTGGCTGATAGGACGAAATTGTCAGGCGCGCCGGTGGTGCGACAAAGGCCGGACCCGCGGTTGAGATAACATTGACGGCAATATTGGTGGCGGCTGTTAAACCGGCTTGGTCGGCCACCGAAATGGCCAGTGTGTCTGGCCCGGTATCTGTCAGCATCAGGCTGGAAAGCGCAGCATTCACCTGCGCAAGATTGCCCGTGATGCTCAACTGCCCGGCTGAACTGCTGATGGTGGCGCCGGCGGCCGAACTGGCAGACAGCAGCGCCGCCTTATTCCCAGCAAACAGGGTTACAGTAATAATCCCGCCGCTTTGATCCGACAGGCTGAACGGCGCGGAATCCACGGCATTAGCCAGACTCCCTAACAGCGTGATGGTCGCGGGCGCGAGGATGTCGATACGGGTTGTCACACTCGAAACTTTGTACAACCAATAGGAATTGGTCAACTAAGTATACCACTTTAAGTTACTACCCCTCTTGCGTCCCGGCGTATTGGGGGGAAATCGGCGTCAGTCTATGATCGCGTAAATTTGAGCCATAGCGCCGCGGGGCAAGCTGTGCTCTTGAGGGAGTCATGACTGCTGCACCACTGCATTTCCGCAATGAACGTTTAATGCTTGACCCCGCTGGCGCTGCCTTCTGGCCGGCCCGGCGGATATTGATTGTGGCCGACCTGCATTTGGAAAAATCCAGTGCGGCGGCCCTGCGCGGCCATTTGGTGCCGCCGTTTGACACGCGCGCCACCCTGGAGAAGCTAAACCGCTTGATCCGCCGCTACCGGCCGGCAAAGGTGATTGCGCTGGGAGATAGCTTCCACGATCGTGACGGCGCGGCGCGGTTAAGCGAAGCTGACCAAGTGAAACTGGCTGCCATGACGCGGGAGGCGCATTTTATCTGGATTACCGGTAATCATGACCCGGTGCCGAGCGGGCTAACCGGCGAGACCGCGGCGGAATATCGCGAGGGGCCGTTCATTTTCAGGCATCAGGCGCAAGACCGGCTGGGGCCACGCGACATTGAAATTTCCGGGCATTTTCACCCCAAGGCGAGCATCGAAACCAAAGCCAAGCGGGTCAGCCGGGCTTGTTTTGTAGCGGATGCAGCCCGGCTCATTCTGCCTGCTTTTGGCAGTTTTACCGGCGGGCTGGATGTGCGGGATCCGGCGATTGCCAAATTATTCCCGCGTGGCCTGCGGGTGTTTCTGTTGGGCCAGGACCAGTTGTTCAGCTTTGCCCTTGGGCAGTTGGGCCGTATGGCAGAGGTTGCATGACAACCGCATTACTTTGGTTTCGCAACGACCTGAGGCTGAAAGATAACCCGCCGCTGCATGCAGCTTTGGCGACGGCGGATAAAATACTGCCGGTTTATGTTTTGGATGATGAAGCGGCTGGTGCGGCCAAAATGGGTGGTGCCAGCCGCTGGTGGCTGCATCATTCGCTCGCCTCGCTTGGCAAGGACCTAGCCCAATTAGGCGCGCCTTTGGTGCTGCGCAAAGGCGATGCGCGCGCGATCATCCCTGCTCTGGCCCGCCAAATCGGTGCCGATTTTGTGCATGTGGCCCGCGCCTATGAACCGCATATGCGGGCGATGGACAAGGATATTGCTGCGGCGCTGACGGCGGCTGGGATTGAGTATAAGCGGCATCTCTCGACCACGTTGTTTGCGCCCGAGCGGATTAAAAACAAAACCGGCGGCGTTTACGGGGTTTACACGCCGTTCTCGCGCGCCTGCTTTGAGGCGGGGGTTGCCGAACATATTTTGCCGGTGCCCCGCATGATTGCAGGTGTTGCTGGGATTGCCGGTGATGCGCTTGCAGCTTGGAAATTGCTGCCCACCAAGCCTAATTGGGCGGGCGGGTTGGACGCTGCATGGCAGCCGGGCGAAGCCGGTGCGGCAGCGCTGCTGGCGAGGTTTCTGCAAAATGCGGTGCATGGATATGACGACGAGCGGAACGTGCCTGCTAAACCCGGTACCTCGCGTCTCTCGCCGCATCTGCATTTCGGTGAAATTTCACCGCGTGACGTATGGCTGCAAGCGGCAAAGTTTGAGGGCAAAGGCTCTGAGCATTATTTAAAGGAACTTCTCTGGCGGGAATTCTCAATCTATCTGCTGTGGCATCACCCGGATTTACCCAGCCAGCCCATCCGCCCGGAATTCACGCGTTTCCCCTGGGCCGATAATCAGGCGGCTCTGGCGGCTTGGCAGCGTGGTCAGACCGGTGTGCCGATTGTGGATGCCGGTATGCGCGAATTATGGCAGACCGGCTGGATGCATAATCGCGTCCGCATGATCACCGCATCGTTTCTGGTCAAGCACCTGCTAATCCCCTGGCAAGCCGGCGAGGCTTGGTTCTGGGATACGCTGGTGGATGCCGACCTCGCCGCCAATGCAGCCTCGTGGCAATGGGTAGCCGGTTGTGGTGCCGACGCCGCGCCGTATTTCCGGATTTTCAATCCGGTGCTGCAAGGGCTGAAATTTGATGCCGACGGTGCTTACGTGCGCCGATATGTGCCCGAAATAGCCAATTTGCCTGCGAAATATATTCATGCCCCGTGGGACGCACCGGAAAGTGAGCTCACAAAGGCGCGCATCGCCCTGGGCAAGACCTATCCCCGGCCAATAATTGCGTTAAGCGAAGGTCGAGAACGGGCCCTCGCGGCTTACAAGCAGATTTCTGGATCAAATAAGAATGTCACAGACGAAGCCTAAACTTGCCGTTATTGGCGCCGGCATTTCCGGCCTATCTGCCGCTTGGTTGTTGCGGCAAAAATTCGATGTGACGTTGTATGAGGCTGAGCCGCGTGCCGGTGGCCACGCCGATACGCAGTTGGTGACATTGGATGGCACTGCGGTGCCGGTGGATACCGGTTTCATCGTGTTCAACAACATCAATTATCCAAACCTGGTGGGCTTCTTCAAAGAACTGGGAATTGCTGCGCATGACAGCAACATGTCCTTCGGTGTTTCCAAACATAACGCGACGTTTGAATATGCCGGGGGTGAGCTTAAGCAATTATTCGCGCAGCCGAGCAATGTGTTAAAACCACGTTTCTGGCGGCTGGTTCTGGATATTCTCCGTTTTAATCGCCAAGCCCCGGAACTATTAAAAACAGAGTCAACCCAAAGCCTGGGTGATTATCTGATCGCAAACAAATATAGTGATGCCTTTACTGAGGATTACGTGCTGCCGATGGGGGCTGCTATTTGGTCTTCATCCGTTGAAGGCATGAAGGCATTTCCGGCGCGCAGCTTTATTCGGTTTTTTGTCAATCATGGGCTACTCAAAATTAACGACCGGCCGCAATGGCGGACCGTGACGGGTGGCTCGAAAGTTTATGTGAAGCGCGTTTTGCAGGATTTGCAGAATGTAAAATTGGGGGATGCTGTTAAGAAAGTCAGCCGATCCACCGATGGTGTGGTGGTCATCAGCGCAACCGAGAGTCGCGTTTTTGACCAAGTGGTGTTCGCCAGCCACGCTGATGCCACGCTGGCGATGATTGATCAGCCGACCGCACGTGAATTTGAGGTTCTGGATGCGGTGAAATTTCAGCCTAACGAGGCGGTTTTGCACCAGGATACCAGCCTGATGCCGCGCCGAAAGCTCGCCTGGTCATCGTGGAATTACATCAGCCAGGGGCGTGCCGACCAGACCCAGGCGGTGTGCCTGACCTATTGGATGAACCTGCTGCAAGGGATGCAAACCCGCCTGCCCTTGCTGGTGAGTTTAAACCCGGTGATCCCGATTGATCCGGCCAAAGTGCTGATGCGCAAAACCTACCGGCACCCGCAATTCAACGCCGCCGCCATGCAGGCGCAGGAGGATTTGCACGAAATCCAGGGCCGCGACCGGCTCTGGTTCGCCGGCGCCTGGACGTGCTGGGGTTTTCATGAGGATGGTATCGCCTCGGCGGTGCGGATTGCCAACGCGCTGGGGGTGCAGGCACCTTGGCAGACATCCTGACCGGCCCCGCAACCTTGTACGCTGGACGGGTCGGGCATATTCGCCACACACCGTTCCGCCATAAGTTTGACTACCGGATATGGATGTTGGCCGTTGATCTCGACCGCATTGATGAGGTGGCGCGCAACTCACGGCTATTTGCCCATAACAAAGCCGGGTTGATTGCGATTCATGATAAAGATCACGGGTTTCGTGATGGCCGGTCGCTGCGCGCCTTCGCTGAAGATGCGCTGGCGCAGCAAGGCTTTCGCGAATTTGGCGCCCGCATAGTGTTTGTAACCATGCCCCGCCTGCTTGGTTACGCCTTCAACCCGATAAGTTTTTACTATTGCTATAATGCCCAAGGCCAACTGGGGGCGGTGCTGCATCAGGTTAAAAATACGTTTGGGGGGCAGATTGGTTATCTGTTGCCCGTGCATGGTGACGGGCTGATCCGCCAAAGTGCACCGAAGTTAATGTATGTATCACCTTTTTTTGACATGCAGGGCGGCTACCGATTCGCGTTGACACCGCCGGGCGAAAAGCTCGCAGTATCGATTCAGTACGGCACCGCTGAGGCAAAACGGATGACCGCCACCATGGTTTTAAAGCCGCGTCCGTTCACAGATGCGTCAATCCTGCGTTTAGCCGCCGAAATGCCGCTTGCGCCAATGAAAGTGATGTTTGCAATTCATTGGCAAGCGCTAAAGATTTTTCTGCGCGGTGCGAAATTTCACAGCGTACCACTAATAAATCACGAAACTGTTATCGCCGGAGAGCGGGAATGACTGAGACCACGACAGCCAATGAGATGATGAATTTTCCTAAGTCCAAGCCACGCGACCGGCGCTTGCAACTGGCCCTGCAATTTGCGCGATTGATGCGCGCGGGTAAGTTAAATTTGGTACTCCCTGATGGCTCGGTACATCATTTTGAAGGCGTTGAACCGGGGCCGACGGCAACGTTAGAAATTTTAAACCCCAAGATGATTACCAAGCTCGCCTTCGGTGGGTGCCTTGGCTTTTGTGAGGCTTACCTTGAAGATATGTGGCGCAGCCCGAACGTGACTGATGTGTTGCGACTGGGCACTGCAAACGAACAGGCGTTTGATGCTATGTTGCGCGGCAAAAAATGGGCGCGGGCAGCCTCCTGGCTAATGCACCGGCTGCGGCCCAACACACGTAAAGGCTCGCGCAAGAATATCGCCGACCATTATGATCTTGGTAACGACTTCTACGCCGAATGGCTTGATGGTTCGATGACTTATTCAGCAGCTTTGTTTGCCGACGGCAACAATGATTTGCGCACGGCGCAGTTGGAAAAATACCGCCGCCTATGCCGCTCGATTGATTTGAAGCCCGGCATGACGGTGCTCGAAATTGGTTGTGGCTGGGGCGGTTTCGCGGAAGTGGCAGCATCAGAATTTGGCGCAACAGTCACCGGCATCACGCTATCGAAGGAACAGCTCGCTTATGCGCAGGAACGGATGAAGACGGCAGGACTGTCGGACAAGGTAACCTTAAAGCTTGAGGATTACCGTGACACCAAAGGGCAGTTTGACCGGATTGCGTCGATTGAAATGTTTGAGGCGGTGGGCGAGGAATATTGGCCTGTCTATTTCCAGACCGTACGCAACCGTTTGGCGCCGGGTGGCAAGGCTGGCATTCAGGTGATTACGCTGGCTGATCGGTTTTTTGCCGATTACCGCAAGACTGCCGACTTTATTCAGCGCTATGTATTCCCGGGCGGCATGCTGCCCTCGCCGTCTCGGCTGCGTGAGGAAATTGCCAGCGCAGGTCTGCATCTGAACGAAACATTCTGGTTTGGCCGCGATTACGCCGAAACGCTTAGTCGCTGGCAGGAGCAGTTCCAATCGGTCTGGAGCAAAATAACCAATTTATCCTCGCAATATGACGACCGGTTCAAGCGGCTTTGGGAATTTTATCTCAGCTATTGTGAGGTTGGGTTCGAGGTTGGTTGGACTGACGTGGGTCAGGTTGTCATCCAACGCGCCTAACCTATTTCAAGCACGACCAAGGATTTCTGGAGAGCGCGTGGTGGACATGAATTCAAAGAACGCGCCGGCCAGACTTCGTTTGCAGACGATCTTAACCTACGCCGCCCCAGCCATGCCGCTTGGTATGCTGGGGCTGCCATTATTGGTGATTCTGCCTAACTTCTGGGCTGGTCCCATGGGTATGGATCTCGCCACAGTGGGGTTTGTGTTGACCCTGGTGCGCGTCATGGATGCAGTGTTTGACCCGACGGTGGGGCGGTTATCAGACATGAGCCGCTCGCGCTTTGGCCGCCGCAAGCCGTTTATTGCGGTTGCCATTCCAGTCGCAGTGGTCGGCGCCGTGGGTTTGTTCTTCCCGCCAGACCATGCAGGCGCGGTGTGGCTATTTGTGTTTAACGCGCTCGTCACCTGGGGCTGGACCATGATCTCCCTGCCCTATTGGGCTTGGGGGGCAGAGCTCTCCGATGATTATAAGGAACGCCAACGCATCACCAGCTTCCGCGAAGGCGGTACCATTATCGGTATTCTTATCTCAGCCATTGCGCCGGTGGTGCTTGGCATCACCGATGCAGCCGGCGAAGCGCATTTGCTGGTGATTTTAACGATCACGTTGGCCACGCCATTTATTCTTGCGGCACTCTTGCTGGTGCCAGACCCGCTGCCCACCCAAACGGACAAGCCAGTCGGGCTGGCTACTGCGTTGAAAGTGGCCGCAGCCAACGTGCCGTTTCGCAAATTAATCATCGCCTGGTTGATCAATGGCCTCGCCAATGGTCTGCCAGCTGTGCTGTTCCTGATGATTTGCGCGCAGTTTTTGAACGACCCGGGCGCACAGGGGCCTTTATTGCTGGTCTATTTTGCATCCGGTGTCGTCTCAGTGCCGTTTTGGCTGTGGCTCGCGGTTCATTTAGGCAAACACCGTGCCTGGATTGTCTCTCTGCTTGTCACGGCTTTTGCATTTTCCTTTGTGCCGTTGGTGCCGCATGTGGGCATCTGGTTTTTTGGCCTGATCAGTGTGTTTACCGGTTCTGGTTTGGGCGCTGATTTCACCATCCCCCCCGCGATCCAAGCCGATGTGGTGGATTTAGATGAGCTGCGCAGTGGCGAACGGCGCGCTGGTTTGTTCTTTGCGGCCTCAACCATGGCCCAGAAAGCCGGCAATGCGCTGGCCGTTGGCATTGCGTTTCCCATTCTGCAATTGGTCGGCTTTACCACTCATGGCGCCAATGGTCCCTTACAAAAGACCGCCCTACTGATCATGTATTGTGGCGTGCCGAGTTTGTTGAAATTAATCTGTGCGCTGATCCTGCGTGGCTTTCCGTTGGGTGAACGTGAGCAGCACCGCCTGCGGGCTGAAATTCTTCAGCGCCAGGCCAAAGTGCCGGCATGATCCCGGCTGGGCGGGGCATCCGAATTGTTGGTGATGTGCATGGCGATTCCAAAGCTTTTTCGATTGCCGCGGACACTGATCTGTTCGTGATCCAGCTTGGCGACCTGGTGGATGACGGACCCGACACGCCAGGTGCGCTTGAGATTATGTTTCGTTTGGTTGATGAGCGGCGCGGGCTGTTTCTGCTAGGGAATCACGATTTCAAGCTGGCGCGGGCTTTGCGCGGTGATCAGGTTTTCAAGCCCGCTTATCTGCACCGCACATTAGACGAATTGTCGCCCGACTTAGCCGCACGCGCACAATATGAAATTATGCGCGCGCCCGCCTGGGTGAATTATCATGATTTGTTCTTTGTTCACGGTGGGTTTCATCCGGCCATGCTTACACAGGCTCCGCCCCCCTTCCCTGAAGGCCGTGCGGATGCATTGCTGGCGCGGGCCTTGTACGGGCAGACCACCGGCCGGGTTACCGGCAGCGGCAGACCTGAACGTTTAATTAGTTGGGTGAACCGCGTTCCCGCGAATGTGACTGTCTATTGCGGGCATGACCGTCGTAGTACCGACCACCGACCCCATATCGTACACGGGGCGCAAGGCGGAACCGTGGTATTTTTGGACACTGGTGCTGGCAAGGGCGGTCATCTAAGCTGGATCGATATTCCAACGAATCATATATAAGGATTTTTCAATGCATGGATTTCGTATTGGCGCCGTGGCCGCCGCAGTTATGGGTTTGAGTGCCTGCACCACGATGCAACCCAAGGATTTCGCCAGCGGTTCGCCCACCATGGCGCTAGATGATTACTTCCCCGGCCATTCGGTTGCTTACGGCATATTCGTCGACCGGTTCGGCAATGTCCGCAACCAATTCACCGTGGATTGCAACGGCAGTTGGGACGGCACCACCATGACATTGCGGGAGCATTTCACGTATGTCGGCGGGGCCAATGGTCAGCCCACCAGCCGGACATGGCATTTCCACAAAACCGGACCCAATACATGGGAAGGCACCGCGGGCGACGTGATCGGCACAGCGGTTGGCGAGCAGGATGGCAATGCCTTCCACATGACCTACCAAACCATGTTGCATGTGGGCGACAGCACACATACGGTCTCAGTCAGTGATTGGATGTTCCGCCAAAGCCCGGGTGTGGTTCTCAACCACACCACCATCAGCAAGCTTGGCATCACGTTGGGCGACGTACAAATCGCCTTTGTACATGGCTGAGGTTTTTTAGGATCGCCGGGCTGTGGTGTAGCGCGCCACGTCCTGCAGGTTCTCCCGGATCGGGGAGAGCGGAAAAATCTCCAGAGCGGCGCAGGCAGATTCCGCGAATGATTGGGCCCGCGCAATGGTACGGCCGATTGCGTTACGCTGATTGATGATCGCCAGAGCAATGGCAAGGTCATCATCGGTCTGCTCACCAGCGCCGATTGTGCGTTGCCAAAAAGCCTTGGCGTTTGCATCGGCTTCAGCAATCGCGAGCAACACCGGATACGTTATTTTGCCTTCGCGAAAATCATCGCCGATGGTTTTGCCAAGCTCATCGACATTGGCACTATAATCGAGCGCGTCATCGACAAGTTGGAACGCCATGCCGAGATCCATCCCAAAACGTGCCAAGGCTTCACATTCGGCGGCCGGACGGTTGGCGATCACGGCACCAACCTCGCAAGCGGCGGCAAACAAGGCAGCGGTTTTGCCCCGGATCACATCAAAATACTGGTCCTCGGTGGTGGCGATGTCGTTCTGGGTGCTAAGCTGCAACACTTCGCCCTCGGCAATGGTGGCAGCCGCATTGGAGAGGATACGCAGCACCTCCAATGAGCCGTCAGCCACCATTAGTTGAAAAGCTCGGGCGAACAGGAAATCGCCTACCAGGACCGAAGCCTTATTACCGAATACCGCATTGGCACTTGCAAGACCGCGCCGCAGCACACTTTCATCAACCACGTCATCATGCAGAAGCGTCGCCGTATGGATAAATTCCACGCAAGCAGCCAGGCCCACATGACGCTCGCCCTGGTAGCCGCAGAGTCGGGCCGAAGCGAGTGTAAGCAAGGGCCGCAGACGCTTGCCGCCGGCAGCAACCAGATGGGCGGCCAGTTGCGGGATAAGCGCAACCGGCGAATTCATCCGCGCCACGATGGCTTGGTTGGTCGCCTGCAAATCCGCGTCCAAACTTCCGGTCAGGCGGGCCAGCGCATCCATCGTCAAAGGTGTCGTACCGTCCAAACTTATATCCCAGCTTGCTATTCGCCCCAGTCTTGCCACCATATCGGTCCGGGCGAAACGGGGTCAAGGCGGAGGTAGGGATATGGAAATGGTGATCGCGTCAAACGAACCTGTTCGCTTGAGTTTTTTAATGGCACTGCTGCGCGATGCCGGGCTGGAGCCGGTGCTGTACGATGCCAACATGGCAGTGCTGGAAGGTAGCGCCGGGGCGATCCAACGCCGGGTGATGGTGCCCAGCGACCAGGCCAGCCGCGCCCGGCGGGTATTGCAGGAAGCCGGTGAGCTGTGAGCGACATCACGGAAGGCACATTGCTGGGTGGGAAATTGCGTTACCGGCAGTTTGTGACTGGGCACCGTAGCGGGTTTGAGCCGGTGCTATTGGCCGCATCGGTGCCGGCACGGTCTGGCGAGCTGGTTTTGGAAGCCGGTACCGGGGCTGGTGCGGCGTTACTATGTTTGGCACAGCGTGTGCCGGGAATTGGCGGTGTCGGCGTTGAAATCGCTGCGGGGTTGGCCGCATTGGCAAACGAAAATTTTAAAATCAATGGTTTGGATAGGCTTTCGTGCATTACGGCCGATGCCGCCGCACCGCCGTTCGGGCAGGCGTTTCATCATGTGATGGCAAACCCGCCTTGGTTTGACCCGCATGCAACACCGTCGCCCGATGCGAAGCGGGCGCTGGCGCATCATCGTATGCCGGGTCTGCTGGCGTCGTGGATTGGAAATTTAAGTAAGTGCCTGCGGGCTGGCGGTACGATGACGCTGATTTTACCCGCAGCGTCGTTGAGCGAAGCTGCCGCCTGTCTGCGGGCCGCCAAATGCGGCGGTATCACCCTGTTGCCGCTATGGCCACGCGCCGGCCAAGTGGCAAAGCAAGTTATTATATCCGGCAAAAAAGCCGGGCACGGTGCGGACCGGCTGCTGCCTGGGCTGGTGCTGCACGACGCGGCCGGGATTACTGCCGCCGCGAATGCCATATTGCGCGATGGCCGAGCCTTAATGGGTTGAGCGGAGCGACATGTCCCGCATCGCCAGCCCGATGAGCACCGACAATAAGGCAGCACCCGCACAGGCACCGAAGGCAGCGTGAAACCCATGGGCCAGCAGCATGGTGCCCGCTAAGGTTACGCCAGCTGAGCCGCCGATGGCGCGGAATAGCAGCATACAGCCAGTGGCAATGCCAACATCAGGCCGGGCGGCGGCGTTCTGAATGGCCACTGTGATGTTCGGCTGCACCAGCCCAATGCCGCCGCCGAGTAGCACCATGTACAATACGCACAGCGCGACGGGCGTTGTCCGCCCCATGCTGGCCAGCAGCATGAGCGCTAGCAGGCAAGTGGTCAGCGCCACCAAAATGGTCGGCTTGGTGCGGCCTAGCCAGCGTGCCACATGGCCACCCGCATAGGACATCACGACAAAAGCCAATAGAAATGGCGTGGTGAGTAGCCCGGAAACGGCGGCGCTGGTGCCGCGCTGATATTGAAAGAACAAAGGTAACAGAAACGTGCCGCCAAAGGTGCAGAGCGAATTAGTAAAGGACAAAACCAGCCCACCCAGGACGATTTTATCGCCGAATATATGCAAAGGCAGCATGGGCGTGGGAGCGCGGGTCTCCTGCCAGATGGTCAGCGCGGTCAGCACCAGGCCGGAAATTGCCAAGCCAGCTGTCAGCGACGAGTCCCACGCAAAATCGTGCCCGCCGGAAGCGCACAGCACCAGCCAGGCCGTAATGCTCGCCATCAGCAGGGTTGCGCCCAGGTAATCGATTTTCACCGCACCGGGCGCGTGTGGCGGCAAAACCCTCAGCGCCCGGCCGGCACTGATATAGGCGATGATGCCAAGCGGCAGGTTGATCCAGAAAATCGCCCGCCAGGACAGCAGATCGGTCAGCGCCCCGCCCGCGATTGGGCCGGCAATGCTGGCGATGCCCCACATACCGCTCATGTATATCTGGTAACGCCCACGCTCACGCGGCGGTACCACATCGGCAATCGCCGTCTGCGCGATGGTGATCAGCCCTGCCCCGCCAATCCCCTGGACGGCCCGCAGCAGGATCATTTCCGGCAGATTTTGCGCGAGCGCACAGCCGAGCGAGGCGACCACGAACACAATAATGGCGGGCTGTAGCAATTGCCGCCGCCCATAGATATCGGAAAGCTTGCCGATCACGGGTGTCGCCGCCGTGCCGGTGAGCAGATAGGCGGCCACAATCCAGGATAAATGCCCCTGCGCCAGCAAATCGGCACCCATTTTCGGTACTGCCGGCACCACGATGGTCTGATCGAGCGCCGAGAGGAGAATGGCCAGCGCCACACCACGGATCACTGGTAAAATCTCCTGATGGGTATAGCTGCGCGTCTGGGTCATAGGGACTGGCATAACGCGCCTTGCCGGAACCGCAAAACACCGGAGTCGTACCATCTTGTACCCGGTGACGGTCGCACCAAGTAAGAACGGAGTATGAACATCTATGTTGCAGCGCAATGACGGACCGTTCAGAATCGGGCTGGGAATCGCGCTCTGAAAAAAATCTTAATCCCGGATGTAGTATTCAATTGATATAATCCACCCAACATGTAGTGTGTAGCTCCAAATGAATAATCGAGGTCGGCGATGAACATGATTTCCAACACTGAAGCCGCGATGCTGGATGATACCATCCAGATGCCTGGCCGTTTCCAAGTGCAGGTCGATCGGTCGCGCGATGCGCTGCTGACGGATTTCGGCCGGGCGACTCTGGATGACCGGTATTTGCTGCCAGGCGAAGGCTATCAGGATCTGTTTGCCCGGGTGGCGTCTTACTATGGCGACAATCAGGGCCACGCCCAGCGCATTTACGACTATATGAGCAAGATGTGGTTCATGCCCTCCACCCCGGTGCTCTCCAACGGTGGTACGGATCGCGGACTGCCGATCTCCTGCTTCTTGAATGAGACCTCGGATAGTCTGCAGGGCATTGTGGATTTGTGGAATGAGAATGTCTGGCTGGCCTCAAAAGGCGGCGGCATTGGATCTTACTGGGGCAATCTGCGCTCCATTGGTGAGAAGGTTGGCCAAAATGGCAAAACCTCTGGTGTGGTGCCGTTCATTCGCGTGATGGACTCACTCACTTTGGCGATTTCACAAGGCTCGCTCCGGCGCGGCTCGGCGGCGGTGTATCTGCCGGTCTGGCATCCTGAGATTGAAGAATTTATTGAAATTCGTCGCCCGACCGGCGGCGACCCAAACCGCAAGGCGCTTAACCTGCATCATGGTATTTTGCTCTCTGATGCATTTATGCGTGCCGTTGAGACCGATTCTGAATGGATGCTGACCTCGCCGAAAGATCGCTCGCATGTGCGCAGCATTTCGGCGCGGGCTTTATGGGTGCGTATTCTTACCGCGCGTATTGAAACCGGCGAGCCGTATCTGATCTTCTCTGATCATGTGAATAATGCCCGCCCGGAGCATCACAAATTAGCCGGACTGGAAGTGAAAACCTCTAACCTGTGCGCTGAGATCACACTGCCGACCGGGATTGATCAGCATGGCAAGCAGCGCACCGCTGTATGCTGCTTATCCTCGCTCAACCTCGAATATTGGTTCGAGTGGCACAAGAATGAGCAATTCATCGAGGATGCGATGCTGTTCCTCGATAACGTGCTGCAAGACTTCATCGATAAAGCACCGGATTCGATGGAAAAAGCCAAATATGCCGCGATGCGTGAGCGTTCGGTTGGGCTGGGTGTGATGGGTTTCCACTCCTTCCTGCAAGACCAGAATATCCCGTTTGAAAGTGTGATGGCGAAAGTCTGGAACACCAAAATGTTCAAGCATGTGCGCGCCGGTGCCGATGCTGCTTCCAAGAAGCTAGCAGCCGAACGTGGTGCCTGCCCGGATGCTGCTGAGTACGGTATTGATGAGCGGTTTTCACATAAAATCGCAATCGCGCCGACCGCTTCGATTTCCATCATCACCGGCAACACCTCGCCGGGCATTGAGCCGATTGCTGCCAATGTGTTTTTGCAAAAAACCTTGTCTGGCAGCTTCTCGGTTCGCAACCGGCCGCTGCAAAAATTGCTCGCGAAATATGGTCGGGATGATGAAGATACGTGGTCTTCCATCACCACTACCAAAGGCAGCGTGCAGCATCTGGACTTCCTGACCCAGCATGAGAAGGACGTGTATAAGACCGCGTTCGAGCTGGACCAGCGTTGGATTATTGAACATGCCGCTGACCGTGCCCCGTATATTTGCCAGAGCCAGTCGATCAATGTGTTCCTGCCGGCGAATGTGAGTAAGCGCGATTTGCACCAGATCCATTTCCAGGCCTGGAAAAAAGGCGTCAAGTCGCTGTATTATTGCCGTTCGCTGTCCATCCAGCGGGCTGACACGGTTTCGGAAAAGGCCGTCCGCCCGGATGAGTTTACCGGCATTCCTGTGGCAGCTAATGATGGCGCCGCCCCCTTACCGTTGGCCGCCAAATCCACGGACTATGAAGAATGCTTGGCCTGCCAGTAGCGTCTCTTCATTTGAACCCGTAAACTTTCTTTCCATGAGGGCAGCATAACCATTGGCTGCCCTTATTTTTTACGCTCCTGTACAATTCCTGTTTGAAAATTCGTAACCGGTCAGGATGGCATAAAAAGTAGTTACAATTTAGCGATCTGGTTTTAAGTCTCGCAGCATAAAGGCGCGGAATTGCAGGCAAAAAAGGATCATAAGCCAACTTGTCCATCCGGGATTTGAAAACCTTTTTAGCGATTGCCAACGCCGGTTCATTTGTTGCTGCGGCGCGCACGGTTTATCGTACGCAGTCGGCGGTCACCGCCCAGATGCAGGCGCTTGAGGAGCAGCTGGGCTTAACTTTATTTGACCGCAGCACGAGACCGCCGACCCTGACCGATGAAGGGCGCAGCTTTGTGCCAAAAGCCTTGAATGTGGTGGCAGAATATGAGCGGTTGTTCAGCGAACCGCAGACTGAACATCTGCGTGGCAATTTGCGACTGGGCGTTGTGCCAAGCGTAATTACGGGAATGACGCCGCGCGTGCTGGTGATGCTGCGCGACCGCTATCCAGGCTTACACGTGGAACTGGCGATGGGGCTTTCGGCTGAGTTAGTGGAACGGGTACGGCGCAATTTGCTGGATGTCGCCTTGGTGAGCGATCCGCTTGAGAAGGGGTTCAGTTTGAAATGGTCACCGTTTTTGCGGGAACCATTAGTATTGGTGGCACCGATCGATGCGCCCGCTCTGCCGGTTCAGGATTTGCTCGAAAAATATCCCTTCATTCGCTACACCCGCCATGCCTGGGTGGGGCAATTGATTGAAAAGCAATTGAAGCAGCAGAAACTGAAAGTGCGTGAGACGATGATGCTCGATACGCTGGAAGCCATCATCGGGATGGTTCACGCGGGCATAGGGGTCTCCATTGTGCCGATGCGGCTGATTGAACCGGCAGGCTCGCCGCCGGTACGCCGCCTGACCTTGCCGGGGCCGACTGTTTACCGGACACTGGGGTTGGTTGAACTTCAGGACCACCCGAAATCAACGCTCACCGCTACCTTGCTCAGCGTTTTGCAAACTGTGGCAGAGCAAGCTGGCGGGGCGGCTATCGCAGCGTCTGGCCGGAGCGCCCGCCGCCGAACTTAACTTAGCTTCAATTAAATTGCGGTTAAAATTCAATCTTATACGTTTTATTTGAATGATGCTGTCTGCTATCTGTTTATCCCGAATTCGGTAAACATAAGCGGCCTTATGCAGCCGCGCTGGAATGGAAAATGTCTAAAGTGGCGGATACGTTGCAGGTCTCGTTATGGCGTGGCGGCGCCGAGGGTGGATTTAAAACCTATGAGGTACCGCAGCTTCCAAACCAAACTATTTTGGATGTGGTCACCTGGGTACAGCGCAATTTAGATGCCACCTTGTCTTATCGCTTTGCCTGCCGGGTGGGTATGTGTGGGTCCTGTGCCATGATGGTAAATGGTCATCCGCGCTGGACCTGCCGCACCCATGTTACGAAGGTCGCGCAAAAGGGAGTGGTGGAAATTGCACCGCTCGCCAATCTGCCGATTATAAAGGACCTAGCTGCCGATATGCGGCCGTTCTTTGATAAATGGGTGGTGGCGCATGGTACATTTGCCGGCAGTAAAACCCGCGCCGATGAAATTGAGCCAATTAAGCCCAGTGATCCGGCCAGAATTATGGCAGATGCCGCGATTGAATGTATCAATTGCGGGATATGTTATGCAGCATGCGACACGGTTCGTTGGAACCCTGATTATTTAGGCCCAGCGGCGCTGAACCGGGCCTGGAGCCTGATTAACGATGTGCGCGACGCTGACCATAAAGGCAGGCTAGAAGCTGTTTCAGCCAATGGGGGCTGCCATAATTGCCATTCCCATCAATCGTGCCAGGTCCATTGCCCGCAATCGCTCAACCCGACACGTTCGATTGCGGGGCTGAAGCGACTATCGACCCAGGCATATATTCGAGGAGAGATTAAGCCGTGAACGTAAGGCTGTATTTGTGGCAGCGTGGCACGGCGGCAGTGATGCTGCCGATGATTTTCATACATTTGATCGTCATATATTATGCGATGAATCACCAACTAACCGCTGCGGAGATTTTATCACGCACGCGGGCAAGTTTAGCCTGGGGTTTGTTTTACAGTTTCTTTGTGGTGCTTGCATCAATTCATGCTTCTATTGGCGTCGGAAATATTCTGCGCGAATGGGCGGGGTTGAAATCTAGGGCTTCTGAATTTGCAGCATCGGCGCTGGGGGTAGCGTTGTTGGTGCTGGGCTTGCGCGCAGTGGCAGCTGTGGTGCTGCCATGAGTGTATCCCGCCGCGCTTACCGCTATAATATGCTGTGGAATGCAGCGTTGATTCATCGGCTCTCTGGCGTTGGGTTGGTCGTATTTTTGCCTCTGCATTTTTTGGTGTTGGGGTTGGCAATACAAAGTGCCGGTCGTCTCGACGGGTTTTTACAACTAACCCAAATGCCGCTGGTGAAACTTGCCGAGTTTATATTGGTGTTTCTGTTGGTTGTGCATTTGCTGGGTGGCGCCCGATTACTGGTGCTCGAACTATTGCCTTGGCTGGATGGACAAAAATGGCTGGCGGCGGCAGCGACAGGCATTGCAGCAATAGCTGCCTTGATTTTCTTGATTCGCGTATTGTGAGATTTGATCATGAATATTAAGCGGCAACAAACCGATATTTTAATTCTAGGCTCCGGTGGTGCCGGGCTGTTTGCCGCCTTGCATGCACAGGCAGCGAACCCCAAACTTCGGATTATAATCGCCACCAAAGGCTTGCTCGGCAAATGTGGTTGCACGCGCATGGTGCAAGGTGGCTATAATGTCGCATTGAATCCGGGTGATTCAATTGAGCGGCATTTTATGGATACGATCGAGGGCGGCAAATGGCTGCCCGACCAGGAACTTGCCTGGACACTGGTGACGAAAGCCATTGAACGCGTGCGGGAACTTGAAAACGAGATCGGCTGTTTTTTCGACCGTAATGCGGATGGAACGTTGCACGGCAAGGCGTTTGCCGGACAAACCTTCGACCGCACAGTGCACAAAGGTGATTTAACCGGTATTGAAATCATCAGCCGCCTGATGGAGCAGGTTTGGGCGCGCCCTGGTGTTGAAAAACTTGAGGAACATCGCGCGCTTGGGTTGATTAAATCAGCCGATGGGAAAACCCTTGCGGGCGTGTTGATGCTGGATATACGTACCGGTGCATTCAAATTCATCCAGGCGAAAGCTGTGCTAATGGCAACGGGTGGCGGCCCCACCATGTATCGCTACCACACGCCATCCGGTGATAAGAGTATGGATGGCTTGGCGATGGCGCTGCGGGCGGGTCTGCCTTTGCGCGATATGGAAATGGTACAGTTCCACCCGACCGGATTGCTCGCAGGGCCGGATACCAGAATGACCGGTACGGTGCTGGAGGAAGGCTTGCGCGGTGCTGGCGGGCATTTGCTGAACGGCAATATGGAACGGTTTATGGCGACCTATGATGCGAAGCTGGAGCGGGCAACGCGCGATATTGTCAGCCGGGCGATATATGCGGAAATGAAAGCTGGGCGCACCACCCCCAATGGTGGGGTGTATATCCAAATGAGCCATCTAGGTGCTGCGACGGTCGCGAAAAAATTCAAAGGCATGGTGGACCGGTGCCGCGATTGTGGCTTTGACCTCGCGGGCGGAATTGTCGAGGTGGTGCCAACTGCGCATTATTTCATGGGCGGTATTGTCTGCAAGGTTGATACGGCCACTGAATTGCCGGGCTTGTTTGTGGCTGGTGAGGATGCTGGCGGCGTGCATGGCGCTAACCGTCTGGGTGGCAATGGGGTTGCAAATTCTACAGTCTATGGTGGCATTGCCGGTGATGTAATGCCGCAATGGGTGGCACAACATCAGGAATTTTCCCCACCCGACGAAACGATGTTGACGGCAGAAATTGCGCGGGCGCTCGAACCATTTCAAAAACCTGCTGGCGATATCAACAGGCTTCGCGAAAACTTGCTTGATTTGATGTGGGATGATGTGGGGGTGGTGCGGGATGCAGAAGGTCTCGCCAGAGGCGTTGGTAAACTCGATGAGATTGAGCGTGAACTTCTGGCAACTGGCGTTGCCGATACTGACCGCGCGTTTAACCTGACTTGGCAGGATTGGTTGAACTTGCGTTCTTTATGCGAGACCAGCCGTGTGATTGCGCTAGCAGCATTACGCCGGGAAAATTCGCGCGGTGCGCATTATCGTTCAGATTTTCCGGATCCGGGTGATTTTGAAACATCGCGCTTTACAGTGGCGCGGCAGGTGGGTGCCAAGGTTGAGGTCAGCGAAGAGCCGGTTCGTTTTACCCACATCAAGCCTGGCCAGTCTTTGTTAACCGCCGACATTGCCGCTGAATAATGGGGTTGTGCACGTGATTTCCATAGACACCGTACAAAAGACCGCCGCGACCTTGATGGCCAAAGCGGCAATTGAAATACCAGATGATTACTTGGCCGGATTGCGCCGCTGTGCAGACACCGAAACCGGGGATCTCTCCTCGTTTGTAATCCAAGCCATGCTGGAAAATTACGAAGCCGCGAAGGAGGACCGCCGGGCCATGTGCGGCGATACTGGCGTGCCGCGCTGGTATGTGAAGTACGGCAACGAGGCACGCGTTGAAGGTGGCCCGGTTGCAATGGAAGCGGCATTGCGGCGCGCGACTGCACATGCCACGCATTCTGTGCCGTTGCGGCCTAACCGGGTGCACCCGCTTTGGCGAACGGACCATAATAATAACTGCGGCATATTCGCGCCCGAAATCGATTATGCGTTTGAACCCGAGGGCGACTGGGTGGATTTAACCACCGTGCATAAAGGCGGCCTGTTTGGTTCAGACTATCGGATGTTGTTCCCCGGTGATGGCATTGATGGGATCAGGCGGTTTTTCCTTGATACATTAATCGGTTTTGGTAAGCGAGGTCTGGCTTGTCAGCCAGCGATTGTGGGGATCGGGCTTGGTGGTTCAAAAGATACCTGCATGGTGCTCGGCAAACAGGCATCATGCTTGCGGGTTGTGGGCTCGCGCCATCCTGATCCGAAGATTGCTGCTCTGGAAGAGGAGTTAAAAGATCTCGGCAATCGGATCGGGATGGGGGCGATGGGCTTCATCGGGACGTCCATGGTGATCGATTGTCATATTGAAGTGGGTTATTGCCATACGGGCGGCATGCCGATGAGCGTACATATGTTCTGCCTGTCCTCCCGCCGGGCGACCGCTCGGATTTACGGCGATGGCCGCGTGGCATTTCGAACTGATCCCGAATGGTTCAGCGATTATATGCGCCGCGCCGATGTTGAGTGGACCGGCCGGCAGACGCTGGCAGCGGAGTAATAGCAATGCCAGGGCTGAAAACAGTAGATTTGCAATTGCCAGCGACCACTGAGCAATTACGGGGGCTAGACATTGGCACTGTGGTATATTTGACGGGCCGGGTTTTTACCGCCCGTGAAGGTGTATATAAACGGGTTGTAGAGGAAAGGCATGGATTGCCTGCAGCGCCGGAGATTTTGGGCCGGGTAAATTTTCATTGTTCCCCCGCCGCGACCATAGAGCCTGATGGAAGCTTTACGATGGGGGCGGTTTCGGCCACGGCATCGTTCCGGTTTGCCAAATGGCTGGATGGCTGGTTTACGCTTTCCGGTTGCAACATCATCATTGGCAAAGGTGGGATGACATCTGCCGACTACCGAAAGTTATTCGTGCCTCACAACGCCATTTACCTGACCACCGTAGGCTACGGAACCGGTGCGCTGTTGGGCCGTGGCATTACCCGCGTGGCTGACGTGTTGTGGGTTGAAGAATTGGGGCTAGCACAGGCAGTTTGGGTGCTTGATGTGGTGCGCTTTGGCCCCTTTTTGGTTGAAAGTGACCTCGCGGGAAACAGCCTGTTTGAGCGCGAGAATGCTAAAATTGCCGCGAATATTGCAGCACTTTATGAAGGAACCAAGCCAGCGACACTGCGCCGTTATGGTGAAACTGACGATAAGACAGATGAAGTGATTTAAGAGCCAATTTATCGCAGATTGTTATGGCCGACCGTGCGTCAGGTCGCCGTGCGCCAATCATATAGCCCCTACTTTGATATAAGATATATTAAGTTGACAAGGCGTGTGGGTCACCGTTAAGCTTCTAGCGTCCAAATAAAGTCGTGCAGTGGTGCCAAACGCTACCGCAAATAAACAGACTGAAAATAGCGATGGGAGAATGAACATGCGTTTCATACGCGGGCTATTCTTGGCTTTGATCTCTGGCTTCGTAATGCTTTCTGGTGGGGCTGGTTATGCCCGTGCTGAAACGGTCGCGATCGCTCAGGAATATGGAATTTCCTATTTGCCGCTCACGATTATACGTGCGCAGGACCTGCTGGCGAAGGCTGGCAAGGCTGAAGGCATCGACATTACAACGAATTGGCTTACCTTCACCGGTGGTGCACCGATGAATGAGGCGCTGATTTCCGGCAATCTTGATATCGCCTCTGGCGGCGTGGCACCCATGCTGGTGTTATGGGATCGCACGCGCGGAAATATGGATGTGAAGGCGCTGGCGGCCTTGGGCTCGATGCCGCTGTTTTTGAATACGTCTGATGCCGATGTGAAAACGATCAAGGATTTTAAAGATAGTGACCGGATTGCGCTACCGGCGGTTAAAGTCTCTATCCAGGCGATTATACTTGAGATGGCAGCAGCGCAGGCATTTGGTGATGCCAACTACAATAAGCTGAATGGTTTGACTGTTTCGATGTCGCATCCTGATGGGATGTCCTCGCTGATGAATGGCACCGCAGGTATCACCGCTCATTTTACGTCCGCACCATTTCAATATGAGGAACTCGCTAATCCAAAAATCCATAAAGTGCTGGATAGCTATCAAGTGGTCGGCGGTCCTCATACTTTTAACGTGGTATGGGCCAGCAAGAAATTTGTCGATGGTAATCCGAAGGTTGTTAAAGCCTTTATGATTGCTTTGCAGCAGGCAATGGCATTCATTCATGAGCATCCGACCGAAGCGGCAAAAATTTATATTGCTGATGAGAAATCGAAATCCTCGATCGAGTCGATTGTGAACATGATCAAAGATCCACAAAATGTCTGGACGACAAAACCACAGCGGATCATGGAGTTTGCCAAATTCATGCAAAAAACCGGCCTGATCAAGCATGTGCCAGCTGATACGGCCGACGTTTTTTTCCAGACGTCGAAATGACGATTGGGTGTTGCAGCGTACATCATGACCGGAGGCCGGTGTGACGGATAAAGATGATCTGGTGCTCGATGTCAGTAATGTTACGCTGCAGTACAAGACGCCACAATATTTAGTGACGGCCACCTACCGGGTGAATCTCGAAGTGCATCAGAGTGATCGGTTTGTGCTGCTGGGGCCATCAGGTTGTGGGAAGTCAACATTGCTGAAGGCCATCGGTGGATTCATGGAACCTGTTGAGGGTAAAATTACCCTGCATGGTCGGCCCGTTACCAAGCCAGGCCCAGACCGGATGATGGTGTTCCAGGAATTTGAGCAATTGATGCCGTGGAAGAGCGTGTTGGAAAATGTAAAATTTCCAATGTTGGCAAGCGGGCGTTTCAAGGGCCGCGACGCACATGACCGAGCCTTGTCGGCGATTGACAAGGTTCGGCTGACGAAATTCACCAATGTCTATCCGCATATGCTCTCGGGTGGCATGAAAATGCGTGTTGCCATCGCCCGTGCCATGGCGATGGAGCCCGATATTTTACTGATGGATGAGCCTTTCGCCGCACTCGATGCGCTGACCCGCCGCAAGATGCAGGATGAGTTGCTTGCGCTGTGGGAGCAGGTTCGTTTCACCATGCTGTTTGTGACGCATTCCATTGAAGAGGCAATTGTCATCGGCTCGCGTATTATGCTGCTTTCGCCGCATCCGGGGCGGGTACGGGCGGAGCTGAATTCGCCAGGCCCACATGGCGATGAGGCCGAGATCTCCCGCTTATCAAAGCATATTCATGATTTGTTGTTCGGTCACGAGCTTTCGGCACCACGCCCGGCGGGGGTTGCATGAATACGAATACGATGAAAAAAGAGGCTTTAAAACTGGCCGCGCGGCCGGAGTTTGAACGTGAGCTCGTGGATGCCAGCTCGATTGGCGCAGCCGAAATTCCGTTGTCAGTCTTGCAGCGTCTGCAGAATAATACCGGTTTCCGCCGCGGCGCTGTTTTGGTGGCACTCGCGCTGATCTGGCAAGGCTACGCTATGTGGCTGAATAACCCACTACTATTCCCAACGTTCAGCGATTCCGTCACGGTAATGGTCAGCGATTTCATCAATGGCGAGCTTCTCGGCCGGGTGATGACGTCGATGAAAGTTCTTGTCATCGGCTATACGATCGGCGTTGCGGTGGCGGCGGTGCTCACCACTTTGGCCGTCTCAAGCCGCTTGGGAAGCGACGTACTTGCGACGCTGACCGCAATGTTCAATCCGCTGCCGGCCATCGCGCTGCTGCCGCTGGCGCTTATCTGGTTTGGGCTGGGCATGTGGTCGCTGGTGTTCGTGCTGGTGCATGGCGTGCTGTGGGCCATAGCGTTGAACACCAATTCAGGGTTTCGCTCGGTGCCGGAAACCTTGCGCATGAGCGGCCGCAATTACGGGCTGACTGGTGTAAGGTATGTTGTCTTAATCCTGATTCCAGCGGCGTTTCCCTCAATTTTGACGGGTCTTAAAATCGGATGGGCGTTTGCTTGGCGGACATTAATCGCGGCAGAATTGGTGTTCGGCGTGTCGTCGCGCTCCGGCGGGTTGGGCTGGTATATTTTCGAGGCCCGCGAGGAGTTGAATACATCGAGCGTGTTTGCAGGACTTCTGACAGTGATCATCATTGGCCTACTGGTTGAATCCGTGTTGTTCCGCGCCATTGAAGTGCGCACGGTACAAAAATGGGGTATGCAGCGATAGTCGCGATATGAGCTTTGCGCTCCCCTATAATTTGCTGATGGTCGTATGGCTTGGGGCGTTTTTTGGCGGGATCATTTCCGGCGCCAGCGGTTTCGGTTTTGCATTGATCGCAGCATCTTTCTGGTTGCATCGGCTAACGCCGGTGGAGGCAACGGCTCTGATTACGGGATGCAGCATTCTTGTGAATGCCGGGTTGATGTGGCCCTTGCGCACGGCCATTGAACCACGACGGTTAGCGCCTTTTGCGTTTGGCGGACTGCTCGGCGTGCCAATCGGCGTTTGGGTATTATCGATTTTGAATGTCAGTGATTTCAGATTGATCCTTGGCACATTGATGACATTATTTGGGCTTTATGTTCTGTTTGTGCGGCGCCTGCCGGTCTTTGCACACGTACCTCTTGCAGTTGATGTTGTTGTGGGGGCTGCCGGGGGCATGCTCAGCGGTCTGGGCGGCTTTGCAGGGGTGCTACCGATGATCTGGACTCAGCTGCGCGGCTGGCCGCGAGATATTGCGCGTGGGGTTTATCAGCCATTTGTTTTGGTCGTGCAGATTTTTACGCTGACGCTAATTGTTGTATCGCAGGTCGACAAAACGGCATTGACACTGATCATTATTTCCATCCCTCCCCTCACTGCTGGCAGTTGGATCGGCTGGCAGCTTTACAGCCGCATGAACCACGAAATGTTCCGAAAACTGGTTGCCGCTGGGGTTATGGTGTCTGGGCTGACCTTAATTTTTTAATACTCGCATTATGTTACTTCGGTTGCGTAGGCATAATGGTTGGTCTTGCAATAGCTGATGCGCAACTCGACAATTTTGCCATTCACATCGCGGGCGATGCGGTTAATTTCCAGTAACGGGGTGCCCGTCTCGACCGCAAGATTTTTCATTTCATCGCGTCCCGCCAGAACGGCGCGTAAGGTTTCGCTGGCATTGGCAATCGTGATGCGATAGCGCTCCTGGTAGATCACATACATTTCCTCAGCCATGTCTTCGCCAGGCGAAATCGCTAAATCTGGCATCAGAACGACGGGAATATAAACCCGTTCGAAAATGGCGGGATCGCTGCTGAAATGCCGCACCCGTGTGATGACATGCAGCATCTCGCCCACCGGAACGGCTAACATCCGCGCCAAATCCTTGGTCGCTTTGACCTGCTTTTGCGAGAGCGGACGGCTGACCGGCGTTAGCCGCTCGCGCTTGTCGTCCACCATCCGGAAGAACTGGAACAAGGTCTGCTCACCGGTATGGCGCGCCACATAGGTGCCACGGCCCTGTTGGCGCACAATCAGCTTATCGGCTTCCAGCGCAATAAGGGCCTTGCGGACGGTTCCTTGGCTAACCTTGAATTCCGCAGCGAGTTGAAACTCGTTTGGAATCATTTCGCCTGGTTGCCATTGCCCAGAACCGATGCGTTGCGTCATCACTGTTTTTACCTGCGCGTAGAGCGGTTGGAAGCTCATGCCGGTTTCGTGCTTATTGGCGGCCTGGCTCATCTTAGGGTGGGCTTTGCGTTGTGCTGGGAAATGAAAAATATATCATACCCTTTATAGATAATATCCGCCCTATGACGGCAAGGGGTAAAGCTAGCGCGGGGGCGGTTATGATCCTACAAACCATGAATCCTGCACCTCTATCCCTTCCTGGGCAGCTTTTTGCCGGTTCGCGAGGCGCCGTTCGCCCGGCAGGCGTGCCCCTTTCTCAGCCGCAACCATAGTAAAAAGCCGCTCAATATAACTGACACCGGGGCCAAACAGGGCCGGATTGATGGCGATGATGAATTGGCCCGTGGCCGGTGGTGGGCCTTTGGCATCGAGAAACGATGATGCCTCGAAGGCAAAATGACTACCGGTGAGCCCGGCGGCCATCGCTTCGACCATCAGCGCCAGTGCTGCCCCCTTGGCGCCGCCCAGCGGCAGCATGGTGCCGGCCAGCGCGGCCTTCGCATCCGTGGTTGGTTTGCCGTCTACATCGAGCGCCCAGTCATCCGGAATTGCCGCGCCCTGCTGTGCCGCCGCCACCACATTGCCGCGCGCCACTTTCGAGAGCGATAAATCAATCACCACCGGCGGGCTGGCAGGGCGCGGAAATGCACTGGCAATGGGGTTGGTGCCCATGAGTGGCGTTTGCCCGCCCCAGGGCGCCATGGCGGCGGGGGCGTTGGCGAACATGATCGCGATCATGCCGCGTTCGGCAATGCGTTCCACCGCCAGCCCCATGGCACCGCAATGGCCTGAGCGCGTGATGGATGCTGCTGCAATACCTTGCGCCAGAGCAACCGGCACCAGTGCGGTGATGGCGAGGTCGATGGCCGGGTAGGCAAAGCCATTGGCGGCATCTACAATCAGAGCAGAAGGCGCGGTCTGGTTGAGGGTGGGAATGGCAAAACCATCAACTTTGCCGCAATTGGCTTGTGCCGCATAGTTCGCAAGCCGCAACAGCCCGTGGGTGCCCAGCCCGTCCGCCTGCGCCGACACCAAGGCCGTGGCAACCGATTTAGCATTGGCGGCAGACGTTTTATGCGTCATCAGCACCGCTTCAGCCTTGGCCTGTGCTTCAGCGAGGGATAATTTTGCCATACATCCTATCCGAGTTTGAGATCGCGCAGCACGATATCGGCAATCATGCCAGAAACCCGCACGTTTGATTCTGCCGTAACGCCGGCGATGTGGGGGGTGAGAAGCAATTGCTTGATCCCCTCCAATAATGCGCCATGGGCCGCATCTAGCGGTTCTCGCTCGAACACGTCGAGCGCGGCGCCAGCGATTTTTCCAGCGCGCAGTGCGTCAGCCAGAGCGGCCTCGTCGACCACACCACCGCGCGCGGCATTGATCAGCACGGCGCTCGGCTTCATCAAAGCCAGTGTATCGCGGTTCACCAGATGCCGGGTTTCAGTTGATAATGGGACATGCAGGCTGATGACATCGCATGTTACGAAAAGTTCGTTAAGCCCCAGCCGCGCGGCGGTTTGCCAGGCGGGGTGCGAGGCGGGCAAAAACGGGTCGGCAGCGCAAATCGTCATGCCCAGTGCCGCCAGCCGTGTTGCTGCCTGCCGGGCGGTGCCGCCAAAGCCCACCAACCCGGCACGCTTGCCCGCGATTTCAAGACCAATCAGCCGCTCACGCGGCCAGCTTCCAGCCGCCACGGCGGCGCTCTCCCGATAGGCGCCGCGCAGCAGCATCATGGCCGTGCAGACCACATATTCGGCCACCGCCGCGTCGTTAGCGCCGGTTGCCGGGTAAACGGCAATGTTGCGGGCAGCGCATGCTTCAAGATCGATGTTATCGAGCCCCACACCCAGACGCCCGATGAGTTGCAGTTTGGGTCCCGCTTCGAGCAACGCCGCCCTAACCTGAGTGCGGTTGCGGACAATTAACGCCCGCGCCGCGCCCAAAGCTGCCCGTAAATCATCGGGGCGGTCAACGAGGTCCGGCGCATACAGCACAGGCGTTTTCGCCTGCAGCTGATGCACCGAAGTCTCGTCCATGAACTCAGCGATGACGATATCCGCCATGATGATTTCAGGCGCTGCGATACAGCTTCGTCATGCTGAATTCGCGGTGCCCTAATGCCTCGGCGGCGGTGAGGCGGCCGTTGGCTGTACGGTAGATATTTTCAATCAACGCATCGCCGGCCTGCTCGATGGTCATTTCCCGACGCAGTACGCCCGAGACATCAACATCGATATGTTCAGGCATGGTCCGCACGGTGCGCGGGTTGCCGGTAATTTTGATCACCGGCACGATCGGGTTACCGATCACATTACCCTGGCCGGTCGGGAAGGTGTGGATCACATAACCACCCGCCGCCATCAACGTGACGCATTCGGCGGCGGCGGATGATGTGTCCATATAATACAGGCCAGGTCCACGCCCGGGTTCTTCGGCCGGCTGCAAAGCATCAAGGAACTTGCTGTTATGGCCCATTTTCTCAAGGTTCCCCAGGGCCTTCTCCTCAATGGTGGTCAAGCCGCCGAGGATATTGCCTTTGGTGGGCTGGCTGTCTGAAAGATCGTCGGTTTTGTGGGCCTCGATCACGTCTTCCTGGTAGGCTTTCCACATTTTATACCATTTTTCCTCGATCTCCGGAGAGATCGCCCGCTTGCGCGCCAGATGCTCCCCGCCGGTGATTTCCGAGGTCTCACCGAACACGCCGTAAATACCCTGTGGGATCAGCTTGTCATACATATTGCCAACGGCCGGGCAGGAAGCGAGACCGGTGGTGGTATCACTCTCGCCACACTTGGTTGAAATCCACAGATCCGAGACTTTAATCGGCTCACGCTTGAGCTCGGACGCCCACTGCACAAATTCCTTGGCTTTGCGTGAGGCGGAAGCGATGGTGTTGATATCGCCATGCTGCTCGATCCAAAAACCTTCAACCGGTTTGCCGGTTTTGCGGATGCCATCCACCACCCGGCCGGTCCATGAGGGTTCAATCCCGATCACGATGACCGCAGCGACATTCGGGTTTGAGCCGGTGCCGATGAGGGTACGGAAATGCACTTCCAAATCTTCGCCAAACTGCAAACGCCCATAGGCGTGCGGAATGGCCATGGTGCCTTTGATGTTGTTGGCTACCGCTTCGCAGGCGGCGTTCGACAAATCATCGAGCGGCAGGATGACAACGTGATTGCGCACGCCAACACGGTTATTTTCGCGGCGCCAGCCGGTTAGGGTCATTTCATTCATTATACGCGCTCCGATTACCAGCGTTTCGTTTTGAGATTATGGGTGTGAACATGGCTGCCTTTGCGCGTGTCAGCCACGATCTTGCCGATGTCTTCGCCATATTTGATTGCGGTGTCACCAGCTTTAAGGTCGCGAAGCGCCACCTTATGGCCAATTGGCACATCATCATTCACGGTCAGATGAAATGCCTCATTGGTTTTGGTGATCACACATAACATATCAGTGCCGGCCTTAAGGTCTTCAATTACGACAACGCCGACATTGTCTTCTGAGTTATGAACTAAAAGCTGTGGTATGCTCATGACGGCAATGTTCCTCTCTCTCTTTTAAATCCTTTGCCGAATAACTTATATAAGATAGCTGTTAACTGTCAACTGCTGCTTAGAGTTATCGCGGTTGTCGCTTAAAAAGCAACCCAACGTAAAGCTTGACATAAGTCTTATATAAGTTATATTAGCTACCGTCACGGGTAAAGCGTCAGCCAACAATTCAAGGCCGCGGAAAAACCAAGGAAAATCGGGGGAAACACCACATGAGCCAGGAGTATATCATTCGTTCAGTAAAGGACGAGACCGCCTTTATCGACAAACATCCGGCTAGTCGAACGTCGATGTTAATTGTCTTTATTGCTTTGGGTGGCGTGTTCGTAGATGCTTATGACTTTACCAGTTTGGGTATTGGCGTTGTTCAGCTTAAAGCGACGTTTAACATGACCCCATTCGAGGTTGGCTCCATTACTGCGATGATGGCATTCGGGGCGTTTTTCGGCGCGCTGTGGGGCGGTTACTTTACCGACAAAGTCGGACGCTTCAAGATGTTTTTGCTTGATTTGCTGTTTCTGGTGGTTGCTGCCATTGGTGCGGCGCTAGCGGTTAATCTTGTCATGCTGCTGGCCTTCCGGTTCCTGATGGGGGTCGGTGTTGGGTTGGATTTTCCAGTTGCGCTCAGCTTTATCGCCGAGTTTGTGAGTGAGCGGCGCCGGGGTGGTAATCTTAATTTGTGGCAGGTCATGTGGTTTGTCGCCGCTTCCTGCACCGGCGTTGTTGTTTTGCCATTCTACCTGGCAGGCTTCGGCAATGATCTCTGGCGGGTTGCTGTCGGGTTTGGTGCCGTGCCGGCATTGATCATTCTGCTGCTGCGGTTTCGCTTCATGAATGAAAGCGCACCCTGGGCGGCCCGCTATGTCAGCCTAACCGAAGCGGCGCGGATATTGCAGCGCACTTACCATGTTTCGGTGAAGGTCGATCCTGATGCACTGTCGCGTGATCATGCAAAATCGCAAAAGGTTAATTTCTTTGAAATCTTCAATTCAAAATACCGTTTGCGCACCATCCTTATTTCGATCATCTGCATGACGCAGAGCATGGAATATTTTGCCGTCGGTTTTAATCTGCCCACCATCTCCTCGCATCTATTTGGCAAGGATTTCATCTATGCCATTATGGGCGCCATTTGCTTTAACCTATTTGGTATCGCCGGTGCCAGTGTTGGCGCCAGCGTTACCAAACGCCTGGGTGTCCGCCACATCGCCATTTTAGGATATATGCTGGTTATCACTGCATTATTGCTTTTCTATCTCGGCGGGCCGGATTTACCTTTGAGCCTCTCGGCACTACTGATTGGCATGTTTATCTTTGGCCACTCATTTGGCCCTGGCGCGCAGGGTATGACCATGGCGGCGTTGTCGTTCCCAACCCGGGTGCGCGGTGTGGGCACTGGCTGGGGTCAGAGCATGGTGCGGATCGGCAGCATCATGGGGTTTTATTTCTTCCCCATGCTGGTGGCCGCCATCGGATTTCGCTCAATGATGCTAGCCCTGGTGCTGGTGCCTTTGGCTGGGTTGATTACGGCGCTGCTGATCCATTGGGAGCCAATTGGTCACGACCCCGACACGTCTGATGAAGCAATACTGTATATGACACCAGATTCTAAGGAAATGCCCGCACCATGATTTACTTGAAAAAAGCGTCCAAAACGGCTGAGACGCAAACTGGTACCGCCCGTCAGGTCGCTTCGGAAATGATCGCGGCGATTGAAGCAGGCGGTGAAGCTGCGGTGGTGAAATATGCCCGCGAGCTTGACCAGTGGGACGGCCCGATCATCATGGACCAACGTGACATCGCGAAACGGACCGCTGAAATTGATGCCCGCACACGCAAGGATATCGAGCAAGCTGTTGCGAATGTTCGGCGTTTTGCCAAGGCCCAGCGCGACTCCGTGAGCGATTTCAGTGTTGAAATTCTGCCCGGCCTAACCGCCGGGCAGAAGATGGTGCCGTGCCAGGTGGCAGGTTGCTATGTGCCAACTGGCCGCTATGCACATATCGCCTCGGCCTATATGTCGGTGGCCACCGCCAAAGAAGCGGGTGTGAAAACGGTGATCGCGTGCTCGGCACCGTATCGTGGTGAGGCCGTGCATCCAAGTGTGCTGTATGCCATGCAGGTGGCGGGTGCTGATATCATCATGACATTAGGTGGCGTGCAGGCCATTGCCGCGATGGCGCTTGGTTTGTTCACTGGCAAGCCGGCTGATATTGTTGTTGGCCCTGGCAACAAATTTGTCGCCGAGGCCAAGCGTATGTTGTTTGGTAAAGTTGGGATCGACGTATTCGCTGGCCCCTCGGAAGTGGCGGTGATCGCCGATGACACCGCGGATGCGCAGATCATCGCGGCCGACCTAGTGGGGCAGGCCGAGCATGGGCATGAAAGCCCGGCCTGGCTGTTCACCACCTCGCGCAAAGTGGCGGAGGCAGTGCAGGCGCGGGTACCCGCGTTGATTGAAGCCTTGCCATCGACCGCGCGCGATGCCGCCGGTGCCGCATGGCGCGATTATGGTGAGATCATTTTATGTGATACCCGTGAGGAGATGGTGGAGGTCTCTGACAAATATGCCAGCGAACATCTGGAAGTGCATTGCCACGATATTGATTGGTGGCTCGCCAATCTCTCCAATTACGGCTCGTTGTTCCTGGGTGAGGAAACCACCGTGGCCTATGGCGACAAAGCGTCTGGCCCCAACCATATTCTGCCTACCAAATTTGCCGCGCGTTATTCGGCTGGTTTGTCGGTACATAAATTCCTCAAGCCACTCACTTGGCAGCGGATGAACCGGCAAGCCAGTTTGGAGGTCGGCGAAATCACCGCGCGTATTTCCCGCCTTGAAGGTATGGAGGCCCATGCGCGGTCAGCCGATATCAGGGTGAATAAATACGCTCCCGGCAGCAATGCCGATCTCGGCGTGCCGGTGACTGTTTAAAGCATGACGAATCGTCTTGATAATTTGTTCAATCTTGATGGCCGACACGCGCTGGTCACGGGCGGTAGTAGCGGCATCGGCTTGGCGATCGCCGAGGCGCTTGGGCGGCAGGGTGCATCAGTAACGTTGGTGGCGCGGCGGGAGACTGAATTATTAGCCGCATCTGCGCGGCTGCATGATCTTGGCATCAGGGCAGAGTTTCTTGCAGCCGATCTAGGCAAACATGAGGGACCAGATGCGGTTGTTGATGCGATAAAAATGCCGGTGGATATTCTGGTGAATGCGGCCGGCATAAATTTGCGCCAGCCGTTTGAAAGCGTCACGTTGGAAGCGTTCGACGCGCACATGGCGATTCATCTTCGCGCGCCATTCCGGCTGGTGCAGCGCCTCGCACCTGGCATGGCCGAGCGGCATTATGGCCGCGTGATCATGTTTGGATCGCTGCAATCCTACCGGGCCTTTCCAAACTCGGCGCCCTACGGTGCGGCCAAAGGTGGCGTTTTACAATTAACCCGTGCGATCGCCGAGCAATGGTCACGGCACGGCATCACGTGCAACGCCATTGTGCCTGGATTTTTCCGCACCGGCCTGACCGAAGCGGTGTTTAAGGATGAGGCGATCG
Organism: Acidocella sp. 20-57-95; assembly: GCA_002255575.1. GTDB lineage: Bacteria > Pseudomonadota > Alphaproteobacteria > Acetobacterales > Acetobacteraceae > Acidocella. The sequence goes on from NCAT01000003.1 coordinate 124,466, forward strand.
CGGCACGCAATGCCGCCCAAACCGCCATAGGCCGTAATGGCGTGATGGAGGATTTATTCGGGACGGCGATCTTTTTGGCATCACAGGCTTCAGCCTATGTGACAGGCCAGATATTGCCCGTAGATGGCGGATTTACGGCCAAATAGAAGGAGGCTTCCGTGAAAGCACTGATGTATCTGGCCCCTGGGGTCGTGGAATACCGCGATGTTCCGGTTCCTGTTGCAGGGCCCGATGAAGTTTTGGTGAAGGTGGAAGCGGTCGGTATTTGCGGCTCGGACATGCATGCCTACCATGGCCATGATGAGCGCCGCCCACCGCCGCTGGTGCTAGGCCATGAAGCCGCCGGCGTGATTGCTGAAGGCCCACGCTGCGGTCAGCGCGTGACCATCAATCCGCTGGTGACATGTGGGCATTGCGAATTCTGCGTTGCGGGCAACACGCATCTTTGCGGGCAACGGCAGATTATCTCAATGCCGCCGCGTCCCGGCGCGTTCGGTGAATATGTCACCATTCCGGAACGTAATGTCGTGGTGATCCCTGAGTCTATGCCGTTCAATGTTGCGGCGCTGGCGGAGCCATTGGCGGTTTCCTGGCATGCGGTACGGATCGGCGTGGAATTATTACGGCGGCCTTTGGCGGTTGCCACCTGCTGCGTATTGGGCGGCGGGGCCATTGGGCTGGGGGCTGCCCTGGTGCTGCGCCGCTTCGGTGCCCACAAAATTCATTTGGGTGAGCCGAATGAAAAACGCCGTGCCACGGCGGTGGCGGCGCTGCCATTGAACGCCTATGCGCCAGGCACGCCTGCAGAGCCACTGGCGGCCTCGGTTGATTTTGTGATCGATGCTGTCGGCGCGAAAGCCACCCGCGAGGCCGCCAGCCGCTTGGTAAAGCCAGGGGGCATTATCATTCACGCCGGCTTGCTGCCGGGGGTAGATGGCTTTGATGTGCGCCGGATCACCCTACAGGAAGTTACAGTGCGGGGAACCTATTGTTACACGCAGAGCGATTTCCGCGATGTCGTTGATACGCTTGCCATTAGCGGCTTTGGCAATCTTAACTGGGTTGCCCAGATGCCGCTGAGTGCGGGTGCGCAGGCATTTGCCGAAATCGACCAAGGGGCGTTGGAAGCTGCCAAAATATTGCTGGTCCCGTAGGGAACACGCAGCTTCGATGGGCCTGATGTATCGGCACCTGGTGGTGTGCGAGCGCGATGGTGCCTTTCAGTATGGCTGCGGCTTGTTAACGATTATGACAAGCCGGCTAGTGAGACCGCCGCAAAGTAGCCCCGACCAAGCCAGGCAGACTACTATATATCAGCACGGAAATTTGATTTGATACTAAATGTAGTCGAAATCTGCAAAAATTGCCCAATTCTGGTTTGCATTTTTCCCCCAGAGATGCGAACTTTACGCCCACTGATTCGATGCCATGTCTTCATCTCACGTCGTCTGGTGCTGTCAAAACGTCTAGTACTGCCGAAATAGGAGTAAGCTTATGATTTATAAGTGTTTTTATAAAAAGTTTGCGGCAGCAAGCGTCCGACACGCCTGATAATCTGCTCTCGACATTCCCGCGCAAGCCGGGAATCTTCTCCCCTCACGCCCTAAGGCCTAATAGATGAGCGCGCACACCACCCCCGACCAGTATCCCGTCCGGCTCGATCTTCTGACCGAGAACCCGGTTTACAAGCCGTTCCGTTACCCCTGGGCGTATGAAGCCTGGCTGACCCAGCAGCGCGTGCATTGGTTGCCAGAAGAAGTGCCTCTGGCCGATGATGTGAAGGATTGGCACAAAAACCTCACCTTAGCCGAGCGTAACCTGCTTACTCAGATTTTCCGCTTTTTCACGCAGGCGGATGTTGAGGTGAATAATTGCTACATGAAGCATTACAGCAACATCTTTAAGCCAACCGAAGTGCTGATGATGCTCTCGGCCTTCTCAAATATTGAGACCGTGCATATCGCCGCCTATTCGCATCTGCTCGATACCGTGGGCATGCCGGAAGTGGAATATACTGCCTTCCTCAAATACAAGGAGATGAAGGACAAATACGACTACATGCATGCATTCAGCATGGATAGTAAGCACAACATAGCTAAAACCCTCGCAGCCTTTGGGGCTTTTACCGAAGGGCTGCAATTATTTGCCTCCTTCGCTATTTTGCTGAACTTCCCGCGCTTTAACAAAATGAAAGGCATGGGCCAGATCATTACCTGGTCGGTGCGTGACGAGTCGCTGCATTGCGAATCGATCATCAAGCTCTTCCGGACCTTCGTGCAGGAAAACCCGGAAATTTGGACCGAGGAGCTGCGCCGGGAACTGTACCTTACTTGCGCAACCATCGTGGACCATGAAGACGCGTTCATCGACCTCGCGTTTGAGCTTGGGCCGGTAGAAGGGCTAACAGCCGAGGGGGTGAAGCGTTATATCCGCTACATCGCTGACCGCCGCCTGACCCAGCTCGGGTTGAACCCGCTTTTCCATGTCAACAAAAATCCGCTGCCTTGGCTGGATGAGATGTTGAACGCTGTTGAACATGCGAATTTTTTCGAGAATCGTTCGACCGAGTACAGCAAAGCCTCGACGACCGGCAGTTGGGAAGACGCTTTCGCGGATTTTGAGACGGTTGAGCCCGCAAATATCCTTCCCGCTGAATAAACTATAGGCTAACCTGAAGCCAACCTGGCATCTAAAGATGCCAGGTTGCTTTTCTACCTGAAGTTGCTTTTTATAATCATACCGGGTATGCATTAAGCCCGGAAGGAAACGACAACCCTGCTGATATTTTGTATGAAACGCGATCAATTAGAACATTATTTTGGAATGTTGTAACGCGGCATGATTTTGCGGTAAGAGTACTCTCACTAAACTTTATCACAGGAATTAGATTTATTTTGATTGTTTTCCGGTGAGTCCAAAATTCGAAATGGAATGATGAGCGTGAGTGAGAGTGATGACACCGGCACCGAGGGGCTAAAACAAACAGGTGCCACGCCACGTTACAGTCGGCGCCTCTCTGATAAAATTCTCATCGCATTTCACCATGCTTGCGACCAAGGCGATTACGAGATCGCTGAACAACTGCTCCACATCCTGGAAAATATGTTAACCCGCAGGACCGTCTCGCCAGACGCTAACCGCCGCAAAAGTATCGAGAGCTTGGTCGCAGCGCATGAACGGCTTTGGCATTTGCGCCACCCGGAACGCAATTTCGGCTAGCGTGATCACGCTACCACTTGGTTGTGCGCGCCACCAAGGCAAAATAGAGCGGCGCTGGCAAAATTCGCAAAAACCGCAACGGCCAAGCCAGTCCACCCGGGAAGGCAATCAGGAATTTGTTTTTATCAAGTTCCCGCAAAATTATCTTGGCGGCATCCGAGACTTCCATCAAGAACGGCATCGGGAATTTGTTTTTGGCGGTAAGCGGAGTTTTCACAAACCCTGGTAAAATAACTGAAATCCCAACATTGGCGCGGTCAAGGTCAAATTTCAGGCTTTGTGCCATGGCGAGCAACCCGGCCTTGGTGGTACTGTAGGTGACAGCCCCGGGCAGGCCGGCAAGGCCAGCCAACGATGAAACAATACCGATTTGGCCGCGTTTGGCAGCGAGCATATTGGGCAAAATCGCAGCGAGGCAATTGGCGGTACCGAGCAAATTCACATCAATTTGTGTTTTGAATTTGGCGATGTCAAAATCCGGCGCGGTATCGCGCAAATAGGTTCCGGCATTCAAAATTACCCGCACGATTGGCCGGCCTGCTGCAGCTTCGATTTGTAACACCGCAGCACGCACCGCCACTTCATCGGTGATATCCAGCGGAAACACTAATATTTTTCCAGGGTGTGCGGCTGCTAAGCTTTCTAATTCATCAGCGCGGCGTGCTGAAACAGCGACGACCCAACCAGCTTGAGCCAGTTGCGCGGCAACCTCGCGGCCAATGCCGCTTGATGCCCCTGTTACCCAAGCAATGCCATCTGACGCTGTTGGTATTTTCATAGACCTGCGCCCCCTCTATCGATCATATCTAACACATAAGCAGCACGCTCCCGCAATGAATTCACTTTATCTGGAGCCATTTTACGTAAACTGCGTACTGGCATCGCCATGCGGGGGTTATTCTCGAATTTTTCAGCATGGCGGGCGATAAAATCCCAATAAAGTGCGTTGAAGGGGCAGGCTTTTGCACCAGTTGCCAAAGTCACGTCGTAATGGCAGCCGGCGCAATAATCGCTCATACGGTTTATATAGGCGCCCGATGCCGCATAGGGTTTAGAGCCGACAACGCCGTGGTCAGCGTGCAAAGCCATACCGCGGGTGTTGGGCATCTCCACCCATTCATATGCATCGGCATAGACCGCCAGATACCATTCATCCACCGCATCCGGGTGCAGCCCTGCTAACAGTGCAAAATTACCGGTTACCATCAAGCGTTGAATATGGTGCGCATAGGCATATTGCATGGTCTGGCTAATGGCATCGCGCATGCAACGCATTTTGGTCTCGCCGGTCCAGTAAAAGGCGGGTAGTGGACGCGTGGCATTCAAGCCATTGCGGGTGGCGTAGTCTGGCATATGCAACCAATAAATGCCGCGGATAAACTCACGCCAGCCAAGAATTTGGCGAATGAAGCCTTCAACAGCGTTGAGTGGCGCTGCCCCTGCCCGGTAGGCTTGCTCAGCCGCCGCGCATAAATCCAGCGGGTCCAGCAAGCCTAAATTTAAGGGCGCTGAAACCAGACTATGGAACATGGTCGGCTCACCGGCCGCCATCGCGTCTTGCCAGTCACCAAAGCCAGTTAGCCGGTGTTTGATAAAATCTGCGAAGCCGGTCTTCGCTTCTTTGGCAGTCACCGGATAATCAAACATATCTAGCGCGCCGCAATGATGGCCGAATTTTTCCGCCACCAAAGCTAAAACTTGCTGCGTAATTTCATCTGGGACAAACCGGCGGGGCCTCGGTGGTTTAATGTCTTTTGGTAATTTCTTGCGGTTTTCGGAATCGTAATTCCATTTACCGCCAACCGGCACATCCCCATCCATCAGGATATTTTTACGCCGCCGCATCTCGCGGTAGAAAAACTCCATCCGCAGGCTGGATTTTCCTGCCGCCCACTCTCTAAAAAACGCATGGGTTGCCAAAAACCTGTCGTCAGCGCGTAAATCAACCGGCACGCCCAGCTTCGCCTGCCAAGTTTGCATATCTTGCAAAACGCGCCACTCGGCAGCTTGCGTGGCGACCACACCGGCGGGCCGCAATTCTTGCACCGCGCGCGCAACCTCCCCAGCCAGCGTTTGGGTATTTTGCGGGTCATCAAGCCGAATATATCGCACCTGCACGCCGCGCGCGCTAAGGGCTGCGGCAAAATGCCGCATTGCTGCCAGCACCAGAGCGATTTTCTGCTTATGATGGGGCACATAACTGCACTCGCCCATCACTTCGGCCATCAACACAACATCTTGGGCGGCATTCAGGCCAGCCAACGCCGAGAGTGATTCGGAAAGCTGATCACCGAGAATAATTCTTAAGTTCACGATGTTATTTTCTGGTATGATTCATCGCCGTTGACGTGAAATTCGAGCCCAGACCAAGTTTCATTCTGGTCGTACCAAACGCTCAAATGCAGCTTGCCTGTTACATCAAAACGTTGCGCCACGATAAACCCGCCTTCTGCGGTGGGCAGCTTGTTCCAACCTGGTGAATTGACAATCGCAGGGTAGGAATGCGCCGTTTGGATGTTCAGGATTGTGCCATTCAGCATGTTCTTGTTCCAATAGGTCAGCGGCATGGTGTTCGGTGGGGCGGTATAGGTTGGGTAGCTCTTGTCGGGGTCGGTGTGGTTAATACCGGTCACCGTATAGCCATCGGCAGATTTTGCAGCCTGCACTTCAAGATTGGTGCCGTTATCGTTGATCATGCTGTGCAGGCTCTGGAACACCCCGCCCGACCATTTTTCCACCGCCTTTAAGCTATAGCGAAACACCGGAATCGACGCGATGGTTACCACCAACCCAATATTGATATCGACCGCCAGGTCGTCCCCTGTTTGGGTGAAATTTAAGTGATGTTCACCAATCGGCGCGCCGTTGCGTAACACCTTGAAAGCAAGGCTGTTATTCGCAGGAATCGGCAATGCAAAAGCGGCCGCGCTCAGTAAAAAACGCCGTCGATCCATGCAATTTGGTCTCCTTAAGTTTCAGTCGCTAGATAGGGGCGACAGCGGCGGCGCGCCATGGCACAATATCGTTATGCACCAGTTATTCCTGCTCCGGCACGCTAAAGCTGCCCGCCCTTCTGCCGAAATCTCGGACCATGATCGGCCGTTGACACAGGAAGGCCTGCGCGCAACCGCTAAATTGGGCCAGTTCATGCGTAAGGCCGGGCTCGCGCCGGATGTGGTGCTCGTCTCCTCCGCACTGCGGACCCAGGAGACGCTTGAAGCCTTGGAGGCAGCGCAGGTCTGGGATGAGCGGCCGAATATCGACACAATACCCGGCCTTTACATGGCAACACCCATGCAAATCAGAGATTTTGTGCGTGAGCTGCCAGAAACAGTTCGCAGTGCTATGGTTATCGGCCACAATCCGGGGTTGCATGATGCCGCGTTGGGTTTAGCGAGCGCGGCTGGCCAAAAGCCAGAATTTACCCAACTTTCAGAGGGTTATCCAACCGCCAGCCTGTCAGAATTCCTGATCACCACGCAGTGGCATAAAGTTGGAACAGGTACCGGCACGTTGCAGCGGTTCGTTCGTCCGGTTGACCTCAAGTGATTGCTGCGACTGCGAAGGTTGCCTTTTGTGCGGGCAAGGGATTTAATACCTTGCATTAAGCAGCTTCCTAACTGACCACCTCACCCAACAATATTTTCAGAGGTTATTCGCATGCCCCATACGGCAACCAGCAAAAACATCGGCAGCGCCACGCTGAGCTATAACGGTAAAACGGCAACTCTCCCTGTGTTGGAAGGCTCAATGGGGCCCGCCGTTGCCGATATCCGCAAAATCCAGGGTGATTTGGGGGTTTTCACCTTCGACCCTAGCTTCGGTGCCACCGCCTCCTGTGAAAGCTCGATCACCTATATCGATGGTGATGAAGGCGTATTGCTCTATCGCGGTTACCCGATCGACCAGCTGGCCGAACATTCAACTTTCCTCGAAGTTGCGCATTTGCTGCTGTTCGGGAACCTGCCCACCACCGCTGAACTGGATCATTTCACCCACGGCGTCACCATGCACACCATGTTGCATGAGCAAATCCGCCGCTTCTGGGATGGGTTCCGCCGCGATGCCCACCCGATGGCGATGCTCTGCTCGGTCGTTGGCGCCATGTCTGCCTTCTACCCGGACAGCATCGATATCAACGACCCGCGCCAGCGCGAAATCAGCGCCTACCGGATGATCGCTAAAATCCCTACCATCACCGCCTGGGCGCATAAATACAATGTTGGGCAGCCCTTCATGTATCCGCGCAATGATCTCAGCTATTCTGAGAACTTCCTCTACATGTTCCATGCTGTGCCGCCGCAAACCTATGTGCCGAACCCGATTCTCACACGCGCCATGGACCGCATCTTCATCCTGCACGCCGACCATGAGCAGAACGCCTCGACCTCCACGGTGCGTCTGGCCGGCTCCACCGGTGCCAACCCATTTGCCTGCATCGCCGCCGGCATCGCCTCACTCTGGGGTCCCGCCCATGGGGGTGCCAATGAGGCCGTGCTGAAAATGCTCGCCGAGATTGGCCATAAGGACAATATCCCGGCCTTTATAGCGCAGGTGAAAGACAAGAACTCCCATGTCAAACTGATGGGCTTTGGCCACCGGGTTTACAAAAACTTTGACCCGCGCGCGAAAATCATGCAGCGCACCTGCTACGAAGTGCTCGGCGAACTTGGCATCAAGAACGACCCGATGCTCGACCTGGCCATCGAGCTTGAAAAAATCGCCCTCGAAGACCCCTACTTCGTCGAGCGCAAACTCTACCCGAACGTGGATTTCTACTCAGGCATCATCCTGAAGGCGATGGGCTTCCCCACCACCATGTTTACCCCCATCTTCGCGCTCGCCCGTACCGTCGGCTGGATCAGCCAGTGGATGGAAATGATCGAAGACCCGCAACAACGCATCGGCCGCCCCCGGCAGGTATACACCGGCGCCCCAACCCGCGACTACGTGCCCATCGATAAGCGGGGCTGATGCTCAAGGGGTTGGGTTGGTGGGGTTGTGAAGAAAGGCCAAGGGGCTCTGCCCCTTGGAACCCCGCTAAGGGCGCGGCCCTTAGAACCTTTAAGGTTAAGAAAAACGGGCGCGCCGCGGTGTTGAAACACCAATGGACGCCCGTTTTTTTTAACCTTCAAAAATGGTTTCCAAAGGCGAGCCTTTGGCGGGGTCCAGGGGCAGAGCCCCTGGCCTTCTTAACCGTCCTACCAACCAACCCTCCTCGAGCATGACCCGTTCATCGGGCACCATGGCGCGGTTGCTGCGCTGGCTGGCGGAGTCGCCAGCGCGGAATTTGGTGTTTGGGCTGGTTTATATGGTGGTTGTCGTTGCGGGGGCGACGGCGGCTTATGTAGCGGATGGCTGGAGCTGGGGGGATGCGTTTTACTTCGTCATCATTACGGTATTTACGGTCGGCTATGGTGAGCTTCACCCGGTTGCGACGTTTGACCTGCGTTTTATTACCATTGCCACGATTATTTTGGGCTGTACGGGGATTATTTTTCTCACCGGCGCGCTCGTGCAGTTCATTACCATTGCACAGATTCAGCTTTTGCTGGGAACCAAACGAATGAAAACGCAGATCGAAAAGATGGCTGGCCATGTGATTATTTGTGGCTATGGGCGTATTGGCCAGATGTTGGCCGATGAGTTGAAAGCGGGCGGCACTGAATTTGTGGTGCTGGAGTTAAATGAGCAGCGTTTTCATGAATCGGTGGCGGCGGGCAACCTGACAGTTCGCGGCGATGCGACTGACGAGACGGTTTTGCATTCGGTTGGCATCGCAAAGGCGCGGGCATTGGCGAGCGTCGTGCCGAATGATGCGGCGAATGTGTTCATTACCTTATCGGCGCGCAACTTAAATAAACAGTTGGAAATTATCGCGCGCAGCGAGGCCCCGAGTACCAAAAGTAAATTGCTGCAAGCGGGCGCCAACTCAGTGGTGGAGCCCACCCATATTGGGGCCGAGCGGATTGCGCAGCTTATTATTTTTCCGCGCACATCATCATTCACTGATGGCTCGGACCGGATGCGCACACTGGGGATGGGGTTGCGCACGCTGGGGCTGGATTTAGAGGTGATGGCGGTGGCGGCCGATAGCCCCCTAGCGGGCGCCACCATTGAAACCGCTGAACATCAGGCAAGCGGCAGTGTGTTCGTGATTGCAGTGAACCGTAAAAATGGCGAAACCCTTACCCGCCCTGACCCCGCCACCATTATTGAAGCGGGCGACGGCGTGGTTGTTATTACCCGGTCTGGACGCAGCACCCCGAAAATCAGCTAACACACCCTCTCGATTTTACGGCAGTGCAGCATTACATCCGACTCAACGTAAACTTTTAAAGGCTTTGTTCCATGCCCTCTTTGTTCGACAGTTTGAAACTTGGCGACATCACACTCCCCAACCGCATCATCATGGCCCCCCTCACCCGCGCCCGCGCCGGGGCACAGCGCATGCCCAATGAGTTGATGGCACAATATTATGCTGAACGTGCAACCGCCGGTTTGATTATCTCTGAAGCCACCTCGGTCACCCCTATGGGCGTTGGCTATGCGGATACGCCCGGCCTGTGGTCGGCTGAGCAAGTTGAAGGCTGGAAGCTTATCACCAAGGCCGTGCACAAGGCCGGTGGCCGGATTTTTGCCCAGCTTTGGCATGTGGGCCGTGTCTCAGCGCCGATGTTCCTGAATGGCGAATTGCCGGTGTCTGCCAGTGCCATCGCCCCAAAAGGCCATGTCAGCCTGGTGCGCCCGCAGCAGGAATATGTCACGCCGCGCCCGCTTGAAACATCCGAAATCCCCGGCGTGGTGGAAGCATATCGCAAAGCCGCCATGAACGCCCAGATGGCTGGGTTTGATGGTGTGGAAATCCACGGCGCCAATGGCTACCTGCTTGACCAGTTTCTGCAAGACAGCACCAACCACCGCACGGACAATTACGGCGGCAGCATTCAGAATCGTGCCCGCCTGATGCTGGAAGTTACCGACGGCGTGCTTTCTGTTTGGGAAGCTGGTCTGGTCGGCATGCATCTTGCCCCACGCATGGACGCGCATTCGATGGGCGATTCCGACCGCTTGGGCACCTTCTCCTATGTGGCCCGCGAGCTCGGTGAACGCGGGCTCGCCTTCATTTGCGCCCGCGAGCACAAAGCCGAAGACTGGATTGGTCCCAAACTCAAGAAAATCTTCGGTGGCACCTACATCGCCAATGAAGGTTTCACCAAAGACTCGGCCCAAGCGGTGCTGGATACCGGTGAAGCCGATGCTGTCGCCTGGGGTAAGCTCTTTATCGCCAACCCAGACCTTGTCGAGCGCTTCAGAACCAACGCGCCCCTCAACGAACCCAACCCAAGCACTTTCTACGCCGAGGGCGCCACCGGCTATACCGACTACCCGGCACTGCAATCCAAAGCTGCCTGATTTGAGGTTGAGGCGCGTAAGGCCAGGGGTTATGCCCCTGGCCTTAGCCCCAAAACAACCGGCTTTTGCGAAAGGCGCGCCAGGTGTCCGAGAGCTTGGCGTCATCGGCAGTGGCGCTGTGGCTGCACCAGCCAAGGATGATGCCGGCGGCCCGGGTATCATTGCCGGTAAGGTGGCTGACGGTTTCGGTGGCGGTGATAAGGTCGTTGAAGCGGCCGAGCTCGTCTTGCAGGGCGGCGGCGGCTTTTAAGTAGGCGCGGGTTTGCGATTTGCTGGGAAAAAGCGGGCCGAATAGATCGGCAGCGTAGCGGAGCTTTTTTAAGTCAATCCGCAGCTGGTGGCGGTCATGCGGCGCAAGGGTGGCCAGATGCTTGCCACGTTTGAGAAGTTTATTGTGCAGGCGGGCGAGGTTTTGGCTGGCAAAATCCTGCGCGGGGGCGGTCAGGCGCGGCAGCGCTTCGCCGGATAGCGCATTGCGCCAGCCATAGCGGGCGACGAAGGCTTGTACTGAGAGCACGAAGCGCGTGGTGCTGGGGGCAGCAAGAAGCGCGCGTACTGTTTCGTAAGCGGCGGCGCGGCGGCGCTCACAATCGGCCAGGATGGCCGCAAATCCGGGCTCGTTCGGGAAAGCGGCAACCGGGCCTTGGCGCAGCAGGTTTAAAAAAACATCGAGGTTGCGGGCCTCTCCCATCAGGGCCGCGACATTTTTGGCTTCGGCGCGAAAGACAAGGAATTCCGGCGCGGGAAAGGCGTGGTGGAAAAGCCCGAGCATGGCCCTTAAGCGGCGCATTGCCACGCGCATCTGGTGAACCGCGCCGATTTGGTCGCCATCTTCAAAGGCCGGCCAGTTGGCGGCGAATTGTGTGAGGCAGCCATTAATCCCCTGGGCGATCGCTTCATCAACGGTAGGGTTGCCTTGAAGGTCAGTCTTGGCACGCGCGGCTTCAGGGGATTTGCCGGTTGCAAGCATAGCCCCGCGGTCTGACTTTGCGAGGCTGCTTAAACGAACTGGATATTGTTCGGCGAGTGCAATGCCGAGCCGGTACAAATCGGCACTATCGCCCGCTTTCAGCTCCATTTCGATTTCGCGGATCGGCCGGCTGATACTACCTGCAATGATGAAACCGGAATCGAACGCCACCTCAATATCGCTGGTGGCAGTCTGCACGCGCTGCGTGAGGCGGCGGATATCAGTTTCATAGACCGCAGTGAGAACCCGGTCTTCGATGACGTCTGCGATCATCGCGGCGACATTGGGGCCAAATAAAGCTGGGTCGGGCTGGTTGTTGAGGGTGGGGATTTCAATTTCGCCACGCTCGAACAGACCGCCCGACAGACCGCCACTCCATTTCAGTGTCATCATATAGCCGCGGCGCTGGCCACGCATACGGAGGACCATTTTGTGGCGCTGCAAATCACCACGGGGCGTATCAAAATACACGGTGCGCAGGCGTTTGGAGGGTAAGCGCCGTCCGGCAGCGCCAAGCGCTGACCATTTTTGGCTGGCCTTAAAGCCGGAGTCGCTTACCAGGAATTTTAGCTCAAGCTCGCGGTTTATCGGCTTCAGGAGCGGAATAATTGGGCTGACCGGAACCAGATTGGTATCGAGCAAAATTCACCCTGATGAATAATGAGGACTGAAACGCTACAGGAGAGTGACAGTAAAAAGCAATTACTCTCTAGGTGCCATGATCCTGATCAATTCGGCTGCTGAGGCGTTCCGCTGCAAATACAAAAATCCCTGAGGTCAGGGCGGCGACAGTGCCGATGCCAAATAGCAGCTGGTAGCTGCCGGTGGCATGAAACAAAGTGGAAAAAGCGGCAGCCGTGCCGGCTTGAAACACCGCATAGGTCATGGTGGCCAGTCCCCAGTTGGCGGCAAGCTTGCTTGGCTCGACCAAGCTCGCGATCGCGCCGGAGGTAAGCAACACCGCCCCTAAGCCCATAGCGCCCACGCCAGCGGCTGAGACTGCCAACCAAACCTGGTTGCCTGTGAGCAGTGGCACGGCCACCGCCGCCGCCATAATCACATAGCCAAAGGTGAGTGTGCGCAGAAACCCAAAGCGGTCAGCAATGCGGCCCAAAATTGGTGGCCCGAAAGCGGCGGCAATACCAAGAACGGCTGAAACATCCGCCCCGGCAGCAACGCCACGTTGCAGGCCGATGGCGATGAAGCTGGCCAGAAATAACATATGCGGAACAAAGCCAAAAGCGCACAGCGAGTAGCCGATAATCAGCAACAGGACAGGCTTATTGAGGACCTGCTTGCCTGGTTTTTTTACGGCGGGGGTGATGATGGCAGGCGGCATCATAAGCCAAACCGCGATCGTCGCTGCGAAGCTGAAAGCGCCCAGCATTGCCCAGGTCGCCGGCAGACCAAAAACCAAAATCCGCGGAATCAGCAGGCCGGAGACTAGAATGCCGGTACCCATCCCCGCGAAGGTAATGCCCCCCACCTGCCCGCGCTTGGCAGGCGGCGCCCGGCCCACCACGGCGGCGGCCATCAGCACCATCAGCCCGCCACCGGTAATGCCGGTCAGCAGCCGCCAAATAGCGGCATAGAGAATCCCGCCATTAAAGGCCGAGGCGACCAGGCTGAAGGCAGTCAGCCCCATTAACACCGTGATCGCGGCGCGCGTATGGATAGGTTTGTGCCAAGCGCGCATGGATGCAGCACCGATAAGATAGCCAACAAGATTGACGGTCCCCAGCCAGAAGGCGGCAGAGGCGGTGAACCAATGTGCCGCCACCAGGGCCGGAACCAAAGGCGCGTAGCCGAAGCGGGCGATCCCTACCCCCACCAGCATTGCCAACAACCCACAACTGGCCGCTCGGTAAAGCGGGAATGACTGTTCAGTTTCCATGCCCCCGTACTTAGGGGACAGCTATGCTGCCAGGAAGGGAGGCAAATTCACCCCAGCCATGGCGTTGCAGCCTATAGGTTGATATAGAACGCTCTCATTTTACGAATCTATAAGGACGCACATGGCCCGCCGCCGGCAGCTTTACGAAGGCAAAGCAAAAATCCTGTTTGAAGGGCCGGAGCCCGGAACCTTGGTGCAATATTTCAAGGAATCACCGGCAAGGGTGTGCTGAATAACCGCATCAGCGAATTCCTGATGATCAAATTGGCTGAGATCAACATCCCGACCCACTTCATTCGCCGCCTGAATATGCGCGAGCAGTTGATTAAAGAGGTCGAGATTATCCCGATTGAGGTTGTGGTGCGTAATGTGGCTGCCGGGTCGCTTTCCTCGCGTCTTGGCATTCCGGAAGGCACCCGCCTGCCCCGCAGCATTGTGGAATATTACTATAAAAACGACCAGCTCGGTGACCCGATGGTGGCCGAGGAGCATATCACCGCGTTCGGCTGGGCCACCCCACCGGATATGGATGATATTGTGCATCTGACATTGCGCATTAACGACTTCCTGACCGGATTATTCCTCGGCGTTGGTATCACGCTCGTTGATTTCAAAATCGAGTTCGGCCGGTTGTTTGAAAACGAAGATATGCGGATTGTGCTGGCCGATGAGATCAGCCCGGATAATTGCCGCCTGTGGGATGCCAAGACCAACGAGAAAATGGACAAGGACCGGTTTCGCCGCGATCTTGGCAAAATCGAAGAAGCCTATCAGGAAGTGGCGCGCCGCTTGGGGATTCTCCCCGAAGCCGGCACCCGCGACATGAAGGGCCCGGAGATGATGCAATGAAGGCGATTGTTACCGTTATGCTGAAAGACGGCGTACTGGACCCGCAAGGCAAAGCCATTGGCCACGCCTTGAACAATCTGGGTTTTGCGCAGGTAGGCGATGTGCGTGCCGGTAAAATCATCGAGTTGGAATTGGCCGAAACCGACGCTGCCAAGGCCAAGCTGGCGGCAGAAGATATGGCGAAAAAGCTGCTCGCCAATCTGGTGATTGAAAGCTTTAAGGTCGAGATCGCGGCTTAAGTTTGGCCCAAGGGCCTTCAGCAAATTTCAAGGTTTTCGTCATGCTCCAAACCGGCATTCTTCTCTTCCCCGGCATCAACCGCGAGCGCGATATGGCGATTGCGGTTGAGCAAAGCTTTGGCCGTGCGCCGAAGATGATCTGGCATAAGGAAACTGACCTGTCCGGCATCGACCTGGTGATTATCCCCGGCGGCTTCTCCTTTGGCGATTATCTGCGTTGTGGCGCGATGGCGGCGCAGAGCCCGGTGATGCAGGCGGTGAAAGCCCATGCGGCGCGCGGTGGCTATGTGCTGGGCGTTTGCAACGGCTTCCAAATTCTCACCGAAGCCGGGCTATTGCCGGGCGCATTGTTGCGCAATGCGGGGCTACGCTTCCTCTCGATGGATACCATGCTGCGGGTTGAGCGTAACGACACAATCTTCACCTCGCACTACCAAAAAGGCCAGGTGTTCCGCGCGCCGATGGCGCATGGCGATGGCAATTACACCGCCGACCCCGCCACGCTGGACCGGCTGGAGGGCGAAGGGCTGGTGGCGTTCCGCTATGCTGATGGTAACCGCAATGGCTCAGCACGGGATATTGCCGGGATCTATTCTGAAAATCGCCGGATTTTGGGCCTGATGCCTCACCCTGAGGATCTGGTGGACCCGCTGATGGGCGGGATCGATGGCAAACCACTTTTTGACTCACTGGCAGCCGCATGAAGCCCGTTAATATTGAACTCGCGAAATCCTTTGGTCTGAACGCTGAGGAATACGCCAAGGTCCTCGAAATTATGGGCCGCACGCCGAGCTTTACCGAGCTTGGTATATTCTCGGTGATGTGGTCGGAACATTGTTCCTATAAATCTTCCCGCGTCTGGCTGAAAACCCTGCCGACCAAGGCACCCTGGGTGATCCATGGGCCGGGCGAAAATGCCGGCGTGATCGATATCGGTGAGGGTCTGGCGGCGATTTTCAAGATGGAATCGCACAACCACCCCAGCTTCATCGAGCCCTACCAGGGTGCAGCCACCGGTGTGGGTGGCATTTTACGAGATGTGTTCACTATGGGCGCCAGGCCGATTGCGAACCTGAACGCCTTACGTTTTGGCGACCCAAAACTGCCGGTTACCAAGCGCGTGGTGGATGGCGTGGTGCGCGGCATTGGCGGCTACGGCAATTGCGTCGGCGTGCCGACCGTGGGTGGTGAGGTGAATTTCCACCCCGCCTATAATGGCAACCCGCTGGTGAACGCCATGACGGTTGGTATTGCCGCGACTGATAAAATCTTTCTCTCGGCGGCGGCTGGCATCGGCAACCCCGTTGTGTATGTCGGCTCCAAAACCGGCCGGGACGGTATTCATGGCGCGACCATGGCCAGCACCGAATTTGATGCCAATTCCGCTGAAAAGCGCCCGACCGTGCAGGTGGGCGACCCGTTCACCGAAAAACTCCTCATCGAAGCCTGCCTGGAACTGATGCAGACCGACGCGATTGTGGCGATCCAGGATATGGGTGCGGCTGGCCTCACGTCCTCATCCGTCGAAATGGCCGGCAAGGGTGGCGTGGGCATTGAACTGACGCTCGATAATGTGCCGCAACGTGAAACCGGCATGACTGCCTATGAGATGATGCTCTCGGAAAGCCAGGAGCGGATGCTGCTGGTGCTCAAGCCCGAGCGTTCCGACATGGCGCGCGCGATCATTGAGAAATGGGATTTGGATTACGCCATTATCGGTAAGATCACAGATACGGGGCGCATCGTCATCACCCATAAGGGCGTGGTAGAAGCTGATATTCCGCTGGCACCATTATCGGATGAAGCGCCGCTGTATCATCGCCCGATTATTGAAACACCAAAGCCCGCACGACTCCGCGAAACGCATGACCCGGTTGGTTTTGAGGTGGCGTTGTTGAAACTGATCGGCTGCCCGGATCTCGCCTCGCGCCGTTGGATTTTCGATCAGTATGATTCCACCGTGGGCGGCCAGACAGTAAAACGCCCGGCGCAGGCTGATGCCGCCATCGTGCGGCTGGAAGGTACCAACCGTGCCTTAGCGATCACGACTGATTGCACGCCGCGGTATTGCGCGGCGGACGCTGAAGCTGGTGGTGCACAAGCCGTCGCAGAAGCCTGGCGCAATATTACCGCCACCGGCGCCGTGCCGCTGGCGGTGACTGACAATATGAATTTCGGCAACCCGGAAAAGCCCGAGATCATGGGGCAATTTGCCGCCGCCATTAAAGGGATGGGTGCGGCCTGTCTGGCGCTCGATTTCCCGGTCGTGTCCGGCAATGTCTCGCTCTATAATGAGACTGAAGGCAAAGCGATTTTGCCAACGCCTGCCATCGGTGCAGTTGGCGTATTGGCAGACGTTTCGCTTGCCACCGGCATTGCCATCGCGCCTGGGCAGGAACTGGTCCTGATCGGTGAAACCAAGGGTGAGCTTGGCCAATCGCTGTGGCTGCGGGAAATCCTGGGGGCGGAAGACGGTGCGCCGCCGGAAGTTAACCTGCTCAATGAACGCGAAAATGGCGATTTCGTACGGGCCCAAATCCTCTCCGGCGCCGTCAAAGCCTGTCATGACCTCTCCGATGGCGGCCTCGCCGTCGCCCTCACCGAAATGGCGCTGGCGGGTGACACCGGCATCATTTTGCACCCCGCCCCGCCGCATTTGCCCGCCCACGCCTATTGGTTTGGCGAAGACCAGGCCCGCTATGTTCTGGCGGTTACCAACCCGCATGACATCCTCACCGCCGCCCACGCGGCCGGCATTCCGGCACGGCATATCGGCCACACCGGCGGTAACAGTTTGACACTTGCGGGCAGCAACTCCATATCTTTGGCTTCCCTGCGCGACGCCAATGAGGGCTTCTTTCCCGCCTGGTTCGCCTAAAGCTTAAAAGGACACCGCATTATGGCCATGCCTGCCAGTGAAATCGAGGCGCTGATCAAAGCCGCCCTGCCGGACGCGCGGATCACCATCGAAGATTTGGCTGGCGATAATGACCATTTTGCCGCTACGGTCGTTTCTGAAGCGTTTCGCGGAATGTCCCGCGTGCGCCAACACCAACTCGTTTACGCGGCGCTGCAAGGGCGCATGGGCGGCGAACTTCACGCACTCGCCCTGCAAACCTCAGCCCCAGAATAAGGATAAGCCATGGACAACCCCGTCTTCGCCGAAATTCAGTCCTACATCGACTCCTCGCCGGTCATGCTGTTCATGAAAGGCACACCGATGTTCCCGCAGTGCGGCTTCTCCGCCCGGGTCATCCAAATCCTCAAACATGCCGATGTGCCCTTCAAAACCGTCAACGTGCTCGAAAACCCCGAGGTGCGCGAAGGCATTAAGGAATTCTCCAGCTGGCCAACCATCCCGCAACTCTACGTCAAAGGGGAGTTCATTGGCGGCTGCGATATCATCACCGAAATGTACCAATCCGGCGAGCTGCAAACGCTGCTAACGGAAAAAGGTATCTCCCATAACGCGGCTGCCTGAGTGGCGGCTAGGTAAGGCCAGGGGCTCTGCCCCTGGACCCCGCCAAAGGCTTAGCCTTTGGAATCAATTTGTAGGGACTAAGAAAACCGGGTGCGCCGAGGTGTTGAAACACCATTGGGCACTCGGTTTTTTTAATCTTGGCGGGGCCCAGGGTTGGCGCTCCTGGCCTTCCTTACCGGCACTCAAGACACCCGCCTTATGAGACTTGCCTTCATCACCGATGAGTTGCCGCGGGCGGGGGTGGCCGGGCATTTGGCGTTTAATGCGGCGGTAACCCATTGGCTGCGGGCGCAAGGGCACGAGGTTGTGGTTGTGTTGGTACGGCCCCGCCTGAGATGGCCGGTGGAGCGGTTTATAAATGGGGCAGTGGTTGGGCCGGGGGTGGTTTATTGGGATGGCCGGGTGATTTGTTGGGGGCCGCGTCATATCGCAGCCATTCTGGCCAAGCGGGCTTTGGCGTCGTTGCCGACATGGTTGGGCGAGATGCTGCGCACCCGTGGGCGGGGACCACGTTATGGCATTGTCGATGCGATTTTGGGGGCTTTTTTAACGCCAGTGCAGGTTCGGTGGTGTGCGGACAAGCTGACAGCATTACAACCTGATGCGGTGCTGGTGGATACGATTTTCCGCAGCCCGGTGCTGGATGACCCACAGATTTGCCGAATGCGCCGTGTTATATTCACGCATGATTTGTTTCACCAGCGACACCGCATTTTGGCGAGTGCGGGGTACCGCCTACATCCGGCAGAACTCTCGCGTGAGATGGAAGCGGTTTATTTAAATAAGGCGGATGTGATTTCGGCGATCCAGCCGGCTGAGGCGGCTGAGATCCGCACCATGTGCCCCAACCGGCAGGTGATTGTGAACCCCATGCCAGCGATCCCCTGCCCGCGCCCGGCGCATGTGCAAAGGCGGTCTGAGCGTCTGGTGTTTATTGGTGGCGATACGCTGCCCAACCGGGATGGTTTGCTGTGGTTCTTTGAGGAAATATGGCCGCGTTTGCGCAGTTGGCGCGCCACAGTGACATTGGATTTAGTGGGCGATTGCATTCAAAGTTTGCGATCCGTGCCGACAGGGGTTCATAGGGTTGGCCGGGTGCCCGATTTAGCCCGAATACTTCACGAGGCCCGTTTGGCGATATCCCCTTTACGTGTCGGCTCCGGGCTCAAGCTGAAAATTCTCGATTATGCCAGGCATGGCTTGAGAACTGTGGCCACCCCAATGAGCCTAGAAGGTTTTGCGGACGACCCCCAGGCGCCCTTCATCACGGCGTCTGACAGTCTCGCATTTTCCGAGGCCATCCAAAGATACCTTGCGGCGCTTGTATCAATTACGGATGAAGCGGAAGCCTTGCGGTATGTTGAACGCCATTACGGTATCGACAAATCATTCGGAAGCTTGACTGCGTATCTGGCGGCACCGATCAGACAGACGGTTTAGGCAGCGGCGAGCGGCAACGCAGATTTCTTGTTCGCGTTAACTACGGTTTAATCATCGCCCGCGCATCATTGCGCTATGCAACGAAGATTTTTTTATGTCTCACCCATCGGCGATGCAGCTTGAACAATCTGCCGCGTTGGGCGCGGCTACTGAATATCTTACCGACAAGGACGCAAGGGAATTGCGCGTGCGGGCCGCGCGCCGGGATGTGACTGAGCGGCGGCGGATTGCTGACCGGTTAAAACAGGCAGTGCAACAAAATGGCTTCCTGCTGCATTACCAGCCTTTCATTGATTTGAAATCGGGCGTCATGCAGGGGGCGGAGGCCTCGATCAGGTTGCAACACCGGCGCCGGGGCTTGATCCTGCCGCATCATTTCATGCCGGTCGCCGAGCGGTTTGATGTTATTAACGATATTGGTGCCTGGATTTTACGCCATACTTGCGCGGACGCTGCGACCTGGCCTGCTTCCTATGCGGTAGCGGTCCGCTTGGCACATCGGCAATTGCGCAGCGGCCTGTTAATCAAACATCTGATCGAGGCGCTGGCCGCCTCTGGCATCGCCTCCGAACGGTTGGAGCTGGGGTTAAGTGAAGCGATGTTGATTGATGATGACGCCGACACGGTTTTCACCATTAAGGCGTTGGCAAGCTTGAACGTCCGTCTGGCGTTGATTGATTTTGGTGCTCACCATGCGCGGCTGGCGGCTTTGAAACGCCTGCCGCTCAGCACCCTGAAGCTCGACCGTTCATTGACCCAACGTTTAGGGCTTGATCATGGCGATACCGCCATTGTTCATGCAGCCGTCGAAGCCGGTCACGCCATGGGCTGCACCGTGCTGGCCGACGGGGTGGAGAGTGAAGCACAATGTCGGCTGCTCACTGATATTGGGTGCGATGAGGCGCAGGGTTCCTATTTCGGCCACCCAATTACCGCCAATGAATTACAGTTAAAAATCTAGCCTTGCGGTGCGGCCAGTTTGCCGCCACCTGACTGGCATGAATGAAATAAAGAACATCGCGGTTGTCGGCGCTGGTATGGCTGGTCTGGCGGCAGCTTCGCATCTCGCGAAAGCGGGGTTGAATGTCACTTTGTTCGATAAGGGGCGTAAGCCGGGTGGCCGCATGGCAACCCGGGCTTCAGATGGCTTTATGTTTAACCATGGCTGCCAATTTGCGAACGCGCGTGACGATGAGTTCCGAAATTGGCTGATCGCGCACGGCGCCGAAATATGGCCGGCGAGCGACGGGCGCTTTTCCGGAACGCCAGATATGGCCGGGCTAGCTGGCAGAATGGCGGGTGGGCTGAACCTGCAAACCGGAACCCATGTCAGTTTTCTAGGTCGTGATGATACACGGTGGCGCCTGAGCCTGCGGGATGCTGCCAGCACGCCGCCGGGCTTGGTGGAAGCGGGTGGCGCATTATCGGTGCCGTTTGACGCTGTGCTACTGGCGACACCAGCACCGCAAGCCGGGCCCTTACTTGCCGCCATCGACCACGAATTTGCACCGGCACTGACCAACGTGCGGCTTGCACCGTGCTGGGCGCTAATGCTGGGCTTTGCTGCGGCCGTTGAAGGCCCGGATATTTTGAAGCCCTCCGCAGGGCCGCTTTGTTGGATCGCACGAGAAAACTCCCGGCCGGGGGCATCACAACTGCCGGTCTGCTACACCGCCCATGCCAGTGCCGCCTGGAGCGCTGAAAATCTGGAGCTGCCAGCGGATATCGTAATCTCCGGCTTAAGCGCGGCCTTTGTTAACGCCACTGGTATCAGCGCAACACCGAGCTATGTGCGCGCCCATCGCTGGCGTTATGCACTGGCGGAAGTAACGTTGGGACAGGATAGTTTGTGGGACCCGCACATGCGGCTGGGCGTGTGCGGCGATTGGTGTTTGGCCGGAAAATTGGAAGCCGCCTATCTCTCGGGCCGGTCTTTGGGCATAAAGCTGACGACATGACCAATGACCCTGCCGAACAAGCTATTTTAACCCTCGTTATGGCGCGCGGGCCGGATAAATCTATCTGCCCAACGGAGGCAGCGCGGGCGCTGGCGGGGCACCCACCGGACGAAAAATGGCGCTCTAGCCTCTCGCCGATCCGCCTGGCCGCCCAGCGCCTTGCCAAGGCAGGCAAAATTCAAATTCTGCGCAAGGGCAAGCCAGTGGCACCTGAGGATGCTCGCGGCGTCATCCGGCTGCGCCTGGCACCGGAGAGTTCTAACGAATGAGCGTTCTGGCCTGGATTTTAAGCGCCATCTTTCCGCTTTGCGGCACTTATGGGGCGAGCGGTATAACCCCGCCCGGACATGTTGATTTTACACATCTCCAGCTGCAAGGACATTCAGAGTTTCTGGCCGCCCCGGCACGTTTTAGCCCGGCCCCCAACCTGGTCACGCCGATCTATAACGTGACGCCAAGCGTTTTGTTTGACGATCTCGCGCAAGTGGCCGCCAGTGAGCCACGCCGTTTTAGCCTGGGTCGCGACGCCTCAGGCTTACAAATCGCTTTTGTCATTCGCTCACCTGCCGCCAATTTTCCGGATATTTTGGAGGCCGCCGTGGTCCCCGCGCCAGGCGGTAAAGCGGGATTGATTTTATATTCGCGCTCCATTTACGGAGAGAGTGATTACGGCAAAAATCACGACCATATTATAACCCTGCTGACTGATTTGAACAGGAAAGTCTCCCCTTAATGCGCCGTTCGATCACCAATTTTGTTACTGGTCTTGGCGAAGCCTGGACGCTTGCCAAGCCCTATTTCATTTCCGAGGAACGCTGGGCGGCGCGTGGGTTGCTCGTTGCTATCGTGGCGCTGAATTTGCTGATGGTCGCGTTCAACGTGGTGCTGACTTACTGGAACCGCGATTTTTTTGACGCAATTCAGAATATGGATTCCAGCACGTCCGTACAATTGTTATTCCTATACAAAGCATCACCTGGCTCGTTACCAATGCCTGGTCTGGTCGAAATTCTAGCGGTGTACGTGGTCATCGCGGTTTATGCATTCTACCTCAACCAGATGCTGCAAATTCGCTGGCGGCAATGGATTACCAAACATTTTGTGGCAAATTGGCTGGCAGACCGGGCATTCTACAATATCAGCCTGAGCCCTTCACAAACTTTAGGGGTCGACAACCCCGACCAGCGTATTGCCGATGATTTGCGCGACTTTACCACCAATACGCTTTCAATCGGCCTGGATTTTATCTCCAATCTGGTAACTTTGTTCAGCTTTGTGTTCATCCTGTATGAAATCTCAGGCTCCATCAAACTGTTTGGCATTACCATCCCAGGGTATATGCTGTGGGTCGCACTGCTTTACGCACTGGTCGGCACAGGTCTGACGCATCTGATTGGTCGTAAATTGATTGGTCTTTCATTCTTGCAACAGAAAGTGGAAGCAGATTTTCGTTACAACCTGATCCGCGTGCGGGAGAACCCTGAGGCGATCGCGCTTTATCATGGCGAAGATGATGAAAATATCAGCCTCACGGAACGCTTCGCAGCCATCCGCGCCAATTGGTGGCAGATTATGCGACGAACCAAAGCGTTGAACTTTTTTACCATTAGCTTCAACCAGATTGCGGGGTTCTTTCCTTTGATCGTGGCGCTGCCGCGTTATTTCAGCGGTGCGATCAAGCTTGGCGGCCTCACGCAAATACAAAATGTGTTTGGTCAGGTGCAGGGCGCGCTCTCATGGTTTGTCGGGGCTTACCCAAATTTGGTGACCTATCGCGCAACCGTGGCGCGGCTTTACGGATTTCAGGAGGCGGTGAGTGCCGCACGGGCAGCGTCCCTGAACGGTCCGCAAGTGACCCAAAGCGGCGCCGCGCTTGGCTTTAAAAACCTCACCATCAGCCTGCCCGACGGCCGCACGCTGGTGAATGACGCTACTCTTACGCTGCCACCTGGCATACCGGTTTTGCTCACCGGACCATCCGGTGCCGGAAAATCCACTTTGTTCCGCGCCATCGCTGGTATCTGGCCATTTGGGTCGGGCAACATAACGCGGCCCACCGGTACTGCATTGTTTCTACCGCAACGGCCCTATTTCCCGCTCGGTAGCTTGAAGCGAGCGGTTGCTTATCCGGCCTTGGAGGATAGCGTCTCCGATGCAACTGTTAGCGCCGCACTAACGGCCGTCGAATTACCTGAATTGATCGCGCGCCTGCATGACGTTGAGACCTGGAGCCAGATACTCTCCGGCGGCGAGCAGCAACGCCTTGCCATCGCCCGCGCGCTGATTGCCAAACCTGACTGGCTTTTCCTCGATGAAGCGACATCGGCGCTAGACACACCGTTGGCGGTACGGATGCATCGATTACTGGCCAGAGAACTTCCAAAAACCACAGTGGTGGCAATCACGCATCGCGAATTGGATGCTTCACCAGCGCGCCACCTATCGCTCACACCGCAGGCGTTGGCCGGTGCTGATTAGGCGGTAATAAACCCGCCGCCTAAAATGCGCGAGCCGTCATAAAATACGGCGGCTTGGCCGGGGGCGGCGAGTGCGGGGTTATCAAGCAACAAAGCCGCGCCGGTGCCGCTGCCTGTTATCAGTGCCGGCTGGGGTATTTCACGAGCACGCAGCTTCACATGCGCCCTTAGCCCTTCCGGGGGCATATCAATCAGCCAGTTCACATCGCGCAGCTTCACATGGCGAGAGGCAGCGGCGCGCGGCCCGACCACAATGCGGCGGGTTCCGGGTTCGATTTTGCGTACCACCAGCGCGTCACCATGCTCATCGGCGGGAATCCCCAGCCGTTTGGCCTGACCCACCGTATAGCGCGCGATGCCCTGATGGGTGCCGAGCATGGTGCCATCCTCGGCCACAATCTCACCGGGTTGCAGCGCGTCCGGGCGAAATTTGCCGACAATATCCGCATAGCTGCCGCTCGGGACAAAACAAATATCCTGGCTATCCGGCTTGGCGGCAACCGCTAGACCCATCCTCGCTGCAACATCGCGCACATCGGCCTTGCTGGCATAGTCACCCAGCGGAAATTTACAAAATTCTAGCTGGTCACGGGTGGTGGCGAATAAAAACCAGCTCTGGTCACGGCTGGCATCCACCGCCTGGTGCAATTCCGCGCCGTTAGGGCCGTCTACCCGACGAACATAATGGCCGGTTGCCATCGCCTCGGCACCTAAATCCCGCGCCATATCCAACAAATCGCCAAATTTCAGGTGCTGGTTGCAAGCGATGCAAGGCACCGGCGTCTGGCCGTTGGCATAACTGTCAGCAAATTCCGACATCACGCTGGCCCGGAAACGCGCTTCAGCATCGACCACATAATGCGCAAAGCCCAGCCGGTCCGCCACGCGCTTGGCATCATGAATATCCTGGCCGGCACAGCAGGCACCCTTACGGCCCACGGCGGCGCCATGGTCATAAAGCTGCAGGGTTACGCCAATCACCTCATGCCCTGCCTCATGCATCAGCCCGGCCACCACCGAGCTATCCACGCCGCCGGACATGGCGACAACGATTCTCATCCGGCCGCATTCCGTGTTGCACTCGGCAGCTTCACCACCAGCCCATCAAGCTCGTCGCTCATCACGATCTGGCAGCCCAGGCGTGAGGTTTTTTCCAGGCCGAAGGCCAGGTCCAACATGTCCTCTTCATCCTCGGTCGGCTTCGCCAGCTTCGCAATCCAGGCCGGATCCACGATCACATGGCAGGTTGAGCAGGCCAGCGAGCCTTCGCACGCACCTTCAATATCAACGCCATGCTTGTGCGCCACCTCAAGAACGGACAAGCCAACCGGCGCGTCCACTTCCCGAGCCACCCCATTACGTTCCACAAAAACCATTTTAGGCATCGTTCAAACCCTTAATTCGCAAACTGCGCCTGGGTAAGCGTTACAGTCCCGCGATGCAAGGCACGTTTTGCCATGGTCTCGTAAGCTTGTTTGAAAGCCACGATATCGCTGCCAGAGACGTTCCAGGGCAGCGAGACCCTGACCGCCTGGGCAGCCAATTCGCCGAATCCCATGGCGAGCAGCACATGGCTGGCAGCGATTTTACCTGAAGAACAGGCAGACCCGGCGGAAACCGCGATACCCGCGCTATCAAGCGAAATTAACTGTGTGTCTGCCCGTACGCCGGGGAGTGCTATATTCAGGGTGTTGGGCAGGCGCGGCGCGCCCTGGCCAGCAACATGGGCGCCCAAGCCGACACAAAAAGCTTCAATATCATCGCGATATCCAGTTATCTTCGCTGCATCGTACGGGACCGAAAATGCCGCCGCCATGCTGGCGATGGCGGGAATGGCAGGTGTGCCACCGCGCCAGCCGCGCTCCTGCCCACCGCCTTTGATGATCGGGGCAACCTGTTCGCCAAATGGTGGAGCGAAAATAACAGCGCCCGCCCCCAGCAAGCCACCGGCTTTATGGGCTGAAACAACAATCGAACTGGCGCCGAGCCGTAGCCAGTCCTGCCGCGCCCGTACGGCGGCCTGGGCAGCATCAACATGCAACAACGCCTTATGCGCATTGCAAACCCGCGCCGCCCGCGTGATGTCATGCAACACGCCGGTCTCGTTATTGGCGGCCATCAGGCACACTAGCGCATGCGGGTGCTGCGTTAGCAGATCATCGAGAACCTGCGGGTCGATCAGCCCATCCGGCAAAACCGGGATGGTAATGGCGTTGGGGGCAGCGGCACGTACGGCATCATGTTCGGTAGCCCCCACCAAAACGGTGCGCCCAGCGCTGAGCGCGTGAATGGCCAGCGCGTTCGCCTCAGTGGCGCCAGAAGTGAACACCACATCCTGCGCACGGGCAGCAAATTGCGTCGCCAAAGCCTCGCGCGCGCTTTCTAAAATCCGCCGCACCTCCCGCCCGGCCTGATGAACAGACGCCGGATTGCCGGTGGCTACCATGGCGGCAAGCGCGGCCTCCCGCGCCTCGGGCCGGAGCGGCTCGCTGGCGTTAGCGTCTAAATAAACCATAAATGTCAGAAAACCTGTTGTTCGCGCGCAGCCTTGGAGATCCGGCTTTCCAGATCCGTCAATTCAGACCGTAGCAAATCGAGCTCGTGCAGCAGCGGGTCGAGGCAGGGGTCGCAGGGTGTGCCATAAGCATCAAACCGCGGTTTTTCGTCGCGATTGACGGGCCGGGCCGGAATACCGACCACTGTGGTACCGGCCGGAACTGGGGCTACGACCACGGCATTCGCGCCAACACGGGCATTATCACCAATCAAAATCGCCCCTAAAACTTTCGCACCCGCACCGATAATCACGTTATTGCCGAGCGTGGGGTGGCGCTTGCCCGCCAAAGAGCTGGTACCACCAAGCGTAACCTGATGATAAATATAGACATCATCCCCAACCTCCGCGGTTTCGCCAATCACCACGCCCATACCGTGGTCAATTACGAAACGGCGGCCGAGCTTGGCGCCGGGGTGGATTTCAATGCCGGTCAGGAACCGGCCAATATGGGATAGGAAGCGGCCGGCTAGAAACCAACCGTGACGCCACAGGAAATGCGACACCGCATGGATGGCAACTGCATGCAACCCCGGGTAGCAGAGGATCACTTCCAGGTTCGAACGGGCGGCGGGGTCCCGTTCCCGGTACGCCCGAACAGTCTCAGATAAAAACATAAGGGCCATGCGACATTTCCGTAGGAAAGCTGAGAATAAGGATATATATATAACAATCCAGGGGAAACCCAAATTGTAAACTATCCGTGATTGTAAGTGTCATAGGACTCGGAATTGGTGGTCCAGACAAGCGCTTTCAATTGCCGGGTTTGCTGCGCGATACGGTTTAGATGAAAGACGAGTGATCGAATGCCTGAAGTCATGTTTGCCGGGCCGGAAGGCCGCCTTGAAGGACGTTATCACCATGCCAAAGAACGCGGTGCGCCGCTAGCTTTGGTGCTACACCCACACCCGCTGCATGGCGGCACAATGAATAACCGCATCACCTATTCCATGTATCAGGTATTCCAGCGCCTGGGCTTTTCTGTGATGCGCTTTAATTTCCGCGGCGTCGGCCGTAGCCAAAGCAAGTTCGACGGGGGCATGGGCGAAATTAACGACGCTGCGGCGGCGCTGGATTGGATGCAGGCGTTGAACCCGGGCCATGGTGGTTTGTGGATTTCCGGCTATTCATTTGGTGCTTTCGTTGGCATGCAGCTGTTGATGCGCCGGCCGGAAGTTTCGGGCTGGGTATCGGTCGCGCCGCCAGCAGCGCATTATGATTTTGGCTTCCTCGCCCCCTGCCCTTGCGGCGGGTTGATGATCCATGGCGATGCGGACGAGATGGTACCGGAAAACTCGGTGCGTAAACTGGTTGATAAGCTGAACCTGCAAAAAGGCGTGGCGATTGATTACCGCGTGTTTGAGGGCGCTGACCATGTGTTCGCCAACCACGCCGATAAGGTGACCGAGGCGGTGGAAAGCTATGTGAGCCAATCGCTGGCCCGCAAGCAGATGGCCCTGGCCGCTGACTAAGAGGGCAGCTGACTAACAGGGCACCTGACTAAAACGGCTGCTGACAAAGCAGGCCGCTGACTGAGCAGGTTGGCAACTAGGCTGGCCGCCGAGGACACAGCTTCATTACGATGCAAAAAGGCGACGACCCATAATCTGGGTCGTCGCCTTTTTTGTGTTTACCCGGCGTGACGCAAATCAAAGTAGTGGGCTGCAGAATGCGATATTTGTGCCGGATAAATTATGCGGAGCCCGGCAATGATTACCAACTGGCAAGACCTGATCAACAACATGAATGGCGGCATCAAAACGCTGCGGCAGGGAGCCCCCGATATTATGAAAAGCTTTGGTGAGATGGCCAAGGCTGCGCACGGCGGCGAAGCGCTTGAGGCGAAAACCAAGGAGCTGATCGCGCTGGCCCTTGGTGTTGCGGCACGCTGTGCCCCTTGCATCGCTTATCACGCCGAAGCCGCCGCCAAACTCGGCGCTAGTCGTGAGCAAGTGCTCGAGACCATGGCTATGGCCATTTACATGGGGGCTGGCCCATCCGTGATGTATGCGGCCGAGGCGCTTGAAGCGTTTGATCAGATGGCCGCAAAAACAACCCTATAACCATCTGACAAAAGCTAGTGGCATGGCTTTTGCTGCATCACAGCGGAGCCCGGCACTTGCGGGCATGGTTAAAGGAGTCGCTGTCACGTGGATGAAACAATTAGCCGCCGCTCACTGCTGGATGCGATCGCGAGCGACCCGTCATCAACCGATGAATTAGAGATACTCGTCAAGAAGGTTTATGCGCAATATTTAGGCAACCTGAAGGGCGAATTGGCGGATTATATACCCGAGCTTGCTAAGGTAGCACCCGACCAGTTTGGGATCGCGCTGGGGTTGCCATCGGGCCGGGTTGTCTCGGTTGGTGACGCGAATGCGGAATTCACGATCCAGTCTATTTCCAAAGCCTATACCTATACAATGTTGCTGGACCTGATCGGGGCTGACGAAACGCTGAAAGTGGTGGGCGTGCAGCCAAGTGGCGATCCATTTAACACGATTTCTCTGGATGCCCGCACCAACCGCCCCCTCAATCCGATGGTCAATACGGGCGCCATTGCGGTGGCCGGTAAGCTGCTGGAATTGCTGGGTAAGGAGGCGTTTGATAAAATTCTGGATACATTTAGCCAGGCCGCTGGGCGGCGGCTGAGTTTTGATCAAAAAGTCTTTGAATCAGAACGTGACACCGGCCATCGCAACCGGGCGATCGGGCATTTGCTACGGGCAGCGCATGTCTATGAAGCTCCGGTTGATGACGTGCTGGATATTTATTTCAAACAATGCTCGATTTTAGTGACCGCCGCCGACCTTGCCGTGATGGGCGCCACCACGGCCAATCTGGGCGTCAATCCGCGCACTAAGCAGCGGGTGTTTGGGCTCGATCCTGTGCGTCAGGCATTATCAGTGATGTTCACCTGCGGGATGTATGACGGCGCAGGAGATTGGGCCTGCAAGGTGGGGCTACCTGCTAAGAGCGGCGTGGGCGGCGGTATATTGGCGGTGGTGAACCGGCAGATCGGGATCGGGGTGTTCTCACCGCGGTTGGATGCCAGCGGCAATTCGGTGCGCGGGCAGCTAAGCTGCGCGAAGCTTGCTGAGGATTTGGGCCTGCATGCGTTTGATGCGCTGAATCATGGGTCAAGCTTTTTGCGGGGGCTATTGTAAAAACATCGCAGCCTTACTGGGTGTGCGATCAATCTGACTCATGGACGCTGATCAATAAAAACTCGTTCCTAAAAAAACACGACGACTGCCCCCCATATCGCCGGTCTCGTAATTGCGGATTCGGGGATATTACTGCAAAAACGCCGCAATTTCGCCGATGGTGAGGTCGTCCATCAAGGCGGGCGCGTGACCTGCATCCCCCACAGTTAGACCTTTCGCGCCACGCGCTTGCATCTGCTCAAATGTTTCGGTGGTGAGCAGATCACTGCTCGCCCCGCGGATGCTGAGAACGGGGATTTTGATCAAATCCCAGAGCGGCCAAATATCAACATCGGTGGGTGTGTTATCGCGGATCGGTTCGATGATTTTTGGGTCGTAATGTAGCGCAAAACCACTTCCCCCCGCAGCATCCAATGCCGGGCGGGCGGAGATACGGGCTAGGTAATGCCATTGCGCGTCTGATAAATCACCGAACGGCGCATGGATTACCCGCAAATGCGCTTCCAGTGCCGCCATCGTCGGGAAGGTTTGCGGCGCAGCTTGCATATAGTCGCGGATGCGAATCAGCGCCGCGACCGGGATAAAAGGACCAATATCGTTCAGCACCATTTTGGTGATGGGAGATTTACCCGCGGCGGCGGTCATCATGCCGCAAATGCCCCCCAGCGACGTGCCCACCCAGGCCACCGGCTTGTTGATGTAAGCCAGCAAGTGCGCCAGCGCTGCCACATAGGTAGGGGGTTGATAGAGAGCCCCCGCCGGCAGCCAGTCAGACTTGCCACGTCCCGGCAAATCCGGACAGATCACATGGAAATGCTCGGCAAGTTTCATCGCCAGCGGGTCGAAATCCCGGCCGTTCCGCGTTAAGCCATGCACGCAAAGTACGGCGGGTGCTGCCGGGTTGCCGAATTCGGTGAAGGCCAGTTTGTAAAAGGCGGTACCGAGGAGGTAGCTGATCGACCCTGTACGCGCCATTTTCTGACCCCTTAAATTACGTTCTTGGCCTTCAAGGCGCTGAGTGCCGCCTCATCAAGGCCCAACCAGCTTTCGAGAACCTCTTTGGTATGCTGTCCCAAAACCGGCGGCGGCAAGCGATAATCCGCCGGGGTCTCGGAAAGCCGCACCGGGTTGGCCACTAAGGTCATGGTGGTGCCGCTGGCATGTTCCATCTGGATCAGGTTATTGCGGGCTTTCACATGCGGGTCGGCGAATACCTGCTCAAGGTTATTGATCGGCCCGCAACCGATTTTCAGCGCTTCGAGCTGTTCAATCCAGTCTGCCGTGGTCTTGGTTTTCATAATCACGGCCAAAGTCTCGGTCACCAACTGGCGGTTCATCACGCGGGCAGCATTGGTGATGAAGCGTTCATCCGCCAGCAAAGCTTCCGCGCCAAAATTATTGCAGAATTTCGCGAACGTGGGATCGTTGCCGATGGACAGAACGATATAGCCATCCGCCGTCGCAAAAACCTGGTACGGCACAATGTTCGGGTGGTTATTTCCAAGCCGCACCGGTGAAACGCCGGTGGCGAGGTAGTTCATCCCCTGGTTGGCCAGCCACGCGACATGCGTGTCCAACATGCCTATATCAACTTGCTGGCCAAGGCCGGTGCGTTCCTTATGGCGCAACGCCGCCAGCACGCCGATGCAGCCATACAGCCCGGCAAACACGTCCGCCACCGGCACGCCAACTTTCTGCGGCTCGCCGTCCGGGTCGCCGGTCAGGCTCATAATGCCGCCCATCGCCTGGATTAGCCCGTCATAGCCAGGGCGCGGCGCGTAGGGGCCGGTCTGGCCGAAGCCGGTGATCGAGCAATACACCATGCCGGGATGGATTTTATGCACATCCTCATAACCCAGACCGTATTTGGCGAGCGCGCCGACTTTGAAATTCTCCACCAGAATGTCGCATTGCAGGAGCAATTTGCGGGCAATCTCCTGGCCTTCCGGGGTGGCAATGTCGAGCGCCACCGAACGCTTATTACGGTTCACGCCAGAGAAATAGGCACTCTCGCTGGTGCCGGGCATAAAAGGCGGCGCAAAGCCGCGGGTGTCATCCCCACTGCCGGGCTTTTCAATTTTAATAACATCGGCCCCCATATCGGCGAGCATCTGAACACAGGTTGGTCCTGCCAGAACGCGGGTGAGGTCGAATACTTTAAGGCCGGTGAGCGGGCCGCTTGGCGTTTTTATGGTCATCATGGCAGGAATAAACGATGAAACCATCCTCGACAACAGACACGGCGCGACAAATTTCGCTGCTCATCGTCCTCAGCGCGTGCGGCACGTTGAGCCTCGTCACGTTTATTTGGGCGGTCTTGAAACAGCCGGTTTTTAACAATGATTTCATGGGAATATGGTCGTTTGCCCAGTATGCGGTGAGCCAACCGGCAGCCGGGATATACGATGGCGACCAGATCGGCGCATTGCAACATCAGCTGTTCCCCGGCTTACGGTCGATCTATGCGTTTGCATATCCGCCGCCGTTTCTATTGGCCGTCGGCTGGCTCACAAAGTTCAGCTATACCAGCGCGCGGGTGATCTGGTGCGGCAGCGGCATGGTTTTGCTCAGCGCGGCCATTTGGGCGCTGCTGACGCCTCGTCGCCGGTGGCTTGGCATTTTTGCCAGTCTGGTCGCACCTGCCAGTTATATCAACGCCATCGGTGGCGAGACCGGCTGGTTTACCGCCGCATTTTTGTTGGGCGGCTTTGCCTTGCTGCCAAGGCGGCCAGCTTTGGCCGGCATTGCGTTTGGGTTGCTTAGCCTGAAGCCGCAATTGGCCTTATTAGTGCCCTTTGCCTTGCTCGGCGGTGGCTATTACCGAACCTTCCTGAGTGTCACGATCACCGTGTTTACGCTCTACTTAACGGCATATCTCGTATTGCCTCATGATGTCTGGCCGGCGTGGCTGAACCACATAGCTGGCTTTCAAAGCCTGGAATTAAGCAAAGCGCTCCCGCTTACCGCCATTATGGTAACTGTAACG
The DNA here is from genome assembly GCA_002255575.1 of Acidocella sp. 20-57-95. Lineage (GTDB taxonomy): Bacteria > Pseudomonadota > Alphaproteobacteria > Acetobacterales > Acetobacteraceae > Acidocella. The sequence continues at coordinate 157,116 of NCAT01000003.1, forward strand.
GCAAATCTCATAACGCTGGGTCTGCCGCCGGCATTCGTGACGGCCGCGCAAGCGATGACCAGCGTGACATGCGCGGTTCTAACCTTTCTGAGTTTTCGAAACGGCAATACCCGCCTCGCTACCGCCGCCTTATTGGTGGGCAGCATCCTCGCGACGCCGCATGGCTTTGTTTATGATACCATCCCGCTAACTGCAGCAATGTTCCTTTATAGTGAGGCTGCTTGCATAACATGGCCAATTTTGATGCTTGGGCTGGTGATTTATCTAAGCCCGATTCTGGTATTAACGCAGGCCAACCAGTGGTTTTTATATGCCGTCCCGAGCGCTCTGCTTTACTTGGCCATGCTGCGCCTTGCTTTTGCCACACCAGCGCGCGAAATTCCGAAATATGAGCCAAACATTAATTAACCCATCCGAAGCCGCCATGTTCCAGGGCGTACTGGCCCGGCGGCTATGCGCCTTCGCGGTTGACCTGATGATGATGACCGTTCTCGGCTGGGTTGTCGCAACGAATATATTTATTTTCGGTCTGTTTACCTTCGGGTTGGGGTTTTTCATGTTTCACGTGATGCCTTTCTTCCCGCTGGTTTATTACACATTGCTGGTGGCGACCGGTGGTACGTTGGGCCAGCGCATGTTCGGCCTCTCGGTGCGCCAGGATATCGACCTGTCCCCACCCTCACCGGCCCAGGCCCTGGCCTGGACTGTGCTGCTCTGGCTCAGCTTTTTCGTGTTCGCATGTCTGCCCTTTGCGATGGCTTTGGTGGGTGCCAGGCATCGTGCCGGGCATGATTTATTCTCCGGGCTTGTGATTATTCGCAATCGCTAAAACAATGCTTGACGCGGCTACGGACAAAGCCAAACATATAGGGAATGAGCTTTAAACCCGCCCGTCGTCCGCATTTTTTTTACACTACCGCACCGCTGCCTTGCCCCTACGTGGATGGCCGTACGGAGCGGAAGGTTGTGACCGAACTGGCCGGGGTGAGTGCTGAGAGCCTGCATGACCGGCTTTCGCGCGGCGGGTTCAGGCGTAGCCATAATATCGCTTACGCGCCGGTTTGCCCTAGCTGCAATGCCTGTGTGCCCATCCGTATCCGCGCGCTTGATTTTGTGCCCAACCGCACCCAGCGGCGCATTGCCAAACTAAATACCGACCTGAGCGTGCGAGAAATGCCGCCGCGTGCGACCGCTGAACAGTACCAGCTATTCCAGCGCTACCAGCAGGCCCGCCACGGCGATGGCGACATGGCAACCATGAGCTTCTACGACTATCGCGCCATGGTTGAAGATACCCCGATCGAGACATCAATCATCGAGTTCCGGGACCGTCAGGAGCGGTTGCTGGGTGCCTGCTTGATCGACCGGCTCGGCGACGGGCTGTCTGCTGTTTACAGCTTCTTCACCCCTGACGCTGATGACCGGTCACTTGGTACATTGGCCATTTTATGGCTGGTGGCGCGGGCGGCGGAGATGGACATGCCGTATGTGTATCTGGGCTATTGGGTCGAAGAGAGCCGGAAAATGGCGTACAAGGCGAAGTTCCGCCCCAGCGAAATTCTCAAAGGCGGACAGTGGCGCTCCATCGAGGATAACGCCACCACCTGCGGGACATTAAACCTCAATCTGCAACTTTCTCCAACGCGCTGAATTTTGGCCAAAAAACGCGCCTCCAAACGCGAGTGCTGTTATTTACAACCATAGATTGACGACATAAACTCGCATCCAGCTGTGAGGTAACATGCTCGCCATCCCCGCCCCCATCTAATGCCCCAATCTGACGAGCGTAAAACTCAGGACGCTCGTGCAACCCTGGCCATAACCATGCCAGGGCTAGGTTTTTTCACCCAGCTACCAACACTCTGGCGGCGCTTACAGCGCGCTTCGCTTCTGGCGTCATTGCTGCCATTAGCATTTTATCTGCTGGTCACCAGGTTGATGTTCGATACCTCACCTGATTGGTCGAACCATTATTTTGGCGAGGGCGATGATCCTGTCACGCTGACCTGGTTTTTAAATTGGTGGGGCTTTGCACTGGCACATGGCTTAAATTTTTTTGTCTCCAAATATGCTTGGTTTCCTAGCGGTACCAATTTAACCTGGGATACCGCGGTGCCAGCTCTGGCACTTCTGGCCGCCCCCATCATTTACCTGAAAGGTGCGCTATTTGCATTTAATTTCCTGTCAATAACCGCGCCCGCGCTGGCAGCCTGGACAGCGTTTTTGTTGGCCCGGCAGATCTCGAATCACTGGCCAGCATCGGTGATTGGCGGTTATCTGTTTGGATTTTCCGCCTATGAGTTAGGGCAATTACGAGAGCACTTGAATCTCGACAGCATTTTCCTGATCCCTTTGGCTGTTTTGCTTTGCGTACGAAGGTTGCAAGGAAACATTAGCCAGCCGGTATTTATTATTCTGCTGGCTGCAATTTTTGTGATTCAGCTTGGCATCTCAACGGAATTACTGGCAACCCTCGGCTTCTTCGGCGCTGTTGCGTGGCTAATTTTTCTACTGTTTGGTCGCCACGAATTACGACCGCGCTTATTCGGATTGGCGCGCGACCTCGTGCTCACATGCATCGTGGCGTTAATCTGCGCATCACCGTTTTTGTTTTATCTCTACGCCGCGCTGCCGGTCCCGGCGCGTGACCTTGATGCCGCTTTCGTCTATTCAGTTGACCCGCTGAACATTGTGATCCCCACCACCATTACACAATTGGGCGGCATGCAGTTTGCCGCAATTAGCGCGCATTATCTCGGAGGCATCGCCGAACAGGGCGCGTATGTTGGTTTACCGATGTTATTATTGGTAACGCTTTATCTGCATGCGCAACGCGCGCGGCCAATGACCCGTGCGTTAGCAATATGTTTGATATTTTGCCTCGTCCTCAGCCTGGGACCGCGCTTGCGAATATTTGATGGACCAGCACTCATTACGCTCCCCTGGTCTTGGTTCCGCAATTTGCCCTTGCTTGGCAGCGCGTTGCCGAGTCGATTTTCCCTTTATGTGTCACTTTGCTGCGCAATTATCAGCACGCTGTATCTGGCCTGCCCAGGATCAAATTGGCAGCATTTCAGGCGTTATGCCCTGGTGGGGGTTGTCATCGCCTTTATGCTTCCCAACCGCACCGCCTATGGCTGGTCCACTTGGCCAACCGAGGCATTTTTCACAACCGGGAATATCGAGAAGACGCTCGGACATTCACCAAATGTTTTAATTCTACCTTATGGCAGCTCCGGCCCTGGCATGGCTTGGCAAATGGATGCGGGGATGAGCTTTACCCAAAGCGGTGGTTATACCGGGCTTGATCCGTCCAGCGAAAAAGGTATCGGGATTTGGGAGCAGTTGCGTGACGGCACAGTTTCGTCGCATTTTAGCAACGATCTAAAGGCGCTTTGCGCGACCCACCAGGTTGATGACCTGCTAATCGGTCCTGGCACGCCGCCTATCTTGGTCACGGCCATTGGCGCTCTCAACTGGCCGGAAGTTCAGGATAGAGGAGTTACGGTGGTAACTGTCCCGGCCCGCGCAGACCTCAGCTATTATCAAATCAGTGGCGATTATTGGCCAAGCGAGGCGCCAGCCAATTGGATGGGGCATCAAATTCTCATCAAAACACGCCACACCCCGATCACGCTGATCCTCACCAAAGACACCAACCAGCCTGACCCCACCATACTCAGCGTCGCCGGAACCCCTGGGCCGACGAGCTATCGCGTGGTCCATGGCCAGCCGCTTAGCATCGCAATTCCCGCCAATGCCGACATAACCCTCACAGCCAACCAGACCTTTATTCCTGACAAAACCCTGCATAACCGCGACGACCGTTCGCTTTCAGTGATACTATCAATCCGCTCTCCGTGAGCATCCTGCGCGAGCCGCCCCATCTTGCAGCGCCGCTTTTAGGCGCTGCGATTCTGCCGTTATACACAACCTTGGCAACGCCACATTAACAGCCATGAGAGGCGTGGTCTGCTCATGACAGGCTGGTTGCATTGCATCAGCCACCCCGGCTTGCTAGAGCCTCTCTCACGGTCGGAGCGTAGCGCAGCCTGGTAGCGCACCAGTCTGGGGGACTGGGGGCCGTGGGTTCGAATCCCGCCGCTCCGACCATTTTTGGCGCACCCCTTTGGCGCTTTTCAACGCAACGCGGCACAGCATTTCACGCCATACCGGTTGCGTTCGCGCGCCCGGCGTCACATGATCCTAATGCTTTTCGGGTCACCATCAGCCTTCCTGGAACTTCATGACAGTTGCCCTTACGGTCCGTGGCCTTTGCAAATCCTTCACAAAACCAGTGATTCAGAATCTCGACCTGACCATCGCACCTGGTGAGGTCTATGCCCTGCTGGGGCCGAACGGGGCGGGTAAAACCACCACATTGCGGATGATCGCGGGGCTGCTGAAGCCAGATGCGGGCACGATAGCCGTATTTGGCACTGATGTTATCGCGGCCCCCTTGCAAGCCAAAGCCCAGATGGCCTGGCTGCCCGATGAACCTCTGCTTTACGATAAGCTTTCACCGCTTGAATATCTCGAATTCGTTGCTGGACTTTGGCAGGTGGAGCCCGCGCGCGCCGCCAGCCGCGCCGACGAGTTGCTGGAAACTTTAGGGCTCTGGCCGCACCGGCATGAGCGCTGCGAGGGATTTTCGCGGGGGATGAAGCAAAAGACTGTGCTGGCCGGTGCCCTCATCCATGCGCCAAAATTTTTCATTCTTGACGAACCTTTAACCGGGCTCGATGCCGCTGCCGCAAAACTGGTTAAAGCCATTCTGATGGAACGGGCCGCTGCCGGGGCGGCGATCATCATCACCACGCATATTCTGGAAGTCGCTGAGAGACTGGCCACGCGCATCGGGATATTATCAGGCGGTGGCTTGCTGGCGGAAGGCAGTTTTGCGCAATTGCAGGCGCAGGCGGGCAAGCATGAAAATGCCACGCTGGAAGATGTATTTTTACACCTCACCAGCACCGCACATGTTTAAGCCTACCAGCTTTTCCTGGCTGTTCGCCCATGAGATCAATCTGCTCTGGCGCAACTCAATCCTGATCCGAACCAGCCGGCATGTCATCATCCCGGTCATTTTCGTGGGTGTTGTTTTCCAGGCCGTCGCGCTCGGCATTGCGTATTTTCTGCGCGGTCAGAATTTTAGCCTGCCGGTCATGATCGTCGCTGCAAATATCAACTTGATTTTCTTATTCGGCCTGATGCTTTCACGTGCCATGACCTCGGCGATCGATGTTTTATATGCGCGCGGTGATGCTGATTTTCTGCTCGCCTCCCCGATCCCACCGGTGCGGATTCTGGCCGTGCGCATGCTGGGCGTTACCGCCAGCGTGGCAGCGCCCTGGATGCTGCTTACGGGCGTGCTGGCCAATGCCTTCGCGATATTTGGAAAACCGCAGGCGCTGGCAGCCTATATCATGATCCCCATGGAAGCCGCAGTGGCAACATCGCTGGCGTTTCTGCTGGTGGTGGTGCTGGTTTCAAAACTGGGGCCGCGGCAGGCCAGGCGCGTTTCACATAGTCTTGCACTGGTGGTTGGCGTGGTGATTTTCGCGCTCGGCCAGGCACCACATTATATTCCCGCATCCTCCCTGCGCGGGCTATGGCTGGCACTGATGCCCAATGACCAAAATATTAACGCACCAATCTGGTTGCCCGCCCGGGCGATGCTGGGGCAGGCGATACCGGTGCTGATAATTTGTACGCTCTGCACTGGGTTTTTCCTGGCCGTGCTATTCGGGCGCGCCAAGCAATATGCCGACGGCACCATTAGCGCTGCGTCCTATGCGGGCGACTCGCCACCGCAGCGAGACAACGGCCATTTCCGGCAAGCCCCGCTAGCGGCGACGATGTTAAAAAATTTACGGATATTGCTGAGATTTCCCGGTTTGGTGACCCAGACTGTCTATCGCTCCCTCACCCTCGTGCCGGTGCTGATGATTTTAACCGGCAGAGTTGCCATCGGCACCGGTCCTGAAGTGGTGGTGCCTTTGCTGGTGTTCCTGACAGGCCAGTTGGCACTGTTTTTTGTCTCCATCATTACCGGTGGCGACCAAGCGCCGGAGTTGCTGGCTTCAGCACCCGTGCTTGCCGCAACCGGGCGCAAGGCCGCCTATGCCGCCGCCGGCTATGCCAGCTTGGTGGTGATGGCGCTGCCGGTTATAGGGGTGCTGCTACGGCAGGGCGGCCACCTGCCAGCCTTGCTGGCCTGCATGGCCGGGTGTGGCCTGAGCAACCTCATTCTGGGGCAGCGCTTGCCAATCCCCCTCTACCGGCCAGCCTTTGGCAAAACCCAAACCGGCACGGTACTGGGGTTGATATTAGGTGTGTCGGCCAGTTCGGTGTGGGCGTTGCTGGCTTGGTTACTCGTGGTGCCGCAGCTACCGCACCTTTAGCCAGCCGCCGCCACCAACGAGCCACCGGCCAGCCGCCAAATACGATCCAGCTTCTCCACACCCGTCAAACGATGCGCGATCAACACCAGGGTCCGGCCTGCTACGGCATGATTAAGTGTTTCAAAAAACGCGGCTTCAGTCGCAGCATCCAGCCCCGCGCAGGGTTCGTCCAGCAGCAAAATCGGCGCTTGCGAAAGCAGCGTGCGGGCCAGAGCCAAACGCCGCCCCTGCCCGCCGGAGAGGGTATTCCCACCCTCGCCCAGCCATTCATCCAGACCATTTGGCAATGCCCGCACCACACCGGCAAGCTGAGCGGATTCAAGCGCCGCCCAAAGCCGGGCCTCATCGGCCGAAGGGTCGCCCAGCAGCAAATTATTGCGAATGGTATCGGCAAATAAATGCGTGGTTTGCGACAAATAAGCGATTTTACTGCGCACAGCCTCCGCTGGGAGCGCCGCAATATCAACCGTCCCTAATTTAATTTTGCCGCTTTGCGGTGCTGCCAGCTTCAACAGCAAACCCGCGATGGTGGATTTACCGGCCCCCGAAGGCCCCAGAATCGCGGTGCGCGATCCGGCTGGCAATTGCAACGACAGATTTTCAAACACGAAAGGCAGATCATGGGCGTAACGGAAACCAACATGTTCAAAACTGACCGCATACCCGGTGAGCGGCGGCGGCGGCGCAGCCGGGTCTGGCACAGTGGGGCCTGCTTCAGCGGCTTCCACAACACGCGCAGCAGCAACCCGGGACTGGCCAAGTAACACGCCGGCCCGCGGCATGGCGCTGACCGCTTCAAACGCCGCGACAGCCACGAACAAAGCCACGGCAGACGCCACGGGGCCAGACATAAACCCCAACAACAACACCAGAAGAATGCCAGCCTGCACTGTGATAAAACCAATAATATTCAACCGGCTGACGCGCTGTGCCAATTCACGCTGTGCCGCCAGCAGGGCAGATTCGCGGGCTTGAACCAGCGCCAGCATGCGCCCTTCGGCTGCAAATATTTTGACCTCGCGCAGGCCACTCAGCGTATCCAGAGCCGCGTTGCGCAACCCAGCCATGGCAAGAGACACACGTTTGGCGTTGTCACCGGCCAGCGCAGCAGCCTGCCACGGCAGCACCAGCGCGATCACGGCGAAGGGAAAAATCACCAGCAACGCCCAGCCGTTTTCACGGCTCAGCACAACCAGCAAAACCGGCAGCAGCATCAAAGCAGCAAGGCCTGGCACGATGATGCGTAGATACAACCCATCCAAAGCTTCCACATCATTCACGAGCCTCGCCAGCGCATCGCCCGCCCGGCGCAGACCCAAACCACCGGCAGCACTATTGGCAAGCCCGGTGAAGAACCACACACGCACGCGCCCCAAGGCGCGGAACATGGCGTCATGACTGACCAGACGTTCCAAATAGCGCAGCACCACCCGCGCCACACCGGCCATTTGCAGCGCCACAGGCACCAGCAGAACGCCACCTAAAACAGCGGTCGCGGTGTAGAGCCCGGCATTTTGCATCAGTGCAATACCGGCCGCGAGTGCTGCCAAAGCCAACAGGGCGCCCAACGCCAGGTGCCAATAATGCGCCTGCCAAAGCCGCAGAATTTTCATTACCGGGATCATGCGACCCCCCGGAATTTGGCATGGCGTATGGCATCCAAATCCAACCGCCGCGCCCCGGTGTCGTGGGCAAATTCCAGCGCCAACGCGGCGTGGCTGGCCAGCACAACGGTACGGCCGATTGCCAGACGTTTCAGGCTCTCCAGCACATCGCGTTCAATCGCCGGGTCAAGATGCGCCGTGGGTTCATCAAGCAGCAGCAACGGTGCGTCTTTCAGGAACGCCCGGGCGATGGCGATACGTTGCGCCTGGCCACCCGAAAGCCCGAACCCTGCTTCGCCGATCGGGGTGTCCAAACCGCGGGGCAGCTCGGCAATCACATCGCTCAGCCGTGCTAGTTTCACCGCTTGCGCCAACGCCTCGTCAGTCGCTTCCGGACGGGCAAACCTGATATTTTCACCGATCGTGCCCCCGAAAATCATCGGTTTTTGGCCAATCCAGGCGATCATCCGCTCGCGCGCGGCTGGAATGACGGTGGTGAGTTCGATGCCGTTGAAGGTGACTTTGCCAGACTCAGGCGTGATGAAACCAAGAATCAGGTCGATGATCGTGGATTTGCCAGCACCGGACGTACCGGTAAGGAGCATCGTCTCACCCGCTGGCACCCGAAACGACAAATGTTCTAGCACCGGCCCACGCGCCGAACCCCAACCAAAACTCACATCCTCAAACGCCAGCGTGACACCGTGGGCGGCGATGTTGCGAATTTCTACCGGCGCGATAGGGGCCGGCATGGCAGGCAGCGTTGCCAAATCCTCGCCCACCGCCTCGGCTGCCATCCGGTCCTGATAGACCGCCGCAAATGCCCGCAAGGGCGCAAAGAATTCCGGTACTAAAAGCAATAAAAACAACGCTTTTTGCGCTAGTATTAAGTTACTTTCTAAATGTGGTGCAAAACGGATAACCACCAGCACCAAAGCCGCAGCTGCGGCCAAATCGAGCGCGGTCGAGGATAAAAATGCCACGCGTAACACGCGCATGGTGCGGGACCGCAGCTCATCGGCCGCCCGACCAAGCGCTGCTGCTTCATCGGCCGTGCGGCCTGCCAGAACAATAGTTGAAATGCCGCGTATTCGGTCCAAAAACCGCACCTGCAGCCTGGTCATGGCGACAAACTGCCTCCGCGCCGCCACCCCGGCACCGATGCCCGCGACCGCCATCGCCACTGGCACCAACAAACCGGCCACCAGCAAAATCAGGCCGGAACGCCAATCAACGACCAACGCCACGATGCCGATCAGGCCAGGGCCAAGAACCGCCAAGCTGGTGGCGGGAATCCAGCGCGCGTGAAAGCCTTCCATCGCCTCTACCCGGTCCACCGCCACCGCCGCTAATTCCGCTGAATGACGGCCATGCAACCCGTTCGGGCCAACCGCCAGCAGCCTGGAAAACATATCGCTACGCAAGCGCCGCCGCGCGGCGGCACCGAGCTCAAAGCTGCGCGACTCCGTCTGGTCCAGGCATAAGGCACGCAACAACACAAAAATGCTAAAACCAGCCACGTATAGAAATATCGCGGTACTGCTACGTAATGCTGGCAGCAACACCAGCGCCAGCAAATGCGCGGCGCAGTATATCTGCCCGATGCCCGCCGAAATTTGCGCGAGGCCCCAAACAACCGGCAGCCGCGCTGCCTTCCGCCCAAGCTTCTGTTCGGCGGCCACCCAGGCTTTGGTTTCAAGACTCATGCGCAGTTCATTAATCGGTTCATAGCTTCCTGCCCAGCCATCGCAACCGCGAAATGCTGGACGGAAAGATAAATTTCGCGCAAAGCGCCGCTTATGCTGATCGCCCGCACCCTACCCGACCTGCGCGCCGCCCTGACCGGCGATATCGGTTTCGTCCCCACCATGGGGGCACTGCATGAGGGGCATTTGGCGCTGATTGCGGCCGCGAAGCGTGCCGGTGGCAAGGTCGCGGCCAGCATCTTCGTCAATCCCAAGCAATTTGGCCCGAATGAGGATTTTTCGCGCTATCCTCGCACAGAAGCATCTGACCTCGAGAAATTAGCCGCCGCGGGGTGTCACGTTGTTTGGCTGCCCGACGTCGCGACCATGTATCCGGATGATGCGGCAACCATGATCACACTTGAAGGCCCGGCCTTGCGCTGGGAAGGCGCCGTCCGGCCCGGCCATTTCGCCGGCGTTGCCACGGTGGTGGCCAAATTATTCGGGCAGGTGCGGCCCACCCGCGCCTATTTTGGCGAAAAAGACTTCCAGCAAGTGCAGGTGATCCGCCGGATGGTGGCTGATTTGCTGCTGCCCGTTGAGGTCATCGCGATTCCCACAGTGCGGGAGACCGACGGGCTGGCCTTGTCTTCGCGCAACCGGTTTCTCTCAGCAGAGGACCGCGCCAAGGCACCGGCCTTATTTGCCGCCTTGCAGGCTGCGGCCACTAGCATCCGTGGCGGCGCCGATATTACTGAAACGCTTGCAAAAGCCTGTCATTATTTGATGAACTCTGGCCTGGTGCCGGATTATTTCAGCTTGGTTGATGCTGGCAGCTTAGAGCCGCTGCAAGCCTTCACACACCCTGCCCGGATATTGGCGGCAGCAAAGCTAGGGCCGGTCCGGCTGCTCGATAATATTGCGGTCTGATAATTAGCCAACGAGGCTCATTCAGCGGCCGCCCGCAATGCCGCCCCGGCAGCCAAGGGGGCCAAAGGCAGAGCCATCACCAACATTGCCGCCAGCATCAGCAAAGCCGCCTGCGGGTGCGGGGCCGTGGCGGCGGCACAGCCGAAAATCAGCGTGGGGATCATCAGCGGCAGGGTGATTAATGGCATCAGCACAGCCGAACGCCGCGCCCCCAGCGTAATCGACGCCGCCATGGTTCCCAGCAATGACAGCAACAATGTACCCGGCAGCAATGTAAGCAGCAGCAGCGGCACTTGTTCAGCCGGCATCCGCAGCATGACAGATAAAGGTGCCGCGATGATCAGCAGTGGCAGCCCGGTGGTGAGCCAATGGGCGGTAGTTTTCACCGCTGCCACACCACCGGCTGTGAGGCCCGAGAGCAGCAGTAAATCCAACGTGCCATCTTCAAAATCCGCGCCGAACAGCCGTTCCAGCGGCAGCAGGGCCGCCAGCAACGCGCAAACCCAGATGATACCGGGGGCAATGACGCTCAGCACATGCGGGTCTGGCCCCAGAGCAAACGGAAATAATGTTGCAGCGATGACAAAAAACAGCAAAGCCGCCGCCGTGTCAGCCGATTGCCGCCAGGCCAGCCGTAGTTCCCGTGCGAGCATCCCTCTCATAGCGCCAATATCTCAGCACTCGGCAGGTCAAGCGGCGTATGGGTACTGGCAATAACCATCCCGCCTTTTGCGCGGTGTGCCGCAAATACCGCCGTCAGCAGCGCAATCGAGGCTGTGTCCAGCCCGTTGGTTGGCTCATCAAGCAGCCAAAGCGGCGTATTTGAGGCTGCAACGCGGGCTAGAGCCAACCGCCGCTTCTGCCCCGCAGACAGCAATTTCGCCGGTAAATCCCGGTAGGAGGCCAGCCCAAGGGCCGCCAAAGCCGCCGAGTCTACCACATGCTCGCCCACATTCAGCGCGAATTTCACAGCATCCAGATGCCCGAGCCAGGCGATACGTTTTGCGTGGGTCGGCAAATCCTCCAACGCATCCTCGTCGCCCCAAAGCAGCTTGCCCGTGGCTAATTTGGTCAATCCCGCCAAGGCCCGCAGTAACGATGACTTCCCAGCCCCGTTTGGGCCGCGCAACAGCAATGCCCCCCCTGCCGGGACCGCAAAGCTAATATCGCGGAAAACCAGCCGCTCGCCGCGAAACACCGCCAGATTTTGCGCAACGAAAGGCCCGGTCACTGCGTTAAAAACCCCTCACCTCAATGGACGGACCGGCAAGCCTATGGTTAAAGCCCTGGCAGATCGACGATGTGATGGTTGATACATAAAACCAGTCATCCATACCATCGTCCCGGTCGCGCCTAAGACCATTTCCGCGTTTGCAAAAAAAGGAACACCCGCGCAATGACAGCCATTGGCCAAGACACCCTTAAAACCTTGAAGACCCTGACCGTTGAGGGCAAGGATTATAAGTATTTCTCTCTGGCTGAAGCCGCTGATGCGCTTGGCGACATCTCCCAGCTGCCGCGCACCCTTAAGGTGCTGCTGGAAAACGTGCTGCGCTTTGAGAATGGCGGCAGCTATACCGTTGATGACGCCAAAGCGATTGTGGAATGGCTGAAATCTGCCTCCTCGACCAAGGAAGTGCCCTTCAAGCCGGCCCGTATTCTGATGCAGGATTTCACCGGCGTGCCGGGCGTGGTCGACCTCGCCGCGATGCGCGATGGTATTGTGGCCCTGGGCGGCAAGCCCGAAAAAGTGAACCCGCTGATCCCGGTTGACCTGGTGATCGACCATTCCGTGATGGTGGACGTCGCCGGCACCTCCAGCGCGCTTTCAAAGAATATCGACCTGGAATTTGAGCGTAATGACGAACGCTACCGCTTCCTGCGCTGGGGCCAGGAAGCGTTTGATAATTTCCGCGTGGTGCCGCCAGATACCGGCATCTGCCATCAGGTGAACCTGGAATACCTCGCCCAGGTGGCCTGGACCTCCGAAAACGGCGGTTCAACCTTTGTGTACCCGGACACTTTGTACGGCACGGACAGCCACACCACCATGGTGAACGGCATGGGCGTGCTGGGCTGGGGCGTCGGCGGTATCGAGGCCGAAGCTGCCATGCTTGGCCAGCCGATCGCCATGCTCATCCCCGATGTCATCGGCTTCAAGCTGACCGGCAAGCTGCCGGAGGGTGCGACCGCAACTGACCTGGTGCTGACCGCTACCCAGATGCTGCGCAAGAAGAGCGTGGTTGGTAAGTTTGTGGAATTCTATGGTCCGGGCCTTGATGATCTGGGTCTGGCTGACCGCGCCACCATCGCCAATATGGCGCCGGAATATGGCGCGACCTGCGGCTTCTTCCCGGTTGACCAGATCACGCTGGATTACCTGCATCTTTCCGGCCGCGATGAGCACCGCATCAAGCTGGTGGAAGCCTACGCCAAGGCGCAGGGCCTGTGGCGCACCAATGTCGATCCGAAATTCACCGACACGCTGGAACTCGACATGTCCACCGTGCAGCCCTCGCTCGCCGGTCCGAAGCGCCCGCAGGACCGCGTGCTGCTGAAGGATGCCTCCGCCGCGCTGAAAGTCGAACTGACCAAGTCACTCGGCGTGCCCGCTGGCGATGTCGACGTGAAGGCCAAAGTTGCTGGCACAAACTACGAACTCACCCATGGTGACGTGGTGCTGGCGGCTATCACCTCCTGCACCAACACCTCGAACCCGAGCGTGCTGGTGGCTGCTGGTCTGGTGGCGCGTAAAGCACGTGCCCTGGGTCTGACGCCGAAACCGTGGGTGAAAACCTCGCTGGCCCCTGGGTCACAGGTTGTCACTGAGTATCTCAACAAGTCCAACCTCTCGGCTGACCTCGACGCGATGGGCTTCCAGACCGTTGGTTATGGCTGCACCACCTGCATTGGCAATTCCGGCCCACTGCCGGATGCGATTGTGGACGCGATTGAAAACAACAAGCTGGTGGCGGTCTCGGTGCTGTCTGGCAACCGGAACTTTGAAGGCCGCGTGCACCCGAACGTACGGGCCAACTACCTCGCCAGCCCGCCTTTGGTGGTGGCCTACGCGCTGCTCGGCAATATGCGCGAAGACATCACCACTGCGGTCATCGGCACCTCGAAGGACGGCAAGGATGTGTTCCTGAAAGACATCTGGCCGACCAACAAGGAAATCAACGACACTGTGCATGCCGTGCTCAGCCGCGAAATGTTCCTTGACCGTTACAGCGATGTTTTCAAAGGTCCGAAGCAGTGGCAGGCGATTGAAGTGAAAGGTGGCACCGACACCTATGCCTGGCCGTCTGGGTCTACCTACGTGAAGAACCCGCCCTACTTTGATGGCATTACCATGACCCCGGCACCGGTAGCCGACATAAAGGGCGCGCGTATTCTGGCCATTCTGGGTGACTCGATCACCACCGACCATATCTCGCCCGCCGGTAACATCAAGAAATCAGCCCCGGCGGGTGTGTTCCTGAGCGAACACCAAGTGCTGCAGAAGGATTTCAACTCCTACGGTGCGCGCCGTGGCAATGATGACGTGATGGTGCGCGGTACGTTCGCCAACATCCGCATCAAGAACGAAATGCTGAACGGTGTGGAAGGCGGCATGACCCGCCACTACCCGTCCGGCGATGAACTTTCGATCTATGATGCGTCCGTGCGCTACAAGGCTGCCGGCATTCCGCTGGTCGTGTTTGGCGGCAGGGAATATGGCACCGGTTCATCGCGTGACTGGGCCGCCAAGGGCACCATGCTGCTGGGCGTGAAGGCCGTGATCACCGAGAGCTTCGAGCGTATTCACCGGTCCAACCTGGTGGGCATGGGCGTGCTGCCGCTGACCTTCAAGGAAGGCATGGACCGCAAGTCACTGAACCTGAGAGGTGATGAGCTGATCGACATTGTGGGCTTGGAAAACCTCTCCCCACGGATGGATTTGAAACTCGCCATCCACCGCGCCAACGGCACGGTTGACCATGTTGATCTGTTCTGCCGCGTGGATACAGCTGACGAAGTTAATTATTATCAGCATGGCGGTATTTTGCAGTACGTGCTGCGCGGCATGGCGAAAGCTGCGTAAAAATTTCTACACTCCACATCAAAAGGGGGCCTTGCGGCCCCCTTTTTATGTCTTTGCCACCTCCCGCCAATAATACATCCATCCCGTCATACCCGCGCAGGCGGGTATCTTCTTATCAACCCCGGCCGCGATACGCCGGCACAGCTTGCTCTGGTAGCCACACGCCTTCCGGCGCCGCGCCGGTTTGCCAGAATACATCGATGGGAATGCCGCCGCGTGGATACCAATAGCCACCGATACGCAGCCATACCGGGTTCAGCAACGCAATAATCCGGTCCGCGATCATGATGGTGCAGGCTTCATGAAACGCCCCGTGGTTGCGGAAGCTTTGCAAAAATAGCTTCAATGATTTGCTTTCCACCAGCCAGTCACCGGGGATGTAGTCAATCACGATATGCGCGAAGTCCGGCTGGCCGGTGATCGGGCAAAGCGAGGTGAATTCTGGGCAGGTGAAGCGCACCATATAATGTTTGCCATTGGTCTTGGCGGCAACACGTTCCAGCACCGCTGCTTCAGGCGAAGCCGGCATGCCAGTAGCAGCACCAAGCTGGTTTAAATTCTGATAACGATCGTCTGTCATGTATTAAGTGCCTGCTGAAAATTTCTGGAACCCCTGCGCCCGCAAGGCGCAAGACGGGCACGTGCCGCAGCCGAAACCCCAAGCATGTTTGGTGCTGCGGTCGCCATAATAGCAGGTATGGGTGCCGTTGATGATGATATCAACCAACGCCTGCCCACCTAAATCTTTCGCAAGGTTCCAGGTGGCGGCTTTATCAATCCACATCAGCGGCGTGTGCAGCACGAATTGCCGTGCCATGCCGATATTCAATGCCAGTTGCATGGCTTTAACGGAATCATCACGGCAATCGGGGTAACCGGAAAAATCCGTCTCACACATGCCACCGACGATGTGTTTGGCACCACGGCGGTACGCGACCATCGCCGCAAAAGTGAGAAAAGCCAAATTGCGGCCAGGTACAAAGGTTGTCGGTAAACCTTCAGCGGTCATTGCAATCTCAATATCCTTGGTCAGCGCACTGTCCCCCAGCGCGCCCAGCACGGAAAGATCGACCACATGATCCTCAGCAAGGCGGTTATGCCATACTGGGTTAATATCACGGATGGCTTGGCGCACCGGCTCCCGACACGTCATTTCCACAGCATGGCGCTGGCCATATGCAAACCCGATAGTTTCAACCGTGGTAAAATTCTGCAACGCCCAGCCAAGGCAGGTGGTGGAATCCTGCCCGCCGGAAAATAGCACCAGGGCCTTACAATCATCCAGCACGGAAAATACCATTCATCCGGCCATAACTCGCATTTTCCATAAACGTCCTGCCCGCATTGTTCCTTAATCCCCAAACTTACCAGACTTTGGAAAGCCGTTCGGCGGTAAGCGCCCCGCTTGCGCGCGGGAGCCGATCCATTCGGTTAACTTGGTTTCAGTGCGGGTATTGGCACCGAGCTTCCAGGTAAGGCCTTGCGCCAAGGTGAACACTTTCACATCAGCCATGCCGCCATCCTTATACTTCTGTAAGGCCACACCAGCACCTTTGGTCATTTCTGGTAGTTCGCTAAGTGGGAACACCAATAGCTTACGGTTCTCGCCAATCACCGCCACATGGTCGCCATTTGCCGGCACACAGTGCGAAAGCTCCTCTCCGGCTTTCAGACTAAGAATTTGCTTGCCCGCCTTACGTTCAGAATTTAATTCCGCGCCCGGGATAATAAAACCACGCCCGGCAGTGGCCGCAATCAGATAATTCTGCGCCGGGTCGGGTATGAATAAATCCACCACAGCATCATCATTGCCAAGTTCAATCGTCAGCCTAATCGCCTGCCCGTCACCACGCCCGCGCGGCAAATCCGAGGCTTTCAGCGTGTAAACCCTCCCATTGGTAGCCAGCAGCGCCAGACGGTCGGTTGATTCGCAGCGGCGCAATATGTGCAGCTTATCGCCTTCCTTGAATTTCAACTCGGCATCGGCAGCCAAATGGCCTTTGAAGGCGCGTATCCAGCCTTTTTGGCTGAGCACAACCGTCAACGGTTCGCGCTCCACAAAGGCTTCGGCGACAATTTCCAATACCGGTGCCGCAGCACTTATTTGCGTACGGCGAGCGCCGAGCGGGCCAGACCCAAACTTGGTCTGCACCTCGCCAATTTCGATGACGATTTTCTCCCAGCGCTTGCCTTCATCCTTCAGCAGCGCCTGCAAGCCTTTCTGCTCGGTGGAGAGCTTTTTATGCTCTTGCCGGATTTCCATTTCCTCCAGGCGGCGCAGTGAGCGCAGCCGCATGTTCAGAATCGCTTCCGCCTGCACTTCGGTCAGCTTAAACGCCTTGATGAGTTTGGGCTTTGGCTCATCCTCGGTGCGGATGATCCGGATGACTTCATCGAGGTTTAAGAAAACCGCCAGATAGCCTTCAAGAATCTCCAACCGCTTAGCGATGGCTTCGAGCCGGTGATTGGAACGGCGGATCAGCACCTCATGGCGGTGGTCGGTCCAGGATTTCAGCAAATCCTTCAGCCCCATCACACGCGGGGTGCGGCTGGCATCCAGCACATTCATGTTCAACGAAAAGCGCGTTTCCAGGGCAGTGGATTTAAACAACGACGCCATCAGCATCTCAGGGTCCACGGTGCGCGAGCGCGGCTCCAGCACCAGGCGGATTTTATCGTCCGATTCATCACGGATATCGGCCAGCAGCGGCAGTTTCTTCTCCTGCAACAGCACCGCCACCTGCTCGATTAGCCGCGATTTCTGCACCTGATACGGAATTTCGGTCACCACAATCACCCAGGTGCCGTGCTTTTGTTCTTCCCGCACCCAACGGGCGCGGGTGCGCAAACTGCCCCGGCCGGTTTCATAAGCAGCCAGCAAGGTTGCCTCATCTTCCACCAACTCGCCGCCTGTCGGGAAATCTGGCCCACGCAGATGTTTCAGCAAATCCGCCGTGCTGGCATTAGGGTGTTGGATCAGGTGAATTGCGGCGGCACAGACTTCCCCGGCATTATGCGGCGGAATCGAGGTCGCCATGCCAACGGCAATACCACTCGCACCATTGGCGAGCAGGTTGGGAAATGCCCCCGGCAGCACCACCGGCTCACTTTCCTCACCATCGTATGTGGCGCGGAAATCCACGGCGTTTTCATCAATGCCACGCAGCAGAAATTCCGCTACTTCGGTCAGGCGGGATTCCGTGTAACGCATGGCCGCGGCATTATCGCCATCGATGTTGCCAAAGTTCCCCTGGCCTTCGATCAACGGAAAGCGCGAGGAGAATTCCTGCGCCAACCGCACCAGCGCCTCGTAAATTGAAGAATCGCCATGCGGATGGAATTTACCCATCACGTCACCCACCACGCGGGCGCATTTTTTGAAGCCCGAGCGCGGGTCAAGCTTCAACTGATGCATCGCGTAGATCAGGCGGCGATGCACAGGCTTTAACCCATCGCGTGCATCCGGCAGCGAGCGGGACATGATGGTGGAGAGCGCATAGGCCAAATAGCGTTCAGAGAGTGCCGAAGCCAGCGGGGCGTCTTCAATATGGCCGGTGCTCATGTCGATAGGCATTTATGAATCCTGTAAGCGTTCAAGCAGAAGGTCATAAAGCCGCTCGCGCGCCGGTGGAAGGGGCTTATGGCGGCTCCCGAACACGTCACGCGCCAGGAAATGCCCCGTCAGTTTCAGCCCATCCGCGCAATCTTCCTCAGTCACGCGGACATCATCGAGCAAAAACGCTGGCAATTTCAACAAGCGAGGTGCCCAGTCACCGGCGGCTGAAATTGACAGCGCCCGGCCGGTTTTGGGTGACACGTAAGCGAGCTGGTCATTGTCCCCTGCCACCGCCCGCGCTGAAAAATCCAGGCCAAACCCCAGCTCGCGCAGCAAGTCCAATTCCCACCGCACCAAGGCGGGCAGCGCCATGCCGGGGATGTTAATCCCCGCCAGCAGCCGTGCGAGCCCCGCAAAAATATCGGGTGCCGCTTCCCGCTCCGGGAGAGAGCCAGCCGCCAACGCACAGGCTGCGTTCAGTATTGCGAGGTTCAACCGGTCATCCATCGCCAACGCCGCCGCCGGGTGCACCATCTCGCCAGTAAAATGCCCTAATTGTTCTGGCAACCTGGCACTCCAGCCGGCGGTGATGAGATTACCAGGCTGCCAAAGTGCGGTTTTTCCCCGCCCATTGCCACCCCGCACCAGCCCTTTCCATGTGCCTTGCCCGGCGGTGAGCAGCATAATTAGCGCGTCACCCTCGCCGTAGGGGGCGGTCTCTAACACAATCGCTGGTTCGTCCCATTCTACGCTCACCTGAGGGCGGCTTTGGCGACCCCCGCCAGATAATGCGCCGCGATGGGAAGAATTTCGTCGTTATAGTCAAAATGCGGGTTGTGCAGATTGGCGGAATTACCATTGCCGATCCAAGCATAGGCGCCGGGAATTTCCATCAAGAAGCAACCAAAATCCTCCGCCCCCATGGAAGGCGCCATGTCACGGCGTACCGCCAGCCCCTGCCCGGCAGCCACCTCTGCCGCAAAATCTGCCTGCGCTTTGTCATTCACGGTGGGCGGCAGCACACCAAAAATCTCGACCGTTGCGCTAAGCCCAAAGGCAGCGGCGGTATGGGCAGCAACATCGCGGATCCGGGCCTCGATCTGCCGCATCGTTGCAAGCTGCAATGCGCGATACGTCCCCCCTAGGCTCGCTTGCTCAGGAATTTGGTTGTTGGCGTTACCTGCTTGCAATTTGCAGGTGGAAATGACCGCGGTGTCGAGCGGGTCAGCGTTGCGGGCGACAATCGAATTCAGCGCGATGATCAGATGGGCCACACCTTGCACCGGGTCCTGGCTCAGATGCGGCATGGCAGCGTGGGCAGCTTTGCCATGCAGGGTAATGGTGAAGTTGGAAGCCGCCGCCATGATCGGCCCGTCATGGATCATGACTGTGCCGGCTTCGAGGCCGGGCCAGTTGTGGTAGCCAAAAATCCGCTCCATCGGGAATTTTTGTAACAGCCCATCTTTTAGCATTGCGTCCGCGCCGCCAAAGCCCTCCTCGGCCGGCTGAAATACCAGATGCACTGTACCAGCCCAATCATGGTCTTCCACCAGCAATTTTGCCGCCCCTAACAGGGAGGCTGTGTGCCCGTCATGCCCGCAGGCATGCATTACGCCTGGGCGTTGCGAGGCATAGGGCGCGTTGGTGGCCTCCATGATCGGCAGCGCGTCCATATCTGCCCGTAACCCCACCGACCGGTTAGACCCAGCCCGAGAGATGGTGGCCACCACGCCATGACCGCCAATATGGGCGGTGAAGCCGATGCCGAGCTTATCAAGCTGCTCACAGACAAACGCCGCAGTTGCCGATTCGTGTAACGACAACTCAGGGTGGGCGTGCAAATGGTGCCGCCAGTGCCGTAATAAATTCACAAAATCCAGTGGCATCGCCAAAACCCCGCCCAAGTTGCTGATTTGAAGATGGCGTGGGTGGCAAAAATTGTCGAGGCAATTTGAGAAAACAATCTGTTACGTTACGCCTGCTTTATGTCGTAAGTTCGGCATGGCAGAGACATAAATCATCAATAATCAGTTCACGCCTTAAAAGCAGAATCGATGATTAACCAAACCTGACAAGGAGCTGTCTTATGCGTCTTTTCTCACGTCCCAGCATTCGTAGCGCTGTATTCGCCGCCAGCTTCATGGCAATTGGCGCCCTGACAACCGGTGCAGCCATGGCTTATCAGGGCCATATGCATGAAGCTCTTGAAAGCCTTTACCACGCCCGTGGTGAATTAGTGGCGTCCGAAGACAATAAAGGCGGCCATCGCGATGAGGCGATCCGCTTGGTCAACGCTGCGATCGAGCAAGTTCGCGCCGGCATTGCCTACGCCGACCACTAAGCCGCAGATTGCGCAGCCGCGATATAGTTAATGCTTGTATCGCGGCTGATGCCAAATTGCCCGCGCAGCGCATCAAAGCTCAACCCAGCCACATCATTCAACCGGAGCCCTTGCTGGCGGCACAGCCTGCCTAATTCGGCTGGGGTGATGAATTGTTTCCACTCATGGGTGCCCACCGGTAGCATTCGCAGCACATATTCCGCGCCGAACTTGGCCACCAGGTAGGACTTGGCTGTTCGGTTGAGCGTGGAGATGAACAGCAACCCGCCCGGTTCAAGCAAACCGGCCAACGTTGCTAAAAATGCCGCCGGGTCGGCCACATGCTCGATCACTTCTAAAGCTGTGATGACCGGGAATTTTAGCCCCTCGGCTAACAGCGCCTCGGCCGTACCAGTCCGGTAGGAAAGTGTTAGCCCCTGCCCCACCGCATGGGCACGGGCAGCTTCAATCGCCTGTCCCGCCGCATCCAGCCCCAGCACGTCGCAGCCGGCCTTGGCCAAAGCTTCGGAGAGCAAACCCGCCCCGCAGCCAACATCCAGCACCCGCACGCCTGGCTGAAACTGCCGCAATACCCGCGCCAGCAGCCAGTTGGCCCGCACCGGGTTCATCATGTGCAATGGTCGCATCGGACCCTTTGGTTCCCACCAATGGGCGGCCAGCGCGTCGAACCGGGCGATTTCGTCTGCTTTTGCGGAAGTTTCGGTGGCCATCATTGCGGAACCCTTTCTCGACCGTTATGTGACGCTCCGGCCCGGAATGCACAAGGTTCGGGCAGTCTTGGAGCATACAACAGCTTATGGCGCGCATAGTAATGAAATTCGGCGGCACGTCCGTCGCCGACCTGGACCGGATCCGCAATGTGGCTGCCCGCGTGCAGCGTGAAGTTGCAGCAGGTAACGAGGTGGCCGTGGTGGTCTCTGCCATGGCGGGCACCACCAACCAGCTGGTCGGCTGGTGCCAGAGCTTGTCCCCGATGTTTGACGCCCGCGAATATGATGCGGTGGTTGCAACCGGCGAGCAGGTTACGGCTGGTCTTTTAGCAATCGCCTTGCAAAATCTCGGGCTCGAAGCACGCTCCTGGATGGGTTGGCAGATTGCCGTGGATACTGACGGCCAGCACGGTAAAGCCCGGATCAATGATATTGAAGGCGATGAGTTAATCACCCGCATGCAAGCCGGCCAAATTCCGGTGGTGGCCGGCTTCCAGGGCATCGGCCCGGATAACCGCATCACCACGCTTGGCCGGGGCGGTTCAGATACCTCTGCCGTAGCCCTTGCGGCGGCGCTGAAAGCCGACAGATGTGATATCTATACCGACGTGGACGGAGTTTATACAACCGACCCCAGGATCGTCGCGAAGGCCAAGAAGCTTGATAAGATCACCTATGAGGAGATGCTCGAACTCGCCTCAGTAGGGGCCAAAGTGCTACAGACCCGCTCGGTTGAGCTGGCCATGAAAGAACGCGTTCGGGTGCAGGTGCTCTCCAGCTTTGTGGATATGCCCGGAACCCTGGTTGTTGATGAGGATGAGATTGTGGAACAGGAAATTGTCGCCGGTATCGCTTATTCGCGGGATGAAGCCAAAGTCACTGTTCGCCGGGTGCCGGACAAACCGGGCATCGCCGCCGCCATTTTCGTGCCTTTGGCTGAAGCTGGCATAAATGTTGATATGATTGTGCAGAATGTCTCGGCTGATGGCACCACCGACATGACCTTCACGCTCGGCAAAACCGATCTCGCACAGGCATTGGCAAAGCTTGAGACCATTAAGCTGCAGATTGGCTATGCCGAAATCACCACCGATAAGGACGTGGCAAAGCTTTCCGTAGTGGGCGTTGGTATGCGCAGCCACGCCGGCGTGGCCGGCACCATGTTCAAAACGCTTGCCGACCGGGGAATTAACATTCAAGTTATTTCAACGAGCGAAATTAAGGTGAGCGTTCTGATCGCTGCCGAATATACTGAACTTGCTGTGCGCGCCTTGCACACAGCCTATGGGTTGGATGCATAAAATGACAAACTCACCCGCCGCGCAATTTGAAGCCCTGCAAGCCCGTGGCGCTGCCTTTCTAGGTACCGAGCTTGCCATTATGGGCGGTGCGATGAGCTGGGTCTCTGAACGCAACCTGGTCGCCGCCATTTCCAATGCTGGTGGCTTTGGCGTGATCGCCTGTGGCTCGATGCCACCTGCAATGCTGGAAGCCGAAATCGCGGCCACCCAGGCGCTGACCAACAAGCCATTTGGGGTTAACTTGATCACCATGCATCCGCAGCTTGATGATCTGGTGCAGGTCTGCTTGCGTGCCAAAGTGAGCCATGTGGTGCTGGCCGGTGGTATCCCGCCGGGCCCGGCGGTGCGGGCGGTGAAAGATGGTGGCGCCAAGCTGGTGGCCTTCGCCCCCGCTTTGGTGCTGGCCAAGCGCTTTGTGAAATCGGGCGTGGATGCGCTGGTGATTGAAGGCTCTGAAGCTGGCGGGCATATTGGCCCGGTTTCGCTGACCGTGCTGGCGCAGGAAATTCTGCCTTATATGCGCGATGTTCCGGTATTCGTGGCGGGCGGGCTTGGCCGGGGCGAGGCGATTTTGAGTTACCTTGAAATGGGGGCCGCTGGTGCGCAGCTCGGCACGCGCTTTGCCGCCTCCACTGAGAGCATTGCGCACGCTAATTTCAAAAACGCCTTCGTGCGCGCCAATGCCCGCGATGCGCTGCCATCGCTTCAGTTGGATGAGCGCTTCCCGGTGATCCCGGTCCGCGGCTTGGTGAATGAAGGCACCAAACGCTTTATGGTGCACCAAGCTGAGACGCTAAAGAAATTCCAAAACGGCGAATTGGATAAAACCCAGGCACAGCTTGCCATTGAACATTTCTGGGCTGGCGCACTTCGGCGCGCGGTGGTGGAAGGCGATGTTGAAAATGGCTCCGTGATGGCTGGCCAGTCGGTTGGCATGGTGAGCGCCATCCAGCCGGTCGCTGAGATATTGGCTGAATTGAAAGCACAGGCGGTTGCGGCATTGGCGGCGCGGGAACAAACTCGTAGCCATGCTGAAAAAGCCGCCTAACTACGAGCCGAAACCAGAGGCCAAACCAAAGCCGAAGCGGCGGCGGCGGATCAGGGATGCACGTAAATTATTTGCGCGGCTGCGGGAGGCTTTGGCTTCGGGTGCCGCTAGCCTGCCCGACATTGCAACCTTGGTGGCGCAGGAATTACCGGCCGACGCGGTGGCGATTTACGTGGCCCGCGCTGGTGAGTTTTTGGAGCTGGCGGCGACTTACGGGTTAAATGTTGGCGCTGTTGGGCGCACGCGCTTGCGGATTGGCGAAGGCATTATCGGTATGGTGGCAACCTCCGGCGATGCGCTGAACCTGCCGGATGCGCAAAACCATCCGCGCTTTGTTTATAAATCTGAAATTGGTGAAGAGCCTTTCGCCTCAATGCTGGCAGTGCCAGTGAAACGCGCCGGGCGGATCCTTGGTGTGATTGCGTTGCAAAACCGCCAGCCGCGCTTATTCGCGCCCATTGAGGTCGAATCCGTCGGCACAATTGCCATGCTGCTGGCGGAAATTCTCTCAACCGCCGGGGCCACCGACCTGCCGGAAGAAGGGCTGGGCGATGCCTTGCCGCGCCGTTATGCGGGGCATGTCCTCAGCCCTGGCATTGCCCGTGGCCCGGTGCTGCCCTACGGCGCGGCCCCCCCGATCAAACATCTGCTGACCGACGACCCAGATACCGAATTGGAACGGTTGGAACGCGCCGTTGATAAGGCAAATAAGAACTTGGACGGTTTGATTTCCGCCTCACTGCCCGGCGGCAACGCCCCGCGTGACGTATTGGACGCATACCGCATGGTGGCGCAATCGGCTGGTTGGCTCACGCGCGTCAAGGAAGCGATTAATGACGGCCTGACGGCTGAAACCGCCGTGGATAAGGTGGCACGGGACCTGCGCGAGCGGATGCGCAAAATCGCTGACCCGTATTTGCGTGAGCGTCTGGCCGATATCGAGGATATGATCGGCCGTTTGATGGTGGCGCTGGGCGGGGCTGCGGCCAAGCCCGAGCGGGCCGATGGCATGTTGCTGCTGGTGCGCCGTTTGGGCCCAGCGGATTTGCTGGATTGGCATACGCGCGGCATCACCGGCATTGCGATTGAGGAAGCCTCCCCCTCCGGCCACGCTGCCATTCTGGCACGTGCGTTGGGGCTGCCAGCCTTGCAGGTGGACCGTGGTGCGGTGGAAGCCGCCCATGCGG
The DNA here is from genome assembly GCA_002255575.1 of Acidocella sp. 20-57-95. Lineage (GTDB taxonomy): Bacteria > Pseudomonadota > Alphaproteobacteria > Acetobacterales > Acetobacteraceae > Acidocella. The sequence goes on from NCAT01000003.1 coordinate 181,966, forward strand.
GTGACGAGGCGCTGCTGGATGCCGAGGGTGCAACCTTTATTCTGCGGCCGGAGCCAGAGGTCATTCAGGTCTATGATCGCGCCTTGGCGGCCCGCAGCGTGCGAGCAGCAGAGCTTGCTAAATACCGCGACATGCCCGCCATGACCAAAGACGGTACCGCGATCAGCCTGATGCTGAATGTGGGTCTGGCGCTGGAACTTGACCAGTTGGAGCGCACCGGCGCCGATGGAATCGGCCTGTACCGCACTGAAATTGCAGCATTAGCAGCGGGCGGATTGCCCGATGTCGCCGCCCAAGCCGCCGAATATGGCCGCGTGCTGGACCGCGCCAAAGGGCGGCGTGTGCAGTTCCGCACGTTGGATTTGGGCGCCGACAAATTGCTGCCTGGCGAGAGCAATGCCGGCGAAGAAAATCCCGCAATGGGCTGGCGCTCGCTGCGGGTAGGGCTGGACCGGCCCGCAATCCTGCGGCGGCAATTGCGGGCCTTACTGCTGGGCGCGCAGGGCCGGGCTTTATCCATCATGTTCCCAATGGTCGCGACCGTGGAAGAATTTCGTTTGGCACGGGATTTGTTGGAAGCTGAGGTGGCACGGGTACGACCAGCGCCGGAAAGCCTGGAATGCGGTACCATGCTGGAAGTGCCATCCCTCCTGTTTCAATTACCTGGGTTGCTGGCCGAAGCCGATTTCGTCTCGGTCGGCACCAATGATTTGATGCAGTTTCTGTTTGCAGCCGACCGAGGCACGCCGGAACTGGCCGACCGGTATGACACGCTTTCCGCCCCGGTACTGGAATTACTCGAACGGCTGGTGCTGGCCTGTGGGGAAGCGGGCGTACCACTTTCTGTATGTGGCGAAGCCGCCGGGCGGCCTCTGGATGCGCTGGCCTTTGCCGCCATCGGAGTGACCACACTTTCAATGTCCGGCAACGCCATTTTACCGGTGAAAGCCATGCTGGCAGAGGCTGATTTGAATAGTTTCAGACCCATATTACGTGAACTACGCCGCGCCGGTGCCGCCGGTAGCAGCATTCGCGAGCCCCTCACGGGCTGGGCACGAGAACATAATTTGCCGGTTTAAGCGGGCAGTGCTTTATAGCGCCGAGCGCAGGAATTATCATGGATCATCCGCTTGAGACTGGCATGTTGCAAGACGAGTCTGGCAGCCCAATCACCGGGGCCGCCCGCGTTGGCATAGAACTGCGCGGTGTACGCGAGCGGCTTGGCTGGCGGCTGACTGATCTGGCTGCGCAATTGCGTATTCGTGAACCATATCTGGCCGCCATCGAAAGCGGCAATCTGGCTTTGCTGCCGGGCGCCGCCTACCAGGCGGGTTTTGTGCGCACCTACGCGCAGGCCTTGGGGCTTGATGGTGAAGAGATTTTACGCCGGTTCCGGGCCGAAGGGTCTGGGGTCAACGCCAAAGCCGAATTGAGTTTTCCCGCCCCCGTGCCTGACCGCGGCGTACCAACGGGTGCGCTGGTGTTGTTGTGCTTGCTGCTCGCGCTAGGTGGCTATGGCGTTTGGTACGTGCATACCGCTTCACAAGCAAAGTTAGCGGCTGCCGTGCCAAGCGTGCCGGTTGACCTGGCCCCGCTCGCCGTATCGTCGAAACCGCCCGAGCCACCGGCCCCGCCAAAGCTGGATGCCAGTGCGGCGCCAAGCATGTCATCTGCCCAGCCGCCTTTAGCTGCAGGGGCCCAAACGATTTCGCCAGCGCCGCCCACAGCACCGCCCGTTCCGGCGGCCACATCACCGGTAACCTCCACCATGCCCGCCAGCAACGGCAAAACCATCCAAGCCACCGGGGATGATTGGGTTGAGGTCAAAGACTCCAAGGGCAATATTCTGTTCAGCAAATTGCTGCATGCGGGCGATAGCTGGCCAGTGCCCGATATGCCGGGCCTGACCATGACGGCGGGCAATGCCGGAGCGACCTCGATTTTTGAAAATGGCAAGGCTGGGGCACCGCTGGGTGCTGCCAGTACGGTGCTACATGATTATCCGCTGACAGCGGCTACGCCTGGGAGCGCGACAACGGTCCCTGCCCCCTCGACAACGCCGCCTGCCAAGACCAATTAACTGCAAAGTTTTAAGGACCGGCTATGAACTACCGCGAATACCAGCAGATCACCCGCCGCAAATCCCGCCAGATCAGTGTGGGCAATGTGAAAGTGGGCGGCGACGCGCCGATTAGTGTGCAGACCATGACCAACACGTTGACCACTGACGTGGAAGCCACCGTCGCGCAAATTCTGCGGGCCGAGACCGCCGGTGTGGATATCGTGCGCGTCTCCTGCCCAGATGAGGAAAGCACGGCGGCGCTGAAGCATATCGTCCCACGGGTGAACGTGCCGATCGTCGCTGATATTCACTTTCACTATAAACGCGGCATTGAAGCAGCCGAGGCCGGTGCGGCCTGTTTGCGGATTAACCCCGGCAATATCGGCAGCCCGGAGCGGGTGCGCGATGTGATCAAAGCGGCCCGGGATTATAATTGCTCGATGCGGATTGGCGTCAATGCCGGCAGCCTGGAGAAGCATTTGCTGGAAAAATACGGCGAGCCGAACCCCGAGGCTTTGGTGGAAAGCGCGCTCGAGCACGCCAAGATTTTACAGGACCATGATTTCCACGAATTCAAAATTTCGGTGAAGGCATCAGATGTGTTCATGGCGGTGGCCGCCTATCAGCAACTGGCTGATGTGTGTGACCACCCGCTGCATATTGGTATTACCGAAGCTGGCAGCAAACGCGCCGGCACCGTGAAATCCTCAATCGGCCTCGGCTCGCTGCTATGGGCTGGCATCGGCGATACGATGCGGGTTTCGCTCTCAGCCGAGCCAGAGGAAGAAGTGCTGGTGGGCTGGGATATTCTAAAATCCCTGGGCATTCGCCATCGCGGCGTGCGGATTATTTCCTGCCCGTCTTGTGCCCGCCAAGGGTTTAACGTGATCAAAACCGTGGAAACGCTGGAAGAACGCCTTGCGCACATTAAAACCCCAATTACGCTCTCGATTATTGGCTGCGTGGTCAATGGCCCTGGCGAAGCGCTGATGACCGACCTGGGCTTAACCGGCGGCGGCAATGGCAAGCATATGATCTATGCCGCTGGCAAAACCGACCATACGATCGATGGTGGTGATATGGTCAACCATATAGTAGATTTGGTTGAGCAAAAGGCGGCGGCTTTGGAAGCTGAAAAAGCTCTGGAAAAACAGGCCGCCGAATAGCGGCGCTTTCCTCCTCGTCATTACGAGCGCAGCGAAGCAAGATGTTTTTGTAAAGCGGTACGTGATGATGGCTTAACCCGTATCTTCGTAACGCTTGAGAGTTTTATTATGGCACCTCCTTTGCAACCGGTTCGCGGCACCCGCGATTTAATTGGCGATGATGCCGCACGCCACGCGCATGTGGTGGACACCGCCCGGCGGATCACCGCGCTGTACGGGTTTGCCGAATGGCAGACGCCGATTTTTGAAGACACCAAGGTATTCTCACGGACTTTGGGTGAGACGTCGGATGTGGTCACCAAGGAGATGTACATATTTGAGGATCGTGGTGGCGATTCCGTTACGCTGCGGCCCGAGGGTACAGCGGGCGTTTGCCGGGCATTGATCACGGCGGGGCTGACGCAGACGCTGCCGCAAAAAGTTTTCTATAACGGCCCAATGTTTCGCTATGAGCGCCCGCAGAAAGGCCGCTACCGGCAGTTTCACCAGATTGGCGTAGAGCTTTTGGGACCCAGCGTGCCGTTGGCTGATGCGGAAGTCATTGCAGCAGGCTGGCAAATTTTAAATGAACTTGGTGTTGCCAAAGACGTTGTGCTGAACATCAACACGCTGGGTGATGCTGAGTCGCGCGATCATTACCGCGCCGCTTTGGTAACATATTTTACCGCCCATGCGGAAAGTTTGTCGGCTGACAGCAAGACCAGGCTGGAGAAAAACCCGTTGCGGATTTTGGATTCCAAAGATCCTGGTGACCAGGCCCTGGTGGCAAACGCGCCGTTGATCTATCAACATCTTTCCGAAAAAGCCGCGATTTTCTACGCGGATTTGAAATCCGCCCTGACTAGCTTTGGCGTGCCATTCACAGAAAACCCCCGCATCGTCCGCGGTTTGGATTATTATAATCACACGGCTTTTGAATTCGTCACCACCGCCTTGGGCGCACAAGGCACCGTGCTGGCCGGTGGGCGCTATGACGGCTTGGTGGAACAGATGGGCGGCCACCCAGTGCCAGGCGTTGGTTGGGCGGCAGGGATTGAGCGTTTGGCCATGCTGCTGGAAAACCCGCCGGTTTCAGAACCGCCCGTAATCGTGATGGGTGAAGATAAAGCCATCGAGGTTGCGGCATATTTGCGAGCACATAACATAAAGGCTGAGATCTCGTTTCAAGCCGGTTTCAAAAATGGCCTGAAATATGCCAACCGCCGCGCCGCCAAATGGGCCGTGCTCGCCAGTGTGGATGGACTCGTTTTGAAAAATCTTGAGGATGGAACTCAAAGTGATGTGACGATTGAATCACTCCCGGGTTTCGTCGCGTGAACATTATTTATTCTCATCTTACTGAGCATCGCGTATTATGAGCTTCGAACATAAACTCGACCGAATTCTCTCGCGCGCTGAAGAACTGCGCTTCATGCTTTCTGGCTCCCTGAGTGGCGAGGCGTTTGTGAAAGCCTCGAAAGAGCTTTCAGAATTAGAGCCGATTGAGCAGCGTATTTCTGAACTGCGGGCAACCGAGCAAGCGGTTGCTGAAGCCGAGCAAATGTTGGCCGACCCGGAGATGAAATCTCTCGCTGAGGCAGAATTGGTAAGCCTTAAGCAAAAACTACCGGAATTGGAAATGTCTCTGCGGCTGGCTTTGCTGCCCAAGGACGAGGCCGATGATCGCTCCGCGATTCTGGAAATCCGCCCTGCCGCTGGTGGTGACGAGGCCGGCCTATTCGCCGCGGAATTATTCCAGGCCTATCAAAAATACGCAGGTTTGCATGGCTGGAAGTTTGAGGTGATGGAGTATGGTGAGAGCGAGCTCGGCGGCCTGAAAGAAGGTATCGCGGAAATCACCGGAAAATCAGTGTTTGCCAAACTGAAATTTGAATCCGGCGTGCACCGGGTGCAGCGCGTACCCGCCACTGAAACACAAGGGCGTATTCACACCTCTACCGTCACGGTTGCTGTTCTACCACAAGCCGAGGAAGTGGATGTTGAGGTCAATGAAAGTGACCTGCGCATCGATGTATATCGGGCCTCCGGTGCTGGCGGCCAGCATGTGAACAAAACTGAATCTGCTGTACGCATCACGCATATTCCGACCGGCATTGTGGTGGCCATGCAGGAAGAACGCAGTCAGCACAAAAACCGCGCCAAGGCGATGAAAATTCTGCGCGCCCGGATGTATGAACAACAACGCTCCAGCCTGCACGCAACGCGCGCGGCTGACCGGAAATCGCAAGTCGGCACGGGGGATCGTTCAGAGCGCATCCGCACCTATAATTTTCCGCAAGGCCGGGTAACGGACCACCGCATAAACCTCACCTTGCATAAAATTGATCGCATCATGCTGGGCGAAATGGATGATGTGATCGATGCGCTAATCGCCGAGGACCAAGCCTCACGCCTGGCTGCCGACACATGAAAACCGCCGACGCCGTGACGCATGTGGCGGCACGTCTGGCGGCGGTTGGGATTGAAGATGCGCGGCGCGAAGCCAGGATTATTCTTGCTGCGGCGCTCCAAACAGATGCAGCAGGCTTGCTCATAAGCGATAATATCGATGAAGCTGCATTTGAACCATTGCTCAAACGCCGCGAAGTCCGCGAACCTCTGGCCTATATACTAGGGCAACGGGAATTTTGGGGGCTGGATTTTGCGACCTCGCCAGTCACGCTCATCCCCCGGCCGGACAGTGAAACCTTAATTGAAGCTGCGCTCACGGCGTTTCCGGACAAGCATATAGTGCGCCGCGTTCTCGACCTGGGCACCGGTACTGGCTGCCTATTGGTTGCAGCCTTGCATGAGTTCCCCGAGGCGTTCGGGGTTGGTGTTGATCTTTCGCCAGAGGCTGCGGCACTCGCCCAGCAAAACGCCCAGAATCTCGGTGTTAGAAGGCGGGCCGCGTTTATCACCGCAGACTGGGCGGCCGCCCTCACTGGAACTTTCGAACTGATTTTCAGTAATCCGCCTTATATCCCCGCCCCGGACCTGGAGAGGCTTATGCCGGAGGTAAGGGATTACGAACCTGCCCGTGCGCTTGATGGTGGGGCGGATGGGCTGATCGCCTACCGTGCCATAATTTCCGCTCTGCCCGCTCTGCTGGCACCAGGTGGCGTGGCGGTCCTGGAGCTTGGCGTCGGCCAACTGGCCGGTGTCGCAGCTCTTGCGACCAAAGCAGGATTGGAAAGTGCCGCGCGGCCCGACCTTGCAGGGCACCCCCGCGCCCTGATCATCAGAGCTAAATAACATTTGGCAGAATGCCTATATGGGGCTAAGGACAAGGCGCGCGGCATGAACGGCCCTCGAGTCCTGGCAACTTCCGGGGCCAGACCAGGTTCTACGGGAGCAATACCCTTAACCCGCGCAAGCAATCTGACGAGGATATATTTAGGCATATGAATATGAAGCGCATGCGTGGCCGTAACCATCGCCCTAACGGCGGCGGCGGTGGTGGGGGCGGGTTTCGCAACCAGCAAAATGGTATCCCCCTAAATCGCAACCATGTTTTTGACAGTTCCGGCCCGGAAATGCGCGTACGTGGTACGGCCCAGCAGCTTTTTGAGAAATATCAGCAGCTTGGGCGCGACGCCGCCAGCAGCGGTGACCGGGTTTTGGGCGAGGCCTACTACCAGCATGCTGAGCATTATTTCCGCATCATCAGCGCCATTAACCAGGCCCAAGGCCAGCCGAATGGTCAGCCAAACACGCAGCCAAATGGCCAGCCGAGCGCGCAACCGAATGGCCAAAACCAGCAGGACCGCAACGGCAACCAGAATAATGGCGACTATAACCGCCGGAATGATCAGAACCCGCAAGATTTCAGTGCTGAGGCGCAAGGCGAAAACCGCTATGAGCCGCGTAACCAGGAATCACGCCAGCAGGATAACCGCCAGGAGCCTCGCCGGTTTGAGCAACGCCCTTACGAGCCACGCAATAAGCAGGATTTCCAGCCGCGCCATGAGCGCAATGATCGTAACGACCGCAATGATCGTAATGATCGCCCGGACCGTGCTGAGCGTTTCCGGCCCGAAACACCCGTGGCTGACGCGCCGATTGATATCAGCTCGGCCCTGGAAGCTGAACTTGCCGCCGCCGTTGGCGGTATGAACGAGCCTGCCGGATTTGGTGAACAACCGGTTGTCATCCAAGCCGCGCCGGTTGATGCCCGCGCGATACCGATCATCCCCGATGCGCCCCCGCCGGCAGCATTCGCGGCCGAGGCTTCCGTACCGGCTGCGCCGGAAGTGGCAGCGGTAAAGGTGCCACGCCCCCGGGGCCGCCCCCGTATCGTCAAACCTGAAGCCGATGAGTTAAAACTCGAAGATTGAAAAGAAGCCGGGGTGACCCGGCTTTTTTTACGAAATAATGCCGGGCGCCCAGGCCAGTTGTGCTTCGGCCCAAGCGGCGGTGCGCAACAGCTTTTGGTCGGACCCAAACGGGCCACATATCTGCAGGCCCAGCGGCAGTTTGCTGCCTGACCAACCCGATGGAATTGACAGCGCCGGTACGCCCATCAGGCTCCATGCGGCGCAAAATGTTGAGTCACCGGTAAAGGCCAAACCAAGCGGCGCCGCGCCCAAGGCTGGCAGCGTGAGAACCGCATCGTATGGTGCCACCAACGCTTCGAAATCAGCCTTTAGCTGCTTTTGCAACATTTTGGCGGCATTATATTCCGCGTCAGTCACCGCCAGCCCGTTCGCTACCAGCTGGTGCAGAATATCGCTGGCTTTTTCAGGATGGTTGGCGATCAGGGACTGATGAATCCGGGCTGCCTCATATTGCAGGATGCTAAGTGTGGCTGCGAAAATCGCATCGCTATCAACCGGCAGAGATACCTCATGTAAAATCGCACCAGCCTGCCGGAGCTTCGCCAATGCGGCGTCAAAATCAGCTTGTTGCTCGCGATCCGCCTTGCCCCAAGCCTCGGTGCGGATAACCGCAAATGTTGGGGGGGCTGCGGCGGGAAAATGGGCCTGCCAAGCAGCCTCTGAACCCAACACGTCCGGCGTTTGGGCTGCGAACAACGCATAAGCTGCCGCAGCATCGGCAACATTGCGGGTGAAAAAGCCCAGATGGTCAAGCGATGCCGCCAGCGGGTGAACACCCTCAAGGGACATACTGCCAAAGCTGGGTTTGAAGCCCACCACCCCGTTAAATGCAGCCGGGCGAATGATCGAGCCCAGGGTTTGCGAACCAAATGCCAGGGGCACGAGCCCCGCTGCCACCGCCGCCGCCGACCCGCTAGATGAGCCACCCGGCGTATGCAGCCGGTTCCAGGCATTCACCGTGGGGCCAGCATGGCGCCAGGCAAATTCCGTGGTGACGGTTTTGCCAAACACAGTGCCGCCATATTGTTTGATCTTTTTAACAATCCAAGCGTCCGCTTCGGGGACATGGTGCTGATAGTAGACGGAGCCGTTGGTGGTTGGCATGTCGGCTGTGGCGATAATATCCTTCACCCCAATCGGCACGCCGCCGAGCAGACCTTCGCCGGTTTCATAGGATGATGGGCGATAGCAAAAAGCCTGTAGCCAGCGTTCTAGCGCATCAGCGCGCGCGCTGGCGGCTTTGATTACGGTATCTGGTTTAACATTGCCCGCTTGGTGCGCGAAAATTATGTCGCGCAAGCCATAATTCTGAATTTCCATGATGCCCACCTGAAGTCATTTTTATCGTTGCAATGAAAAGCCGGATTTACATGGCTGCAAATCCGGCTCTGAAAATTTATTTTGGTGAGAGCACCATGACCATTTGCCGGTTTTCCATTTTCGGCATCTGCTCCACCTTGGTTTCCACATCCAGGTCCCCCCGGATTCGCTCCAACACCTTCACGCCCAGCTCCTGGTGGGCCATTTCACGGCCCCGGAAGCGCAGCGTGACTTTCACCTTGTCGCCCTCGCCGATGAAGCTTTTCATGGCGCGTAATTTCACCTGATAATCGTTTTCATCGATATTAGGGCGAACCTTCACTTCCTTGATTTCAACGACCTTCTGCTTCTTACGAGCTTCGTTTTTCTTCTTCTGCTGCTCGTATTTGAACTTGCCGTAATCGAGGATTTTCGCCACTGGCGGCTCGGCATTCGGGCTGATTTCCACTAGGTCGAGTCCAACAGCGAAGGCGCGGGCAATCGCCTCACGGGTGCTCAAAACACCCTGCATCTCACCATTTTGGTCGATTAAACGAACCTGCGGAATGCGAATCTCGTCATTAACCCGGGGCCCTTCGCGTGAGGGTGGCGTGGGTGGCGCTGGCGGTCTGGCTATGGAAGTCTCCTATAAAAGTTTCGAGAATGACGGCTTAGAGCCATTTGGGGTGGCAATGCAATCAGGCAGCGCGGCATGGCTCAAAATCCAGCCAGACCAACCTTAACGCGGGTGCACCTAGCCCATAACCATGTGCATTCTATACCGTTACAGCAAATCTGGCGCGGTTGCTTCCAGCTTGAGCAGCGCAACCGCGGCCTCCAGACTCATGACCTCCTGCGCGGCGCCGCCGAGCCGGCGGATGGCGACGGTGCGTTCCTCCGCCTCCTTACGGCCTACCACAATGATATTGGGCACATGGTGCAGGCTATGGTCGCGAATTTTGGCGTTGATCTTCTGGTTGGTGAGGTCGGCTTCCACGGTCAGACCAGCGGTCTTGAGAGCCGCCACAACCTCATGCGCATACTCATCAGCATCCGAGACAATGGTCGCGACCACGGCCTGGGTTGGGGCCAGCCAGAGCGGGAAGCGGCCGGCATATTGCTCGATGAGGATGCCAAGGAAGCGCTCGAAGCTGCCCAAAATGGCCCGGTGCAGCATGACCGGCCTGGCCCGGGCAGAATCGGTTGTGACATATTCGGCGTCCAAGCGCTCCGGCAGCACAAAATCCACCTGCAAGGTACCGCATTGCCAATCACGGCCAATTGCGTCGCGCAGTACGAATTCTAGCTTTGGACCGTAGAAAGCCCCCTCACCTGGGTTCAGCACATAGTCCACACCAGCGGTGGCACAGGCAGATTTCAGCGCGGCTTCGGCACGGTCCCAGACCTCATCAGAGCCTGCCCGCACATCCGGGCGGTCAGAGAACTTGATCGCGAAGCTCTCAAACCCGAAATCTTTGTACACTGAGGAGAGCAGTTCAACGAACTTCACAGTTTCATCGGCAATCTGGTCTTCGGTGCAGAAAATATGTGCATCATCCTGCGTGAAAGCGCGGACCCGCATAATGCCGTGCAAAGCACCAGAAGGCTCATAGCGGTGGCAGGAGCCAAATTCGGCCATCCGCAATGGCAGTTGGCGATATGAGCGCAGACCCTGTTTGAAAATCTGCACATGACACGGGCAGTTCATTGGCTTCAGGGCAAGCGTGGATTCCTCGTCCACCACTTCAGCGATGAACATATTCTTGCGAAATTTCTCCCAATGGCCGGATTTTTCCCAAAGTTTGCGGTCCACCAATTGCGGTGTGCGCACTTCCTCATAGCCAGCCAATTCCAACCGCCGGCGCATATAGGCTTCAACGGTACGGTAGAGCTTCCAGCCTTTCTGGTGCCAGAACACCGAGCCTACGGCCTCTTCCTGGATATGAAACAAATCCATGTCCTTGCCGATCCGGCGATGATCCCGGCGTTCAGCTTCTTCAAGCTGGAGCAAGTAAGCATCCAACTCCTTTTGGTCACGCCAGGCGGTGCCGTAGATGCGGCTTAGCATCGGGTTGCGGTGGTCGCCGCGCCAATAGGCACCTGCCGTCTTTAATAGTTTGAAGGCACCTCCGATATCACCCGTGCTGCGCATATGTGGACCACGGCATAAATCGGACCACTCACCTTGATGGTAGATGGTAATATCTTGGTCCGCTGGCAAATCGCGGATCAGTTGAACCTTAAATTCCTCGCCCTTCATCTCAAAATAGGCAATTGCATCCTCGCGCGCGACAACTTTGCGGGTGAATGGGGCGTTGGCGGCGATAATCTGGCGCATCTTCGCCTCGATCGCCTCAAAATCCGCCGGGGTGAAAGGTTCGTTACGGAAAAAATCGTAATAGAATCCATTTTCAATCGAGGGGCCGATGGTGACTTGCGTACCGGGATAAAGCGTCTGCACCGCCTCAGCCAGCACATGGGCCGTATCGTGGCGGATCAGCTCCAGCGCCGCTTCGTCTTTGCGGGTGATGAATTTTACCTTCGCATCGGCGGTAATCTCCCGGGCGATGTCCATCTGTGCGCCATCCACTTCCATGGCCAGAGCGGCTTTCGCTAGGCCCGGCCCGATGGCAGCCGCAATTTCTGTGCCGGTGACCGCGCCTTCAAACGCACGCACGGAACCATCAGGCAGGGTAATCGCAACCATTTCAACTCACTCCTTTAATCGCGCGCCGCTTATGGCAGGGCCGCCACAATTTGCGCAACAGACAGGTCGGCCAGATGCGGCGCCTGCAAAATAGTCGGCCACCCACCATCTGGATAGCGGGGGGCCGTGATCTTGGGGTCGCTCGCAGAGGAGAACATCACCAGCGAGGTAACCCCCAAGGCCGCCGCCATATGCATTGGCCCCGTGTCGTTGCCTACCGCAAGGTTGGCTTGTTTGATCACGGCCAGCAATTCCAGCAAATTTGTTTGGCCGGTCAGGTCCATCGACTGTGGCGCGAAAGAACGGATAATGGAGGCCAAACCGGCTTCCCCCCGGGTACCTACCACCACCGCCTGCATTGGTAACTGCGCCGCCAAGACTGCAAATTTTGCCTCTGGCCAGCGTTTTTCAGGCCGGTGCGGCGCGGCACCTGGTACCAGTACCACGAAGCGTGGCGGCAGCATGAAGCGGGAAATATCAGCCGACACCCAGGAGAAATCCGGTGGCAATAATGGGGTAATGCCCGCCACCGCCAGCTGCCCAGCCAGACGCTCCCGTGTGTGGATAAAATCACGCTGCTTGTTAGCATCTGGCAACGCGCAGCCGGGGGCAATCCCACTCCAGCGCGGCTTGCCTGCCAGTGCGAAATAGCGCGAGGAACGCGAGGAAGTCTGCAGATCATAGACCATGTCGAACCCGCTGAGCTGCGCGCGCAGTTTCAACACACCTGATATATCCCAAACCTTTGGCTTGGCATCAGCAATCACACGGTCAAACCAAGGGCTCGCCGATAGGAACGGAACAAAGGGTGCCGTGGTTAACAGTGTAATCTCATCATGCGCATGTGCCGCACGGATGGCCGCAAAAGCCGGCGCCGCAAGGATAATATCCCCCAAGGCACCATGCTTGATGACGAGGATGTTCAATCCAGCAACTCGCCATAAACATGCAGCACAGCATATTGCATGGCTTGCACCGAGAAATTTTGTGCCACCACCGCCCTGGTGTACCCACCCCAGGCGAGCCTTTGCTCAGTTGAGAAATCCAAAGCCTTATCAAGCGCACCTGCCAGTTGTTGCGGATCACCCGGCGGCACCAAAAAGCCGGTTTCGCCATCGCGGATGGTATCACCGGCGCCGCCATGTGAGGTGGCAATCACCACCCGGCCCATGGCTTGCGCCTCTACCACGGTGCGGCCGAAGCCCTCCGGGTCGGTTGAGGCGTTCACCACGATATCCGCCAGCATCAGGGCCGCCGGCATGTCTTCGGTATGGCCCACCATTCGCAGCCGACTAGACACACCAAGCGCTTCTGCTTGCGCGATCAGGCTTTGGGCATAAGTCTCCCGGCCTTGGTCACTCCCCACCAGCACGGCCACGGCGTCCTTATGGCGCATCAAAGGCAGCGCTGCGATGAGCACGCGCTGGCCTTTCCAGGGTGTTAAACGACCCGCCAGCATAATGAGCGGCGCATCCACATCCAACCGCCAGTCACGCGCCAGTTTGGCCATACGGTCGCCCTGCACCAGGCTCGGATCAAATTTATTGGCATCCACGCCACCCGGAATGATCCGCAGCCGGTCATCACCTACCTTATGGCGCTCGCGCACCAGTGAGCCGATAAAGGCGCTGACCGCGATCACCCGATCTCCTGCGGCCATAACCGCATTATAGCGGCGCTTGAAAGGCGCATTCTCGTTATAGGTGCCGTGATAGCTAGTGACGAACGGGGTTTTGGTGCGCCGCGTAGCCCAAAGTGCCGACCAAGCCGGGGCGCGGGAATGCGCGTGTACGAGGTCGATTTTCTCGTCGCGGATCAGCTTAGCGAGCAAACTCGCATTACGGCGCATGGTGAAAGGCGACTTGGACGCCAATGGCAGAGTGACAATTTTAGCCCCTGCCCGTACCGCCGCAGGGGACAGCACGCCGCCTTCGCAGGCAATGATGGTTTGATGGCCAAGAGAGGTCAGCGCTTCGGTGATCTCAATTACCACACGCTCTGCCCCACCAGTATCCAGCCTGGGCAGAACCTGTAAAATCTTGCGCGACTCTTCCGTCATAATGGCAGGTGGTTCAGTCTATTCATGTGCGCCGCGCTAACACGGTTTAACACAGTTGGGGAGAGAGACGCTTGGGGATTGCAACAATCAGCCGTGAAGACGGTGTGACACTAGCCTATGAGTGGCTGCCCGGTGCCAGCCCGGTTGTGGTTTTTTTGCCCGGCTTCGGCTCGGACATGGGCGGCACGAAGGCAATGGTGTTGCACGCGTTTTGTGCGGTGCGCGGACAAGCGATGCTCCGGCTGGATTATTCCGGCCATGGTGCAAGCGGTGGCGCGTTCATTGATGGCAGCATCGGCATATGGACTGACGATGCCGCAAAGGTGATTGCCGCCACCTGCGGGGCGGCACCGCTGATAATGGTTGGCTCCTCGATGGGGGGCTGGATCGGCCTATTGCTGGCACGGCAGCTTGGCGCGCGGGTGGCAAACTTACTCCTGATTGCTCCCGCGCCAGATTTTACCGCAGAATTGATCGAACCAAGCCTCGGCGATGCGCAACGCGCCGCCCTGGCAAGGGACGGGCAATTTGCACCTCCCAGCGAATACGGCCCACCAATGCCGATTACCGCGAAATTATTAGATGACGGCCGTAACCATTTGCTCTTGGGTGGCCCGATTCCCGTTCACTGCCCGGTGCGGATTCTGCACGGCATGGCCGACCCAGATGTGCCATGGCAGCAGAGCCTGAAACTGATCGAAAAACTGCAAAGCCAGGATGTGCAAGTGGTTTTCATCAAAGATGGTGACCACCGGCTTTCACGCGAGGCCGATTTACGGCTGTTAGAGCGAAGCCTCGCCACGCTCCTCAACGAGAATGGCGCGTAAACCTTCCCGGTAGGTTGGGTATTTCCAGTGAATGCCCAACGCGGCCTTGGTTTTGGCGTTGCCAACCTTACGGTTCTCCGCCCAAAAGGACCGCGCCATCTCGCTCATGCTTGCATACGCATCCGTAAAAGCAACCGGCGCTGGCGGCGCGACGCCTAAAATTCTTGCGGCCTCTACCACGACATCAGCACTCGCCGCCGGTTCATCATCGGAAAAATTAAATATATTCACGCCCGGATTCGCATTGCGGCGCATCGCGGCAACGACTCCATGGGCAATATCATCCCGATGAATGCGGCCAAATAAATGGCCCGGCTTTACCACACAACGCGCCATGCCTTCCCGCAAATCATCAAACATTGAGCGCCCAGGGCCATAAATCCCCGCAAGGCGGAAAATATCCACGGCGATGTTCGGAAATTTAGCCCACGCGGTTTCAGCCGCCACTCTGCGTTCTGCTCGTGGCGATTGCGGCGCCGGGATTGTATCTTCATCTACCCAGTCACCATCGCGATTGCCATAGATGCCAGTCGTCGAAAGATAACCGGCCCAACGAAGGTTTTTCGCAGCGGCAATCTGAGCACCGTAGCGCAGCAATACCGGGTCGCCCGCAGCATCGGGAGCCGCTGTGGCGAGAATATGCGTAGCATCCGCAATCGCACCCCCAGCCTTGGTAAATGCGATAATTTCAGTGCCAATCTCAGGCTTTTGCAGGGCTGGCTGCCGAGACGTTGCCGTTACGGCAAATCCGGCAGCGTAGGCCGCCTTCGCAACGGCGCGCCCTGAATAGCCAAAGCCAAAAACCAGCAGCTTCAAAAATCTAGATCCGAGTAATGCGGTGGCGGTGCAGTGCCGCTCACCCGGTCCGCTAGAATCGCCCGAAAAGACGGTCGCGATTTCATTCGCGCATACCAATCCTTCGCAGGGGCCGATAATGTCCAATCGACATCGCCAATAAAATCAAGCGAAGATAGAAATGCCGCCGCCGTAAAATCAGCCAAAGACAGGTTGGCACCCGCCAACCATTTCCGGTTCTCAGCCAACCATCCGATATAGTTGAGATGATTTTTCATGTTGGCATAGCCAAGCCGTAACGCACCAGCGTCTGGCGCACCGAGGCCAAGCACCTGCTTCATGCTCTTTTCCCAAAGTAGGTTCTTAGCCACTTCGCTGGAAAAGCGATGGTCAAACCAGGCGACGAGGCGCCGCACTTCAACCCGCTCACCAAGTGTTCGACCCAGCAAAGGTGTTTCCGGGTAAGCCTCATCAAGATACTCGCAAATAACGGCGGAATCCGGCACTACCAGACCATTATCCTCGACCAAAGTCGGCACGGTGCCGGCCGGGTTGAGTTGCAGATATTCCGGCCGGCGGTGCCAGACCCGTTCTACCTGCAACTCAAAGGGCAAGCGTTTTTCGGCCAGCACCAGCCTCACTTTCCGGGAAAACGGCGATAATGGCAGGTGATAAAGGGTTCTCATGACGTGTTTATGCCATTGGACTCCGGCAGAATCAAAGCCCTGGCCTTAAGCCCGTGCGGCTGCGACCTCCTCATTTAACGGGGCGGCGAGATATTTCACATATTCCCGCGGCACAATTTGCCAGAAGCACGGCAAAGCGCGGTCCCAATCATTGAGTAAGGTAGCGGCAAACCGGCTTTGCGTTTCACTGGCGTGGCGGGTGACGAGATTTTTCAGCACGTCCTCCCAATATGAAGTGCTCACACGCTGCCATTGCAGAGTTTCTGGGTTCACCCGCATCTCAAACTTCTGCTCAGGATCATAGACAAACGACTGACCACCGGTGAAGCCCGCGCCAAAATTGTCGCCAATTTCGCCCAGAATGACGACTGTGCCGCCAGTCATATATTCACAACCGTTGGAGCCTACACCTTCAACAACAGCAATGGCGCCGGAATTGCGAACGGCAAAACGCTCGCCAGCCTTCCCGGCAGCATAAAGTTCCCCGGACGTCGCGCCATATAGCACGGTGTTACCCACAATGGTGTTCTCATTGCTGACAAGCTTGGAAGACGGCGCAGGCCGTACAACAATCGTCGCACCAGAAAGACCCTTGCCCACATAGTCGTTGGAATCGCCGAACACTTCCAGCTTCAACCCGGCCACAGCAAACGCACCAAGTGACTGGCCAGCCGAGCCGCGCATACGAACCGTCACGTGGTTGGGCTGCAACTTCACACCCTTGAATTTGCGTACAATCTGTGAAGAGAATTTGGTACCAATCGCCCGATGCGTGTTGCGGATATTATACTGCAACTGCATCTTATCGCCATGGTCAAAGAAGGCGCTGGCATCTTTGATCATTTGTGCATCCAAGGTTTCCGGCACTTCATTGCGCCCAATACGCGTGCAATAGCGGGCATGCCCCCCAGGGTCTGCCTGTGCCAGCAGCGGGTTCAAATCGAGGTCGTCAAGAATATCCGCACCACGGCTGACCTGATGCAGCAAATCAGTACGCCCGATAATATCCTGCAAGCGCTTGAAGCCAAGCGAGGCCAGGATGCCGCGCACGTCTTCCGCAATGAAGGAGAACAAATTGATCACCTTCTCTGGCGAGCCTTCAAACTTCTTGCGCAGCTCGTCATCCTGCGTGCACACGCCAACCGGGCAGGTGTTTGAATGGCACTGGCGCACCATAATGCACCCCATGGCAACCAGAGATGCGGTCCCAATACCAAACTCTTCAGCGCCAAGCATCGCAGCAATCACCACGTCTCGGCCAGTTTTAATGCCACCATCGGTGCGCAAGGTAACGGTGTGGCGCAAACGGTTGAGCGTGAGCACCTGATGCGCCTCCGACAGCCCCATTTCCCACGGCATACCGGCATATTTCACCGATGATTGTGGTGATGCCCCGGTGCCGCCGACATGCCCCGAGATGAGAATCGCGTCCGCCTTGGCCTTCGCCACACCGGCCGCGATTGTGCCGATTCCAGAGCGTGAAACCAGCTTCACGCATACGGTCGCATCTGGGTTGATCTGCTTGAGATCATAAATAAGCTGCGCCAGATCCTCGATCGAATAAATATCGTGGTGGGGTGGCGGTGAGATCAGCATCACACCAGGTGTGGCATGGCGCAGCTTGGCAATGAGTGCCGTCACTTTGAAACCAGGCAACTGACCACCCTCACCCGGCTTGGCGCCCTGGGCGATTTTGATCTCAATTTCCTTACAATTATTGAGATATTCGGCGGTCACGCCAAACCGCCCGGAAGCGATTTGTTTAATCGCGGAAGATGCGTTGTCACCATTAGCGCGCGGTTCCGCACGCGCTGGGTCTTCACCTCCCTCGCCGGAGTCAGAGCGCGCACCAATGCGGTTCATCGCAATCGAAAGTGTCTCATGCGCTTCCGGGCTAAGTGCCCCAAGCGAAATACCAGGCGCCAGCAAACGCTTGCGAATTTCGGTGACACTTTCGACATCATCCACCGGCACCGGTGTTAAACCTTCGCTCCGGAAATCCAGCAAGTCACGCAACGCGACTGGCGCTTGTTTGCGCACCATATCGGCATAGCGGCGGTAAAGCTGATAGGAATCAGAGGCCACGGCCGTTTGCAATAAATGGATGGCGTTATTGTCAAACGCATGGGTTTCGCCCTTACGGCGCAAACGATAGGCACCACCAATATCCAACGGCACAACATTGCCGCTCCAGGCAGCCTTATGGAGTTCCAGAACCTTGTGCGCGATGCCTGGCAAACCAATGCCGGAAATACGCGAGGCCATGCCGGGGAAAAACTCACCCACCAGCGCACGGGAAAGTCCAATCGCTTCGAAATTATAACCACCGCGATACGAGGCAATCATGGAAATACCAAGCTTGCTCATTACCTTTAGCAAGCCCTTATCGACCGCCTTCTTATAACGCCCGATCGCTTCCTTCAGTGTAAGCTTGCCAAACAAGCCCCGCGCATGGCGGTCCGCGATGCTTTCCTGCGCCAGATACGCATTTACCGTCGTGGCACCCACGCCGATCAGCACCGCAAAATAATGCACATCCATACATTCTGCACAGCGTACATTCAGGCTGGTAAAGGTACGCAGCGATTGCCGGACCAGATGCGTATGCACAGCACCGGTTGCCAAAATCATCGGGATCGGCGCACGCTCCGGGCTCATCGCCTCATCGGTTAAAATCACATGGGTGCAGCCGGCGCGTACACCTTCCTCCGCTTCACGACGAATGCGCTCAATCGCGCGGCGCAGACCGCCCTCACCATTAATGACCTTGAATGTGCAATCCACCACGCAGGCAGCATCGCCCATGGTTTTACGCATCGCCTCAAACTCAGCCGTTGATAAAACTGGCGTATCAAGCTGTAACAGATTGCATTGCTCGGCATCTTCATCGAGCACATTGCCCAAATTGCCAAGCCGAGTCTTCAAACTCATCACCCGGGTTTCGCGCAAGCTATCAATCGCCGGGTTCGTAACCTGGCTAAAGCTCTGGCGGAAATAATGGTGCAGGCCACGATATTTTTCTGAAAGCACAGCCAACGGCGCGTCATCACCCATCGACCCTACAGCTTCCGATGCATCATCCACCATTGGCTGTAACAGCAGTTCCAACTCCTCCAGCGTATAGCCAACCGCAAGCTGGCGGCGGCGCAAAGCTTCAGCATCAAACCGCACGGGCTCCGGCGCATCCGTTTTTACAATATGGTCGATAACCTTAATGCCCTTGGTCCAGGCGCCAAAATCCTGGCGCGCCGCGAGCATGTCCTTGATTTCACTATCGTGATAAAACTTCGCAGTATCCAAATTTACGCCGATGGTTTGGCCGGGCCCAACATGGCCCTTCTCGACAATATGTTCCTCGTCAAACTTCACCATACCGGCTTCTGAGCCAACCACCAGCATATGCGTGGTGGTCACGCAGTAGCGCAGCGGGCGCAAACCATTACGGTCTAGACCGGCAATAACAAAATGACCATCTGTCGCAGTAATCGCAGCCGGGCCATCCCACGGCTCCATCACGGCGTTGCAGTATAAGAACAAATCCTTATGCGCCTGCTTCATTGATGAATCATTGCCAATCGATGGCGGGATCATCAAAGCCTTAGCCATCGGCGCATCGCGGCCGGCGCGCACCAGCAGTTCAAACACGTTATCGAGGCAAGCTGTATCAGAACCACCCGCCTGTACCACTGGTTTCACCGAATCGAGAAACTCGTTGAGGCCTTCAGCCGCCAGACGTGTTTCATGGCTCTTCATCCAGTTAACGTTACCCGCCACCGTGTTGATCTCGCCATTATGCGCCAACATGCGGAACGGCTGGGCCAAACGCCACGTCGGGAACGTATTGGTTGAATAGCGCTGATGATAAATCGCAAAGCGCGAAACGAAACGCTCATCCAGCAAATCCGGGTAAAAATCCGTTAGGCTGGCAGCCAGGAACATGCCCTTGTAAATAATAGAGCGGCAGGAGAGCGAGCAGAGATAAAGTTCTGGAATCTGCGCCGCAATCGCAGCTTTCTCAATCTTACGGCGGATGATGTAGAGCTCGCGCTCGAACACTTCTTCAGAAACGCCCCGTGCATTCCAGAGCATGATTTGTTCGATCTCAGGGCGTGTCGCATTGGCTTTTTCACCGATGCAATCAACATTAATAGGCACCTGCCGCCAGCCATAAATACGGTAGCCGAAATTCAGAATTTCGGTCTCAACAATCTGCCGGCAAATTTCCTGCGCTGCGAGGTCGGTTTTGGGCAAGAACACTTGCCCGACCGCGATCGGGCCTTCATGCAGCCGGTCACCGCCGCGCTTAACCTCGGCGGCAAAGAAATCCTGCGGAATTTCAATGTGAATGCCAGCACCGTCACCCGTTTTGCCATCCGCATCAACCGCACCGCGATGCCATACGGCCTTCAGCGCATCAATGCCTGCTTGCACGATATCACGGCGTTTTTTACCATCTAAAGCTGCGATCATGCCAACGCCGCAAGCGTCATGCTCCTGCGAACGGTCATAGGTATGTTCGAGTATTTTTTCGTTCGCAGCCCAGGCGGCGAGAAATTCAGAACCTGATTCAATTGACATATTTAATGCTCCGCAATTATTCGGCGGCCTGGGCGTAGCCCTGGGTCACCTGGATATATTCAGCAATCTGGGCGGCTGCGTCGCGGCCATCACGGATGGCCCAAACAACAAGGCTGGCACCGCGCACAATGTCACCGGCGGCAAATACGCCAGGCAGGCTTGTCATAAAGCTGCGCGGGTCAGTTTTCAGCGTGCCCCAGCGCGTTACCTTCAATTCTTCCTCACCGAATGCGTTTGGCAAATCTTCAGGGTCAAAGCCCAGCGCTTTGATCACGAGGTCGGCTTCGATGTTAAAAGAACTGCCCGCGATCACATCAACGGACTGCCGGCCAGACGCATCTGGCAAGCCCAAATGCATCCGCGTGGCACGCACAGCACTCACTTTATCATCGCCCAGAAAAGCTTCCGGGGCGGCGAGCCATTCAAAGGTCACGCCCTCATCTTCAGCGTTCGAAACTTCCCTCAGGCTGCCAGGCATGTTCGCACGATCACGGCGATACAGGCAGGTAACGGATTTCGCACCTTGGCGAACAGCAGTGCGGACGCAATCCATCGCGGTATCGCCACCGCCGATTACCACCACCTTCTTACCCTTTGCGTTCAACAGGCCGGATTCGAAATGCGGCACTTTGTCACCCAGACCCTGGCGATTGGATGTAATGAGATAATCCAGCGCTGGGACAATGCCAGCCAAACCAGCGCCCGGCCCGCCAATTTCGCGCGGCTTGTAAACACCCGTGGCGATCAGTACCGCGTCATGCTTGGCACGCAATTCAGCAAACGAGATTTTACCGCCGATATCCGCGTTCAGTTCAAACGTCACACCGCCATCGGCCAGCCATTTGGCGCGGCGGATCACGATATCTTTCTCCAGCTTAAAGCCGGGAATGCCATAAATTAACAAACCGCCGACACGGTCATGGCGGTCGTAAACGGTTACTTTATAGCCTTCCCGCCGCAACGCCTCCGCCGCCGCCAAGCCGGCCGGCCCAGCGCCAATAATACCAACTGACTGGCTACGCTCCTGGCTTGCGGTAATTGGCTTCACCCAGCCATTTTCAAAAGCAGTGTCCGTAATATAGCGCTCAACCGCGCCGATGGTGACGCTCTCAAAGCCCTTTTCGATCACGCAATTGCCTTCGCACAACCGGTCCTGTGGACAGATGCGACCACAAATCTCCGGGAAAGTGTTGGTGGCCGATGAAATCTCGTACGCTTCCTCTAAGCGCCCCTCGGCCGTCAGCTTCAGCCAATCAGGAATATTGTTGGAAAGCGGGCAATGGACCGAGCAGAACGGAATACCGCACTGGCTGCACCGGCTGGCTTGTGCCTTGGCCGATTGCACATCGAAGCGCTTGTAAATTTCGTCGAAGTCGGCCGCGCGCTCGCCGATTGCCCGTTTTTCAGGGGTTTTCTGCGGCAAATGCGTAAATTGCAGCATTTTTTCGGCCATGGCACGTCTTCCTTCCGGCAAGAGTCAGCAGCGCAATGTTGCGCTGCGATATCGAGACGCGTGTCATAACGTAGTTTTTTGCTGATTACCAGAATTTTTTACAAACTACGACAGAACCCGTGTCCTATTTCAACCCAATCTGTTGCTTGTCGAGAAACAAGGTCGGTAAACTGCCTAATTTTAGGTCCGAAATGCGTCCTATGTTCGATATTCCGACCTCCGGCGTCCACCTTGACGGTAACAGCTTAAGTAGTTTGGTACGATCATATCCATGGGGGTCGGGACAATGCCGAGATCCGAAAGCCCCAACGCCCCGGGCACGACAATATTATCCGTTTGCAGAAGTTTGATTTGATCCCGGGTCAGCAGCTTGCCGGGCAGACGTTCCAGCAACGCCGCCTGGAACCGCGCTAGTGGCAACGGCAGGTCAATGATTTGGCGCGACTTACCGATGATACGAAGCATGTAGGCAATCAGATCGTGAAAACTCTTCACCTCGGGTCCACCAAGTTCGAATACCCCACCGGTTGCATCCATCTGACTCGCCGCCATCACCGCATCTGCGACATCGCCCACATAAACAGGCTGAAACTTAGTGGCACCCGAAACGATTGGGATTATTGGAGAGATTGCAGCCATGGCGGCGAAGCGGTTGAAGAACGCGTCCTCAGCACCGAAGACGATAGAGGGCCGTAAAATCGTCGCCCGCGGGAACGCAGCACGCACGGCTGCTTCACCCTGGGCCTTGCTTTTGGCGTAGTCGCTGGGGCTGTTTGCGTCGGCGCCAATGGCGGAAACCTGGATCAAACGCTGTGCGACCGAGCTTGCCGCCAGCCGGGCAATCCGCCCTGCCCCTTCAGCATGAACGCGATAGAAATCATCCTTTTTGGATTCGGCCAGAATGCCCGTGAGATTCACCACCAGCTCGGCCCCTTCGGTGGCGCGGGCCACCAAGGCTTCCTGGCTAGTGGGGGCATAAAGCGGCACAATCTGGCCAACGCCGCCCATCGGCTTCAGCACCAAGGCTGCTTCCGTATCGCGCACCGCCACCCGCACAATATAGCCGGCGGCGGCCAGACGCTTGACCACATAGCGGCCAATAAACCCAGAACCGCCAAATACCACCGCCAATTTGCGGTCCTTCACACTAATTGCCATGCTGAAAAAACCCTTTTTGAATGCGGCTCGTTGTAGGCTGACGACTGCCTTGTCTCAAGCCGCAGTTGACGCTGCACGCAGCCGCCGCTACATCGCGCGCTCGCACCACAGTTTTGGGTGCGTAAACACGGTGCCCTGGTGGCGGAATTGGTAGACGCACTAGCTTCAGGTGCTAGCGATCGCAAGGTCGTGGAAGTTCGAGTCTTCTCCAGGGCACCATTTGTTTCTGAAATTCAAATCCCTCTATGGCGAGCATCATTTTCATGAGTGGCGGCACAATTCACCTGCATCAGCACGATCTTCCCGCAGATATCGATTTCGGGGGCAGTGTCGCCATCGACACCGAGACCATGGGGCTAGACCCGCGCCGCGACCGGCTTTGCCTGGTGCAACTTTCCGCCGGTGACGGCACGGCGCATCTGGTGCAGATCATTCCCCCCGCTCTGGGGGGCAAAGGCACTGATTGCCCGAACCTGAAGGCGCTGCTGGTAAACCCTTCAGTTACCAAAATCTTCCACTTTGCCCGGTTTGATGTGGCGGCTTTGTACAATGCCCTAGGGGTGGTGACAGCACCCATCATCTGCACCAAAATCGCGTCCAAACTGGTGCGCACGTATACTGACCGGCACGGTTTGAAGGACCTCGCACGCGACATGGCCGGGGTTGATCTCTCCAAACAACAGCAGACCAGCGATTGGGGCAGCCTGGAGCTCACGCCCGAGCAATTGGCCTATGCAGCATCAGACGTGCTGTATCTGCACACGATTTGGCAGAAGCTGGAAGCATTGCTGGTAAGGGAAAACCGGTTGGATATCGCGCAAGCAGCCTATCAATTCCTGCCCACCCTCGCGAAGCTAGACCTGCTCGGCTATGGCGACCCGGACTTGTTCCACCATTAGGCGGCAGGCAGATTGCGCCGCTGTTACACTGGGTTGCGAAACCATCTGTTGACCATATGCTGCCCGCTCTTCATACCGTCGGTATGGATATCGGCGACAAAAACCTGCCGCTCCCGCATGCGGGCGCCGCTGTGAAACAAAAGTCCGCTGATGAGCAGGTCGTCGATTTAGCCATTGCGCGCGACGTGCTGAAGACCGAAGCGGCCGCTTTAACCGCCTTGGGCGAAAGCCTGGGGGCGCCTTTTTGTGATGCCGTGAACCATTTATTTGGTATTTCCGGCCGGGTGGTGGTCACTGGCATGGGCAAATCCGGCCATGTTGCGCGCAAAATCGCCGCTACCCTCGCCTCCACCGGCAGCCCAGCGTTATTCGTGCACCCAGCTGAGGCTGCGCATGGTGACCTTGGCATGATTATCCCCGGGGATGCCGTGATTGCGCTATCTAATTCCGGCGAAGCCACTGAATTGGCGGCGATTATCGCGCATGCCCGCCGTATTGGACTGAAGCTGATCGGCATCACCTCGGTCGCCGAAAGCACGCTCGGCACGGCGGCTGATATTGCATTGATCCTCCCCAACGCCCCAGAAGCAGGGCCGATTGGCTTGGCCCCCACCACCAGCACCACCATGCAAATGGCACTGGGAGACGCGCTGGCGGTGGTACTGCTCGCGCGGCGCGGTTTTTCGGCGAAAGATTTTCGCGACATTCACCCCGGCGGCAAATTAGGCGCCCGGCTGAAAAGGGTGCGCGATTTAATGCATAAAGGCGATGAATTGCCGCTGGTAAACCCCGGTACCACCATGGACCGCGCACTGATTACGATGACGGCCAAGCGCTTTGGCTCGCTCGCCGTTGTTGATGATCAACACAAGTTATTAGGCATCGTCACCGACGGCGATTTGCGCCGCAATATGGGACCCGATTTGCTTGGCAAGACCGTCGATGAAATTATGAATGTTACGCCAAAAACCATCGGGCCAGACGCGTTGGCGGAAGAAGCGCTGCGCGAAATGAATATGGCCTCCCGCCCTTTTACCGCCTTATTCGTGGTGGATGAGGGTAAGATGGTGCGCGGCATTTTACATATTCATGACTTGCTAAGGTCAGGCCTGGCATGAGCCCCGCCCCGCAATCAGCCCGTGAGCGCATTCTGGAGAGCCTGCGCCGCGACAGCCCAAGCTCAATCCCCGCCATTACGCGCCGCACCCGCATGGTTGCCGTGACCAAAGCCGTGTTGCCGATTGGTGCGATGCTGCTGTTGGTCGCGCTTGCCATTGCCCCAAGCATGAAGGCCGGACCAGGTGCTGACCGGGTGACTTATAAAGTACAGCCGAATGCCCAGGCGTCGGGTTCGGAAATGTCGAACGCGCAATATCATGGGCTCGACCAGCACGGGCAACCTTTCACCGTGACTGCCAATACCGCGCAAGACCAGGGAACGGACGATGTTGCGCTCTCTAAACCACAGGGAGATATTTCATTAACGTCCGGGGCGTGGTTAATGCTCAGGTCAGACTCTGGATTATTCAATCAGAAATCGCAGACGCTTGGCTTGAATGGCAATGTGACTCTGTACCGCAACGATGGGACGACGATGACAGCGCCAGACGCCAAGATTGACCTCAAGCAGGGCGAAGCCAACAGCCATTCGCCTGTGCAGGCACAGGGCCCATTTGGCACATTGAATGCAGCCGGCGGTTTTAATCTAACGCAACGCGGCGCCGACGTGATCTTCAACGGCCCCGCGACATTGAACCTGAATCCAACAAACGGCCCGGCGGCACAATGAAGTTCTGGATTGTTGGCTTTTCATTTCTGATGATATCGGCGGCCTTTGCACAGGGTCAGTCCGGCGCCGCCAGCCCTGCAGCAGGTACCCCTTTGCCGATCCAGATTACCGCCAAACAGGGTATTGAGTGGCGGCAGAGCGACCAGGAAGTGATCGCGACCGGTAGCGCGCAGGCGGTGCGTGGCGAGGTGACTGTGCGGGCGGACCAGCTCATCGCGCATTACCGCAAAAAGGCAACGACAGCCGCAGACCCCGCGGCGACCGGCCCGGCCAAACCAGCTGCAGCCAGCGACCCGGAATCGGTATTGAATAACGGTAACTCCGAGATTTATGAAATCGAAGCGGTTGGCAATGTGCATATCTCCACGCCTACCGATAACGCCTATGGCGACCATGCTGTTTACAACATGGACAATGCGGTTCTGGTTCTGACCGGTACACATTTGAAGCTGACGACCCTGCATGATGTGATTACCGCGCGCGATGCGATCGAATATTATTCGGTGAAGCGCGAGGCTATTGCCCGCGGTAAAGCGCTCATTGTTGCCGATGACGGACGCTCGATCACGGCCGACACCCTAATCGGCTATCTGGCGCCACCGCCGCCAAGCGGCAAACCAGTTCCAGCCACAACGGCCAAGTCTAATAACACCCCTGACATGCTTGGCCAGGCCGGCAAGCTACAAAAGGTGGATGCGATCGGGCATGTTGTGATCCACACGCCAACCCAAACCGCAACCGGCGATTCCGGCGTGTATCTACCGGGGCCTGATATGGCTCGCCTTGGCGGCAATGTTCACATTATCAGCGGGCCAAACCAGCTTAGTGGCAGTGACGCGCTGGTGAATATGAAGACTGGCGTGGCCACTCTTCTGGCCGCCCCAGGTGGGCAGGTTGCGGGTACCGTTACGCCGAATAGCGCGCCGGCGATAAATAAATGAGCGAAGCGTTCCGGGTCGTTGAATCCCATGGCGGCTTGATCGCCCGTGGCTTGGGCAAGCAGTTTAAAAAACGCCCGGTGGTTCGCAATGTTTCCCTCACTGTACGCCGCGGTGAGGCCGTCGGATTATTGGGCCCCAACGGTGCCGGCAAAACCACGACCTTCTACATGATCGTGGGTCTGATCCAGCCTGACACAGGTGGGATTATGCTTGATGGCGCGGAGATTTCCAGCCTGCCAATGTACCGGCGGGCGCGGCTTGGAATCGGCTATCTGCCGCAGGAAGCCAGCGTGTTTCGCGGCCTGAATGTTGAACAGAATATTATGGCAGCCCTCGACGTGGTGGAAGCTGACCATGACCGCCGCGAAGCAATGCTAGACGCGCTGTTGGCAGAATTTGGTATCTCGCATCTGCGCCGCACCCCGGCTTTGGCCCTTTCAGGCGGCGAACGGCGGCGCGTGGAAATTGCCCGCGCCTTGGCAACGAGCCCGAATTACATCCTGCTCGATGAGCCACTCGCAGGGATCGACCCGATCGCGGTGGGTGAAATCCGTGACCTTGTGTCGCACTTGAAGCATCGCGGCCTTGGCGTGCTGATCACGGATCATAATGTGCGCGAGACGCTGGAGATCATCGACCGAGCCTATATTCTGCATGATGGTCAGGTGCTGATGGAGGGCAAACCCGATGAAGTGGTTGCCCATAAGGATGTCCGCCGCGTTTATTTGGGCGAAAAATTCAGCATGTGAATTGATGCGCAGCGTGCAAAACAAAGTGTATAGTACTGAATTTTAAGTATAATTTATAAAAAATACCGGCACCATTAGCGCACCCAAATAATATAATTTAAAAATATAACTTTGTATATGCACAATTCGGGCCAAAAAACATTGGTCATTGTGCTGTTTTAGGTTACGCTTTGCCCATGTCTATTGGCCCCCGTCTCGATCTGCGGCAGTCGCAGTCTCTGGTGATGACGCCGCAATTGCGGCAGGCGATCCAATTGCTGCAATATTCGAACATCGAAGCCAGCCAGTTTATCGAGGAAGAGCTTCTCAAGAACCCGCTGCTTGCGCACGCGGATATATCAACCGATCAAGGCCCGATTGCGGAGGCGCCCACGCTGGCGCCATTACCAGAGAGCTTCGATGCTGCCAGCTTTGCTGCCTCAGGCATACTGCCCGGTGGCAATGAGGCCCCGCTCGATATCGACACCACCAACAGCTACGATGCTGGGACCAATTCAGATGGTGGCGGTTCCTATCAAGGGCACGGCGAAGACGATGATGGCTGGAGCCTGATCGATAGCCTGGCCGAGCGCAAGCCAAACTTACGCGAACAACTGGAACAGCAGGCAAGGTTGGCCTTCAAAACCCAGTTGGAGCGCGTGATCGCCACCGCCTTGATCGCCCGGCTGGATGCCGCCGGCCGCTTGGCTGAAACGCCCGAAGCCATTGCTGCCACGTTGAATATTCCGTTCGAGCGGCTGGAGGCGGTGCGGCAGATCATGTTGCGCTTTGAGCCAACCGGTATTTTCGCCCGCGATTTGCGCGAATGCCTGGCCGTGCAACTGGCTGAGAAAAACCGGCTGGACCCGGCAATGGCAACTTTGCTCGATCATCTGGAGTTGCTGGCGCGGCGTGACCTGAAAATTCTGATGGAACGCTGCGGGGTCGACGCCGCCGACCTTGCCGACATGATCAGCGAGATTAAGCGCCTCGACCCCAAACCGGGCGCGCAATACGATATTGAACCCATCCGCCCCCTGATCCCCGACGTGCTGATGCGCCCCATGCCTAAAACCGTGCAGGGCGAACATGAGTGGATGCTGGAGATCAACCCAGAAACCATGCCGCGCCTGCTCATCAGGCGGGGATTTCATGCCAAAATGGTTACCTCGGCGTCGCGCGAGACCAAAAGCTTCCTCTCAGAGCAGTTACAGGGGGCGACCTGGCTGGTGAAAGCCCTGGAGTCGCGTGCCCAAACTATTTTGCGGGTTTCTGCCGAGATCGTGCGCCGCCAGGACGGGTTTTTCCGCCATGGCATCAGCCATTTACGGCCGCTGACCCTGCGCGATATCGCGGCCGAAGTAGAGCTGCATGAAAGTACCGTCAGCCGGGTGACCTCAAATAAATCCATCGCCACCCCGCGCGGTATATTCGAGCTGAAATTTTTCTTCACCACCGCGATTGCCGGCGCTAACGGCGAAACCCATAGCGCCGAGACCGTCCGCCGCCGTGTTCAGACGCTGATTATGGCCGAACACCCAAAAGAAATTTTGTCAGATGACGCCGTTGCGCAGATATTACAGAAAGAAGGCATAGACATAGCACGCCGTACCGTGGCCAAATACCGGGAAGCGATGCGCATTCCCGGCTCAGCGCAGCGCAAACGGGAGAAATTGTCGGCCGCGTAGTTTACGCCGACTTTACCACCGGCTGCCAGGCTAAGCCCCACATACAGGGCGCCACGCCAAGGCGGCACGATTAAGCCGGAATGACTGGCCCAAGGGAGTACTAAAAATGCAGCTCACGGTTTCTGGTAAACAGGTAGAATTGTCTGATTCACTGCGTGTGCATGTTTCGGATCATCTGGATGTCATCACCAACAAATATTTTGACCACGCGCTGCAAGCCAATGTGACATTCAGCAAGGCGAGAAGTTTTTTCACCTGCGATATAAATGTCCATGCGGGGCGTGGTGTTACCGTACGTGGTGAAGGCGAAGCAGGCGATGCGCGCGCCGCGTTCGATGACGCCGCCGAACATATCGCCAAGCGCTTGCGCCGCTACCGGCGCCGGGTAAATGAACATGCACGCAGCGCCACGCCACCGGCGCAGCCAGAAGCTGGTAAGCAATATATCTTACGCGACGACGAAATCGAAGATGTGCCAGCGCCTGCAATAAACGGCCATGCGCACGCTGTTGAACCCGATACGCTGCACGCCACCATCATCGCGGAATCAGATACCTTAATTGAAACACTGACAGTTCGCGATGCGGTGATGCGGCTGGACCTGTCGTTTCAGCAGGTGATGATGTTCCGTAACGAAAAGAACAACCAGTTGAATGTGGTGTATCGCCGCAGCGACGGTCATATCGGGTGGATCGACCCAACCGCCTAACGCGATCCGCTCCGCCTCGCTGTTCTATCCGCGGCAAAACGCGCTTTGGCCCGGTCGCGCAGCGAGGCGACCACCGGACCAGCTTCGGCAAATATGCCGCAGGAATTTTGCTCTCGTAGGGATTGCGCAAAATCCGGATGCAGCCGGACAACAGTACCGCCATTGTCGAAACAATCGCGGTTGCCGGTGTCCAAATAACTTTCCGCAGGCAGCCGCTCGGCGAACAAAATGGCGTGCTGGTCAAGTTCGATATGGTAATAGGTTACGTGGCGCTGCGGGATTTGGGTTATATTGGCGCCATTCATCAATGATTTCGCCGGGATCAGATAGCCATTATGCGCAATCGCATGGTCCGGTGAGAGCCACAAATCCTGCCAAGGCACGCCATCTGAAAACGCGTTGGCAGCGATGCGGATAGGACGAACTTTTTCTGGATTTGGGTGGCGTGAAATATCCAGCCGCCGGTGGCCGATCCATTTAATCGGCATAACCTCGCCGTCTTTCGTAATCACCCCATCGCCAATGCGCAGTTTTTCCACCGCGATATCGCCACGCACTGTCAGGATGCGGGTGCCGGTGCAGAAACATGCGTTATCATACAGAATTGTGCCGCCAGTGCTGTCCGCCATAACGCTCAGCCCGCCACTGGTCTGCCCGGTTATGTTTAGCTGCGCGAGCGTGGAACCGGAGGCATTGGCCAGCAGCACCGTTGAGCCCGAAACATGCACCGAACTCACTGAGGTAACAGCAAGCCCAGCGAGGTCAATTTTGTCGCCATAAGCAAAGCCGGAAATCGTGGCGCCGAGGCCGGAAATCAAATTTGTCGTTACCGCATCGAGCAATAACTGGCCACCAGTGCCGGAAAAATTGATCGTCTCGGCCGCCAGCGTGGTCCCGACCGTTAGTTCTCCGGCAGACCCAATCACCAGCGTGCCGGCTGCACTGCCCGCCGTCAGAGCCGCATTGTCGATCAGCGTGCCGAGAACATCGATGCTGCCATGACCTAATGTCAGCGCACCGGTCGATAAAATATCCGCCGCCGCGATCGTGAGTTCCGGCACGGCGGTCAGGAAGGTACCGCCATCCACCAGCAACCCGCCGATGGTGAGAGACGATACGTTATCAAGCACGGTGTAAGTGCCGGTGAATAATCCGAGCCCATCGGTCATGCTGGCAGTGCTGGTGCTGCCAGGCAGCACATTATCAGACCAGTTGGCCGCAACTGACCAAAGATTTGACCCGCCTTGTGCCGTCCAGATCGGCGTACTGGCGGCAGTGACAGCACTGGCCACCGCCGCCGGGGCTTGGATAAGGCCAGCGCCGCCCGTAACCGTGCTCGCCGTGGGAATGGCTGACCGTTCCAGCACATAGGTCATCTGTGTTGGCAACAACCGGGCGTCGGCTTGCAAAACCAACAATGAAACAGCCGCCGCGTTCGGCGCCGCCGCCGAGGTCCCGAAAAAATTTGCAAATGGCGGCGAAAGACTCGTGGCAGAGCCGTCGGGGGCGGCAAAAACCGGGGCATGGTCAACCACCGGCGTTGAAAGCAGCGTACCATTTGCATCGAGGTAGGTCTTGCCGGTTCCGTAGCTGCTGAAAGTCTGAACCACCGGTGGCGACACGCCTTGCGAAGGTGTCTGACCCACCGCCACAGCCGCGACCGCATTGGCGCCCGTGGCTAACGCATGACCATAGACCGCACCTGAGCCAACACCTGCACCAACGCCGGTAAAGGTAGCCGTGCTATCTTGAAAAAAGATCATTTTGAATTCGCCCGGCGTGGCCACGGTGCCTAACACGGGGATCGAGTTTGTTTCATAAAACGCTAAGTAATAGGTCCCGCCGGTCAGAGACTCTTGCTTCTGCACGCTCAGCAACGGGTCTGAGGTTAAGCCGCCCGTGGTGAAATTATCGACCAACGTGTAGCCGGTAGCCGCATTATAGCTGAACAGGCCAACCCCGAGATCGTAACTGTTGGCACCAAACGGCTGCGTCCATTGCACCGTGAAATCGAGATACGCATTGGTTTGCAGCGACACGGCCTCGTAAGGTGAGCCATTCGAGACGTTATCGGTGGTCACCGTGCCAATGCCCGGCAGGTTAAAACCAGTGCCGATCGGGCTAAAAGCCCCTTCGTAGAAATTATTCGCCCCGTTGCCGGCGGCTGTGAAGTAACTCACGCCGCTCGCGACAACATTTTCAATCGCCTGGGTGATGGTACCGGTATTTTGGTAAAATGGCTCGTTGGTCCAGGCAACATCGTCAACAATGACATTGCACCCGAGCGAGCCGAGCGTTGTAATACCGTTGGCAAAGTCGCTTGGGCTGTTGGTCGCTGTGTAGAAATAAATTTGCGCCGCAGGTGCGATGGCGTGAATGAGTTCGGCCATCGCCATACCCTCATCGCGCCCACCAGCAGCACCTTCAGCGATAATGTGGATCATGCTGGCGGCAGGCAGATAGCCGCCGGCAATCGCCGCCGCCTCCCCGCCCAGCAAATTGAAGCTATCAGACAAAACGCCGATTTTTAAACCGGCGCCGTTCAGCACGCCGCCAGTGGCAGCAGCAAACTGGCTGACAGCGGTTGGAACCTGCAAAGCCGCCGCCGAAGATTGAAAGCCATAGCCAAAGTAGGAACTGACAGCGCCAGCAATAAGGGCGTGCGCTGAGGGGGGTGCTGGCGGTGATGTGACCATCGGCAACGTCACGCCGACCCCGGCATCAACGTTGACAGTAAAATTGGCACTTTGGTCGAACCCGACATGCAACGTGGCATGAGACGATAGCGTCCGTGGCAACTGACTTAGCGTCAATTTCACAAACTCGACGTTATTCGCCGCCAGAATTCCAGTCTGGCCTTCGGGGGTCACAGGTTCAGATTTAGCAGGCCGCATCAACGTCTCCGAGTTACCGAACGGTAACACGCAAAACAACGTCTATGAAGACCACGTCACTCCCTACAGTTGCAGTGAAACCCTAAATTTTTTTAATGAAGTTGCATTTTTATGACGCAAGATTGGGTGAGCAGAGCCTAGCTTTTGCCGCTACATATTCCCGTGTCAGGCGCGCCACCAAATCAGCTGTGCTGGTCACTTCTTTCACGGCGCCAATACCCTGGCCAGAACCCCATATATCTTTCCAGGCTTTGGTGGTGCCTTCGTGAAAATTCATCGTGGAAATGTCACCGTTAGGTAAATTATCCGGGTCAAGGCCGGCGGCTTTAATGCTGGGTTTCAAATAATTGCCATGCACGCCGGTAAACAGATTGGAATAGACAATATCGTTGGCATAACCATCCACAATTGCCTGCTTATAAGCAGAAGAGGCGTTCGCCTCGGTGGTGGCAATGAACGCCGAACCAATATAAGCAAGGTCCGCCCCACAAGCCTGAGCTGCCAACACAGCAGCACCATTGGCGATCGCGCCTGAGAGCGCGATGGGCCCAGCAAACCATTCGCGAATTTCCTGCACCAACGCGAACGGAGAAATCACTCCGGCGTGACCACCAGCCCCAGCGGCAACCGCGACCAAGCCATCTGCCCCCTTTTCAATCGCTTTCTTGGCAAACTCGTTATTAATAATGTCATGCAACACGATGCCACCATAAGAATGCACCGCTTCGTAAACTTCCGGCCGCGCACCGAGTGACGTAATAACGATCGGTGCCTTATATTTCACACATAATTCAACATCGTGAATCAGCCGTTCATTAGAACGATGCACAATCTGATTGACCGCATAAGGCGCTGCCGGCTTATCCGGATGCGCCTCGTCCCAGGCGCCTAGCCTTTCGGTGATCTGCTTAAACCAGTCCTCAAGCTTTTCCTTCGGCCGGGCATTCAGCGCCGGGAATGAACCCACCACGCCGGATGTGCATTGCGCGACGACGAGATCAGGGTTGGAAATGATAAATAGCGGCGAACCGATAACCGGAACGCTTAACCGGCCTTTCAGCACTTGCGGCAGTGACATGGGATTTCCTCGATCTCGTAAAATTGGCGGCGATTATGGTTAACGTATTAGTGATACGGCTTACGTTACCCGTCAACCGCCGCCAGACCCGTCAACCATTCCCGATAATCACACCCGTCGCAAATACCAACGCGCCACCTAGAGCCACCTGCAAGGTCGCGCGGATTGGCGAGGTATCCATATATTTCCAACGAATCCAAGAAATCACGGAAAGCTCCACCACCACCACGCAGAATGCTACAATCAAAGCGGTCCAGAGATTGGGGATTAAGAAAGGCAAAGTATGGCCGAGCCCACCCAAAGTGGTCATGGCACCGGTAATAAGGCCGCGATAAATCGGCGTGCCACGGCCGGTTAAGCTGCCGTCATCGGACAAAGCCTCAGCGAACCCCATCGAAATGCCAGCCCCGATTGAGGCGGCAAGCCCGACCACGAAAGCTGCCATTGGGTGGCCGGTGGAAAAAGCCGCCGCAAAAATTGGGGCTAATGTCGAAACGGAACCATCCATCAACCCCACCAGGCCCGGCTGAACATATTGCAGTACAAATTGCCGCTGGGCGGTTTCATCCTCGGTCGCAATCGCAGCATCGGTTAGGTTTTTGGCCTGCAACTGGTCGGCCCGGTGTTCATGCGCCTGTTCGGCTTCCGCCAAATCACCGAGTAATTTGCGAATCGAGGCATCGGTGGAGCGGCTGGCCGCCAGACGATAAAAATTCTGCGTTTCCTTCTCCATGCTTTCAGCCAGCGTCCGCACGTCCTTGATGCTCGGCTTGGGGAGCTGCCAAACCGCTTTGCGCGTTAAAAAGCCGCGCACATCCTGACGGCGGACCAGCGGAATATGCTCGCCGAATTTTTCCCTATACAAATCGAGCAGCTTGTGACGGTGCTCAGTCTCCTCGGCAGCCATTTCACTAAACACGGTCGATGAAGCCGGGTATTCCTCGCGCAGGCGCTCGGCAATGTCGTTGTAGATTCGACCATCTTCCTCTTCTGACCCAATGGCCAGCGCCAGCACCTCGCGTTCGCTCAGTTCCGAAAAGTCACGCATGATATTGTCTCCTGTCAGCCGCCCATGTGGCGGCACAGCAACTGTTCGTCAACCTGATTATATCTTATTGAGAATGAGTTGCGTTAACAAAAACCTTTGAATTTGTTTGATTTTCCAGTGCGTTGTGATGTTTCGTAAAGCACGCCATACTCGCGACATTCAGGCAGGCGAGACGGCGATAACAGAATGTTGAACACTGAAATTTGTACGTGCGGCAGCGGTCTGCGCAGCGTGCGCTGCTGCAATGCCGATATGGCAGCCGCACCAGACCAAGGCTCGTTAGAGCTTATCAACGCCAAGGCCGCCGAAGCGATTGGCCTGTTTAACGAAAAAAAATACCGCGAGGCTGAGGCTCTGGCGCTTAAAATCCTCGATCTGGCCCCGAACCAGCGGATGGCGCTGCGGGTATTGTTTGAAATCCGTAAAGCTGAGGGGAAACAGCAAGCCGCTGAAATTCTGGCCCGGCGGCTGACCGAACTTCCCGCGGAAAATAACGCCGTGGCGGCGGCGGCGCATTTGCAACTGGCACAGATGCTAGTGGCACAAGGCCGCCACCTTGATGCCGCCACCCCTGCCCGTGCGGCTGTGAAACTCACCCCACGTGATGCCAATGCCCATCACGTATTGGGCGTAGTGCTAACCGAAACCGGGCAAATACGTGCCGGTGAGGTGCATTATCGCAAGGCGGTCAATCTGCTTGAGCGGGATGATGGCACGGTGCTCGCAAACCTCGCCTGGAATCTGAAGCAGCAGGGGCGCTTAAACGAAGCCGCGACGACTTACGAAAAAGCTTTGCGGCTGCGTCCTGATAATGCCCGCGGCGTGGGGGGATTCGCGCAAGTGGAAGCCGGCCGTCAACACGTGCCGCAGGCCATAAAGTTGCTGGATGACGCCTTGGCGAAATGGTCGCAGGACCGCACCTTGCGGCTGCTGCGCGCCTTGATGGATTTACGGCTGGGCAAGTTCGAGGACGTCATCAACCGGTTGAGCGGCGGCTTGGAAAGCCTGATGCCACCAGAGCTAGCGGCCCGCGGCCAGGCAGCCGAACGGCTTGGAAATATTGAAGACGCCGTCGCAGCCTTTGCGATGGGACGGCAGATGCAGCGCGAGCGTTACGGCCAGCGCTATGACCCGAAAGAGGGGGTACAAAAATCCGAACTATATCGGGCGTTTTTTACCGCCGAGCGGATGCAAAACCTGCCGCGTGCGCCCGAAACAGATGGCCCCAAACCGGTATTCCTACTTGGCTTTCCCGGCTCTGGTACGTCACTGCTCGAACAATTGCTCAGCAAGGTTTCAGGATTTACCGCTGCGGATCAGGCTGGGGCGATGGGAGAGCTAACCAAGCGGATCGGCAATTTGGTGAGCGATGAGAGCCAGCTTGGCTATCCAAGCCTGTTGGAAAATCTCGCGCTTGGTGATGGCGCCAGCCAACTTGCCTTGCTGCGCGACCAGTATTTTGTAACCCTACAATCCGATGGTGTCATCAATCCGGATACCAAGTTTGTCATCGACCGTGCCGCTGATAATCACTGGCATTTAGGATTGATCAAACTGTTATTCCCAACCGCACCGATCATTCACATGCTGCGGCACCCGCTTGATGTGGTGCTGTCTAATTTCGCACAGGACCGCAAGCTGGAGGCCAATTGCGGCGTTTCGATGCCGGCCTTGGCGCGGCATTATGATGTGACGATGTCGCTGATAAAACATTTTCGGGGCCAACTGACCTTACGTTACCTGCCGCTGCGTTATGAGGCTTTGGTGGCCGACCCGGCTGGCGCACTGGCATCGATTGTGAAATTCATCAGCACTGAACCGCTGAAACTGCCGAGTAAAATTGCCATTAAGGCCAATGCATTTCAGCCAATTGCACGGGTGCCGGCGCATGTGGTGATGCAAGAACCCGTGCATGAACGCAGCCTGTACCGGCACCGCCTATTTGAAGCGCAGGTACCACAATTATTCAGCGATATACGGCCCGTGTTGACGCCATGGATCGAGGCTCTGGGCTATGGAGACGCACAATGAGTTCCGAGGCGATTTTAAGCGGCGAAGAGCCATTAAAGCCCGGCCAGCAGCGCGTGGCGTTGTCCGACGTGATTGCGCAAATCTCCCGCTTGGAGCAACAGAACCGCCTGGATGATGCTGGCATTTTGGCCGATCGTGTGCTCGCGGCGGTGCCAGAACACCCGCATGTGCTGCATCTCTCGGGCATTATTCTCTACCGGCAGGGCAAAATTGCAGAGGCCATTGCTAGGATGGAAAAATCCATCGCGCTTGCCCCCGATGTGGCTTTATATCCCCGCAATATGTGCGAAATTTACCGTGGCGCCGGGCGGCTGGATGACGCAGTCACCTCTGGGCGCCGCGCCGTTGAATTGGCACCGGAGGATAGCCGGGCCTATTTCAATCTAGCGCTGATCCATTACGAGCGATTAGAGCTCGAAGAGTCAGTCCGGATTTGCGACAAGGCGCTGGCGCTGGAACCGGATTTTGCCGAGGCGCATTTCGAACGTGCTGAGGCCCTGCTGCTGGGCGGCAAAATGAAGGATGGCTGGGAGGCCTATGAATGGCGTTTTAAGCTAAAACAGGCCGAGGGCATGTTGCCCAAGACCGATAAGCCGCAATGGGAAGGGCAAAAGCTTGCACCCGGTAAATTGTTGCTGGTGGCCGACCAAGGTTTTGGCGATTGCGTGCAATTTGGCCGCTTCATTCCCTGGGCGGCGCAAATCGCCCCGGCCCCGGTGCTGGCCTGTAGCGGCGAACTCACCTCCATTTTACGGCAAATTCCCGGTATCGGGCGGATTGTTACGCGCTGGGAACTGACCGGCGAGTTCGACGCCTATATTCCACTCTCTGGACTGCCCCGGCTGGCCGGAATTGATACCGATAATATTCCGATGAGCGAGGGCTACCTGCACCCCAAGAACGAATTGGTCGCACACTGGGCCGAACAGCTCGACCGGCTGGTACCGGCCGGCAAACGCCGGATCGCTCTGGTCTGGGCCGGGCGGCCAACCCATAAGAATGATAAAAAACGTACCTTGAAGCTGGCGCAATTCGCCCCGTTACTGGCGCGGCCTGATGTTGCGATCGTCACAGTGCAGAAAGGTGAGCAAATTGCCCAGGTAGGCAGCTATTTCGGGACGACACCGTTGATCAATCTTGGCCCGGAAATCAACGACTTTGCCGATACGATGGCGATTTTAAAGAATGTCGAACGGCTGGTGACCATCGATACATCGGTCGCCCATATTGCAGGCGCCTGCGGTATCCCAGCTTCCCTCGTGTTGCCGTACGCACCGGATTGGCGCTGGCTATTGGGGCGGGACGATACGCCATGGTATAAATCAGTACGACTTTTTAGGCAGCAACAGCCCTATGATTGGTCGGGCGTGATCGAAAAAGTGGCAAATTTTCTGGATTGAATGAAGTTTGTCCAATCACGAAAATTTTTGACTTCGAACTGAAATTTTACTGTCACAATATCTTAAAATCAGGCAACCTTAGCTTCATCGCTATAGGGAAAGGTTTTGCCCGTGAATATCTCTGAATACACGTCAAAATTGGACGAGCTAGATTATCTGATGAACGACCCGGAAGCCGACCCTGCGCCGGAGCGGGTATGGGAAGTGCTCGCGGTTTTGTCGCGCCATGATCTCTCAACGGCACAGGCTGTACGCGAATAACCTGGCTACGCCAGACGCAACAGGCTGATGAAGGCGGCGGCCGCGGCAAAGGCCGCGCCGATATCGAGAGATGTTACAGCACCTTGATAACCTAGTTTTGCCAACAGCAGTGCGGCCAAGGCAGCGCCCATCGCCTGCCCCAATATCCGCGATGTTGCGATGCTGCCACTTGCAGCGCCGCTGCGCGGTTTGGGCGCCGAGGTCATAATGACGCGATTATTCGGCGGCTGGAAAAACCCAAACCCCATACCGCAAATCATCATCCGCCATATCACATTGATGTAGGAAGTATGCGGGGGAAGGAAGCTTAGCAAAGTAAGCCCAGTGGACAAACAAATGAGACCGAAAAAGTTTAAAATCGCCGCTGGGTAACGGTCCGCAAGTCGGCCTGAAATACTGCTGACACAAGCAATGGTGAGCGGCCAGGTCATGATGAGCAAGCCGGTTTCTGTCACGTTAAACCCAAGTTTCGCCTCAAAGAAAAACGGCAAAGCCACCAAGGCCAACATTTGAGCCGTAAAGCAAGTGATCGAGGTAACAACCGAGAGAGCAAATATAGGCCGCCGCAGCAAATCAACTGGCAATAGCGGCGTTGGTTGCGGCAGTTGCCGTAACACGGACCAGGTAATCGCTATCAAACCAATCGCAGCCTCAGTTGCGGAAACCTGCCACGGTTCATTATTGCTGAAGCTTTGAATGGTGGTAATGAGCATTG
This sequence comes from Acidocella sp. 20-57-95, assembly GCA_002255575.1. GTDB lineage: Bacteria > Pseudomonadota > Alphaproteobacteria > Acetobacterales > Acetobacteraceae > Acidocella. Next base: position 221,253 of record NCAT01000003.1, read on the forward strand.
CAAAAAATAGCGCGATCGAAATAGCACTGAAGACGTCAAAACGGCGCTTTACCGTGTCGCTCGCAGGCAGGTTTCGATAGCCTATCGCAAACGAAATAATGCCCAGCGGCAGATTTACCGTAAACAGCCATTGCCAGTTGGCAAAGCTCAACACGATGCCGGCAAAACTAGGCCCCATAGTGGAAGCGATGGCCACCACCATTGAATTAATCCCAATCCCGCGCCCCAACATATGTTGCGGAAAAATATAGCGAACAAGAGCCGTATTCACGCTCATGATGCCGGCGGCACCAAAGCCTTGCACAACGCGGGCAACGGTGAGCCAGGTAAGAGAATCCGCCATTACACAGGCAAGCGATGCGGCACTGAAAACAGCAATGCCGGAGAGATAGACCAGCCTATAGCCATAAATTTCCGCGAGGGCCGATAGCGGCAAAATCAGCATCACAATCGCCAATTGATAGGCGCTCACAATGGCGACTGCATCCGTTGGTGTGGCGTGAAAATCCGTCGCGATGGTTGGCAAAGCGACGTTTGCCACCGTCTGATCCATCACGGTTAGAATCACCGTAATCAAAACGGCGGCAAATGCGAGAATGCGCTGCGGCCTGGGCAAACCATCCGCATGGATTTGTCTCTCAGCCATAATTACACCTGCTTTGAGAGCATGTAGCTTGCTGGGCTTTCAAAGATTTAATTTTTCTCAACCTGACCTAGCGCATGGGAGCTGGGAAAAATGAGCGACTTAATAACCACCGGCACCGAACCAGAACCTTCAAGCATTTTACCAATATCAATGAAGTCGAATTTCTTCGAGGCAATACCATCAATAGAAACAACCCTGCCACGCATCTGCATTTCTTCGGCAAAATGCAGACCAATCAAACCCCCGATATCGCAATCCCCCACTAAAATGAGTGGCTGGCCTTGTTCGATCTGATTGGAAAACCCTTCTGCCACACCGCGGCAAAACGCATCGAGCCGCCCATACATGGCTGAGCCTTGCCAAGCATAGCCAAGCGCAAAAGCCTGCTGGTCTTCCATTATGCCGCTGGTGGCAATGGCACGTTTAATATCAGCAGCGATCGCACCGGCATCGATATCAGCGACAAGTAATTCCGGTGCTAACATAATCGTGGGCACATTGCGCAGCGGCAGAAACTCAAGATCAGAGACAAAAATCGTCGAACCACTCACCTGCACAGTATATTGCGACGCGCCGATGACGGTCGCACGGATCCCTTGCGGCACAGGCGCGACCAGTGGCCCCCACTCAGCAATTTTTGCAGCAATACGGTTTGCCAAACGCGCTCCGAGATCACCATGCGCCACCGTAGCGCGGCCATAGACATATTCCGAAACACCGCCAGAGAACGCCACCAGCGAAGGTTTGGCCGATGCAGACAACGCATCCAGCCTCAGCAGATTTTTAATCTCATCGTCCAGCGGCCCAGCCTTGACCACCGGCATGAGATAATCCGTCATTTTATCGGCTAACATATCAAGCGCTTCAGGCTGCACATGTTGTCCGACCGCGACATCAAGCCCGCAATCTTGGGCGAATTTCGCGCCGGCTGGCTCCAGCCTTGTCACGATGCCCGTTTCATCAAACGCGATCAGGCGCGCGCCAATATCAATCGCCGTAAATTCCCGCACCTCACCTTTATAGCAACGCGCCAACTTTGTGGTGCCACCACCAATATCAATGTTCAGCACATCATGATCGGCCTTGTGCGAGAGTGCCACCGCCCCCGAACCATGCGCCGCCAAAATCGCCTCCATGCCATCCCCGGCGCTGATCGAGACGAATTTACCTGCCGCCTTGGCAAAAATTTCAGCAATTGCACGGGCATTATCGCGCCGTACCGCCGTGCCTGTTAAAATCAACGCCCCCGTGTCGATGCTGTCAAACGCAATACCCGCCAACTGATACTGCACGTCAAAAAAAGCCTCTAGCGCGTCAGTATCAATCTCATTCACCCCACGATACGGCGTGAACAAAATCGCTGACTCAAACAATATTTCCCGGTTCGAGACGATATAATGGGAATCCACCCGCTCCAACGTAATGCGGGAAAACGCCAGATGCGTGGTGGACGACCCGATATCGATGCCGACGCTGATGATTTGAATTTCATCTTCATCAACAATGCTACGGCGCGCATTGGTGAAAAACAAACGTCCGCCGACATCATTATCCATAGGCTGACTAGACCGGCTTTTCGTATAATTTCGGGTCCATTCGGCACACCACGCCTTCTTCCTTCAAACGGGCTTCATATTCCTGCCGGATGAAGGGGTCTTCCTGCCAGTACGGGATCGCGGTGCCACCATCTTGCAGCTCCATCGCGGTGTAGTCTGTGTGCTTCTCGCCAGGCGGGCCAGGGTCACGGCCCGGCGAATGCGGGCCGAACCAAGCCGTCAAACGGAACGGCTCTTTCGAGACGCTGAAATGCTGATGATACCAGCGCGCCCCACCGGGCGCCGCCGTCACCATACCGCCGGCTTCATAGTCCAGACGGCGCACTTGCGAGGCATGGCCGTCTTTCCACGGCGTTGGGCCAAGGCGTTCCGGCCAGGTGTAGGTATAGCCCTTGCCCTTCACGCAAATCAGCACGGCGGCAGATGTATGCGCATGGGCTTTGGAGTAGCGGCCATTTTCATGCTGACCGATCCAAAGATAAAAACTATTATTGGTCATGAACGGCTCAACGCGGCGATAGCCGGGCGAGCGGCGGTTGTCGAGCGGCAAATCACAATTCACGGCATCAGGCACCAGATTGGTCCGGCGCATAGCCAGGCCGCGCACCGGGTCTGGTTCGATATCCTCGCGCGGCTTGTAGAAATTATCATCCTCGCTGAAGCGGTCTCGGAACACGTAGGGATTATTGAACACCGCTTCCACATTGTTGAGGGCGTTGATCACAACCGGCGCGGTGGTGCCGCCTAGCAGCAATGCCGGCGCTGAGGAGCCGTTAACAATTCGGTGCATTGCATTCATCGGGATGGAGAATAGCGAGCCCTTCTGCCATTCAAAAATATGCCGCTTGGTCTCATTCTCCAGCCACACTTCGGTGGTGCCGCGGCCTTCAAGCACGAGGTAGATTTCCTCATACATGTGTTTTTCGGGGTGCAGTGCACCGGAGCCAGGTACTTCCACCACATGGCAGCCCCATTTCCCCTCAGTGCCAAATAGCTGCACATAGGTGCCGCGTCCGCCGGTCCGCTTCCAGGGCAACAAGGGAAGGTTCTGGCAGCGGTCGATCCCCAGCTCGCGGAAGATCGGAATACCTTCGCTCATCATGAATTCGTCGTAAGGGGTGGCAACTTTCTTGAACGTACCAAAACCGGCTTTGGCAACTTCGCCGGTTGGCTCATGCCAATGTTGCTGGCCCGTGACATCATGCGGCATTGCGTTATCCCTTTTTCAATAGACCCGAGGCTTAAGCCCCACCTCACATGCTCGCGCACCTTCATACGGGTTGGTATTTGAACGATCGCCCCTGCAGGACCGATCTCAACGCCAGAGCGCAGATACGTTTCCGATATGAAAGTTCGTTGGCCGAACATTTGTTATGTAAATGCTAGCTACGCGTCGATGCTGTGTCAATGCAAACGGGTCTCAAAACCCCGCAACGCACCACGCCATGTAAGGATTGGGGGAGCCGCAGTTGGCATTGGGGATAAATTGGAGGTCCGGGCCGGAATCGAACCGGCATACGCGGATTTGCAGTCCGCTACATCACCACTCTGCCACCGGACCATCGGGGCATTAGAGATGCCGTATATCCCCGCCGCCGCCCTTGCGGTCAAGTGTCATCCGGTGGGCGGTTGAGTTTGTCCGCCGCATTTCGCTATAAGGTGGCTAACGGCACAGTTATGCAAAGGGTTTTCATGACCGAGACTTCCTCCGAGACCGCCATCGCCCGTGCTCATATGGTCGATAGCCAGGTTCGGCCCAACCAGGTGAATGACGCACGTGTCATCGCCGCCATGCGCAGCCTAGCCCGTGAGACGTTTGCCCCGGGCCACAGCCACCCTTACGCCGATGCTGAAATTGACCTGGGGGGCGGTCGCGCCATGCTCTCACCGTTGCTAATTGCCAAACTCACCCAACTGGTGCTGGCCAGCAACCCGCCGCATATTTTGGTGATTGGTGCGGGAACCGGCTACGGTGCTGCCATTTTGGCCAGCAGCGGCGCGGTTGTAACCGCGCTCGAATCTCAAACCAGCCTGACCCCCGGCCCAGTTCCGGCCAATGTGACCTTTGTGAACGGCAAGCTGGCTGCCGGTTGGCCAGCCAATGGTCCTTATGAGGCTATTTTGATTGAGGGCGCGGTTCCGGAAATTCCAGCAAGTCTGGCATCGCAACTTGCCCCGGAAGGCGTGGTGGTGGCTATTTTGGCAGACCCTGCAAGCGGCTTTGGTAATCGGGCACCGCTGGGCCATGCCGTGATTGCGAAACCAAGCGGGGGCCAGTTTGCGACAACGAAAATCTTCGATTGTACCGCAAAAATCCTGCCCGAATTTGAAGTGGCACCGGCTTTTGTCTTTTAAGCCTGACCATCACACATTCGGGCTACCTGTAGGTTGGATATTGGTTGCAGCCCCACTTTCCTGCATGACTGGCGTCGGCGCCCACGGCCCGGGTTCGCAAAAGGAATTTACATGATCGCGCGTTGGATCGCTATTTTCGGCAGTGTATTTGCCGCACCGGTTATGGTCTCAGCGGCAACACCCACCACCACGGCTGGTGGTCCGCCAACCAATTTGGTCCAGGCTTTAACAGAAGCTTACGAGAATAACGCAACGCTGCAGGAACAGCGCGCCAATTTGCGAGCGACGGATGAAAATGTGCCAACCGCCCTCTCAGGCTGGCGGCCGACGGTTTCGCTCAGCGCCACCGCCGGGCATTCGTCGAGCACGGTGAAGCAGAACTCTGAACAACTCGTGCCTGTGGGTTCATCCTTAGTCCTTCAAAAGACTAAAGTCCGTTCCAAACAAACCGGCAACCCCGAAACCGGCCAGGTCACTGTCAGCGAACCCATTTACAATGGCGGCAAGGTGATCGACGAGACGCGGCAGGCCAAGAACTCTGTCTATGCGGCGCGGGCGCAGTTACTTGCAGCTGAACAGGCCGTGTTTTTGAACGTGGTGAATGCCTACGTGACCGTAATTACCGATTCCCATGTGCTGGCGCTGGACCAAAACAACCAAACCGTTCTGGCCCGCCAATTACAAGCCACGCGGGACCAGTTTAATGTTGGCGAAATTACGTTAACCTCGGTGGCGCAGGCGCAAGCATCATTGGCGCAGGCGGTTGAGCAGGTGGCGGTCGCCAAGGGTAATCTACAAATTGCGCGCGAAAATTTCCGGCAGTTGGTTGGTGAATATCCTGGTGATTTAACCCCGCCCCAGCCTTTGGCGCTGCCAGTGAAATCCAAAGAGGAGGCAGCCCAAGCAGCGGTGGCCAATAATCCGAATGTGGTGGCCGCCAAATTTGCCGATGCTGCCGCCAAGGATGCGGTCGATGTGGCCTTCTCCTCGCTGCTGCCGCAAGTGACCTTACAAGCTTCGGCATTCACGGAAGCTGACCCAACCGGCGCTGGAACCAGCACCAAGGGAGGCTCAGTACTGGGGCAACTGACGGTACCGCTCTACCAGGGTGGCTCAGAATATGCAGCCATCCGGGCGGCGCGGGCCAAAGAACAGCAAGCTTTCGCGACCATTCTAGACCAGCAGCGCACCGCCTACGCCCAGGCAACCCAGGCCTGGGAGGCGTTTGTGGCCTCGCAGGCGGCAATCGTCAGCACCAATGTCGAGATTAAAGCCAACGCCATCGCACTGGATGGAACCGAGCGGGAAGAAATTGTCGGCACCCGCACCACACTGGATGTTTTGAACGCTCAGCAATTATTATTAAATTCGCAAGTGCAACAGGTGCAAAATATAGCGACACTCGTTAATAACTCGTACACAATAGCATCAGCTATTGGGAGACTGACCGCGACCGACCTGGGGCTTCCGGTGCAACAGTATGATGATTTGCGTTATTACAACGCAGTTAAATATGCTGGGTTTGGCACTGGTGAGTCCGCTGACCGGGATGCGGGACTGGCTCCTGATGGCACATTACTGACTGCGACGAAGCCGCAAACGACGCCTTGAAAGATAGAAAAATGACAGATCCAAGCACCGAACCCACCAATTCCGGCTCCGGCGAACCTTCAATGGAAGAGATCCTGGCCTCCATCCGCCGCATTTTGAAGGATGAAACAGGCCAAACGTCTGGTACCGCAGACGTTGAACCTGATGAGGACGATGTGCTGATCCTTGATTCCAGCATGGTCGCCAAGCCGGTTGATCTTGCTTCTGCGACCTCGGCCCCTGCACCTGAATTTTCGGGCAGTTCAGCACCGATTGAATTGCCGCAAGCCACCTTACCGCCAGCGGCGGCCGATGAGGATGATACGATCTTCCAAGCGGCAAAGCCATTTGCCCCCCTGCCGGAGACCCCGGCATTTGACGATCTGCCGAAATGGCCAGCCCCATCAGCGCCCAGTGAACCGCTGAATCTGGAAACCCAGCCCTACCGGCCGGCTGGGCCGGATGCGCCGATTGTTACACCGGTGTTTGGTCACCGCTCTGCCAGCGAGTTTCCAGCCTTCAACCCCGCGCCCGCGCCAGCATTTAACCCGCCGCCGATGCCGGACAAGGTGCCGGACCCAGTAACGAATATCGCGCCGCCCGGCCCACCGGTATTTGGGTCGCGCTTCAACCCGAATTTGGTGATTCCGACGCCGAGCGCGCCGCCCGCCATGGAGCCAGAGCCGGTCGCGGCAACGCCTGTTGAACAACCCGTCGAGGCGCCAGTGCCGGAAGCCCCCACCTTCCAAGCGGTGCAGATGCCGGTACATCCCACCCCAGAACCAACCCCAACCATAGTGGAGACTTCGATGCCGGAAACCAATAATCTGCAAAGCCCAGATAGCCTGATCAGCGAACAAGCCAGCGCCGCCGCCGCCAGCGCCATTGGCGCGATGGTGCGCAGCATCACCGCCGAAAAATCGGTAGCAATCAGCCGCGGCGGGGCCACCATCGAAGACATGGTGCGCGAGGAAATCCGCCCGCTGCTGAAATCCTGGCTCGATACCAACCTGCCAAGCCTGGTGGAACGTGTGGTACGTGCTGAAATCGAGAAGGTTGCCAACCGCAGCCTGACCTAATGGCGTAAACATGGCTGGCCTGCCTCGCCAAAACGAATTTGGCCAGAGTATAAGGCCAGCCATGAACGACGCACCGCAAAACGTGACTTTAGACAAGCATTTTGACGCAGCCGGGCAGGAAGCCCGGCTTTATGCTGGCTGGGAAGCTTCCGGCGCCTTTGCCGCCAACCCTGGCTCCAAAGCTGCCCCTTTCTCCATCATGATCCCGCCACCCAACGTGACCGGCAGCCTGCATGTAGGCCATGCGCTGACCATGACCTTGCAGGATATTCTCATCCGCACCCGCCGGATGCAGGGCCGCGACACGCTATGGCAGCCAGGCACCGACCATGCCGGCATCGCCACCCAGATGGTGGTTGAGCGCCTGCTGGATGCGGAAAAGACCAGCCGCAAAGAAATTGGCCGCGATAAGTTTTTGGAGCGGGTCTGGCAGTGGAAAGCCGAATCCGGCGGCACCATCACCAGCCAGTTGCGCCGCCTCGGTGCCTCACCGGACTGGGCGCGCGAGCGCTTCACCATGGATGAGGGGCTTAGCAAGGCGGTGCGCGAAGTTTTCGTGCGGCTGCATCGCGAAGGGCTGATCTACCAGGATAAACGCCTGGTGAACTGGGACCCAAAATTACAAACAGCCATTTCAGACCTGGAAGTTGAGACCAAGGAAGTTAAGGGCAATATCTGGTATCTGCGCTACCCGGTCGAGGGCGGCGGCGAGATTATCGTGGCAACGACCCGGCCTGAGACCATGCTGGGCGATAGCGCGGTGGCAGTGCACCCCGAAAACCCTAAATATCGGGCGCTGATTGGTAAGTTTGTTGTTCTACCGCTGACCGGGCGGAAAATCCCGATTGTGGCCGATGAATATGCCGACCCCGAGAAAGGCAGCGGCGCGGTGAAAATTACACCCGCCCATGATTTCAACGATTTTGAGGTCGGTAAGCGCCACAACCTGCCAGCACCTTCCATTCTGGACCGGCAAGGGCGGATTACGCTGGCCGAAATTGGCGATGTGCCTGAATTTACAAAGTCGCTGGAAGGCATGGACCGTTTTGCCGCCCGTAAAGCCATTCTGGCTGAGTTAGAAGTGCAGGACATTCTCGAAAAGACCGAGCCGCACACCAACCAGGTGCCGCATGGCGACCGCTCCGGCGTGGTGATCGAGCCACTTTTGACGGTGCAATGGTACTGCAATGCCGCTGTGTTGGCGCAGCCTGCGATTGCCGCCGTAGAGACTGGCAAGATTAAATTCGTGCCCCAGCAATGGGAAAATACCTTCTTCGCCTGGATGCGCGATATTCAGCCTTGGTGCATCTCGCGCCAGCTTTGGTGGGGCCACCGCATTCCCGCCTGGTACGGGCCGGATGGCACCGTGTTCGTGGCGCATGACGAGGCAGGAGCACAGGCCCAGGCTGACGCGCATTACGGTGCGCGCCGCGAGATCACCCAGGACGAGGACGTGCTGGATACCTGGTTCAGCTCGGCACTCTGGCCATTTTCAACGCTTGGCTGGCCAGAACAGACGCCGGAATTGGCAAAATATTATCCAACCGACGTGCTGGTGACCGGCTTTGACATCATCTTCTTCTGGGTCGCCCGGATGATGATGATGGGGCTGCATTTCATGGGCGATGTACCGTTTAAGACCGTGTATATTCACGGGTTGGTGCGCGATGAGCGCGGCCAGAAAATGTCGAAATCCAAAGGCAACGTGATAGATCCGCTGAGCCTGATTGAGGAATTTGGCACCGATGCGCTGCGCTACACCGTGGCCGCTTCCGCCGGGCCGGGGCGTGATGTGAAATTGGGCAAGGCTAAGGTGGAAGCGAACCGCAGCTTTATCACGAAGCTATGGAACGCCGCACGTTTTTGCGAAATGAATGGCGTGAAGCCGAACCCTGACTTCAAGCCCGAGACAGCGAAGTTAGCCCTCTCACGCTGGATTTTGGCGGCGTCCAACAAGGCCATCGCGGATGCTGCGGCGTCTGTCGATGCGTTCCGGATTGATGAATATGCCCTTACTTGCTGGCATTTCATCTGGGGTGATTTTTGTGACTGGTTCCTGGAATTCGCCAAACCAGCCTTTGCTGGCGGCGGTGATGACGCCGCCGAAATCCGCGATGTAGCGGCTTACGTGCTGGGCGTGCTGTTGCGGCTGATGCACCCAATTACGCCGTTTGTGACAGAAGAAATCTGGGATCATTTTGGCTATGGCGCGGCATGTTCGCTGATCGGTGCCGCCTGGCCTGAACCTGCCGTGGTCGTAGATGAAATTTCAGCCACCGCAGATGTTGCCTGGGCCATCCAGCTAATATCTGAAATCCGCACGGTGCGTTCGGAAATGAACGTGCCGCCCAGCCAGAAATCGCCAGTGCTGCTGAAAGATGCCTCGGCTGAAACCCTGGCACGCGCGGTCACGTGGCAGGAAGCAATTTTCCGGATGGCACGTGCCAGCTCCGTCGGCGCATTGGAAGGCGAGGTTCCAAAAGGCTCGGCCCAGGCTGTTCTGAATGAAGCCACCATCATTCTGCCGCTGGCTGAACTGATCGATCTCGACGCTGAGCGCGTGCGCCTAACCGGCCTGCGCACTAAAGCGGCGGCGGAACTCGAAAAGGTAAACACCAAGCTCGCGAACGAGGATTTTGTGAAGCGGGCGCCTGAAGCGATTATCGCAGAAAACGAAGAGCGCCGCGCCAGCTTCACCGCTGAGATCATCCGGCTTGATGCTGCCTTGAGCCGGATTTCCTAGAATGGAGATCGTCCTCACGCTCAACTGGTCCTCTGCCTACCGATCTGTGCGCGGGCTGGTTCTGCACCTCGCAGCACGCTGGCGCGAAGCCGGGCTAGAGCTTGTGGAGCTAGACGTATCGGGCCCCGGTTGGGCGGATAAATTGCGAGAGATTTTGAATACAGGGAAAGTGCGCTTCGTATTTTCCACCGCCGGTGTGGGCACTAACCTCGCCATGGATGGCCAGAATCTCTGGACCAAACTGAATCTACCCTTCTACAGCCTGCTGATGGACCACCCGGCCTATTTTGCCGCCAATCATCGCAACCAGGGTAAAACTGTGGTGCTGGGCTATATGTTCCGCGACCACGCTTTGTATCAGGCAAGCGATGTACGGGCTGAGAATATTGTAACCTCGATTGATTACGGCATTCCCAATTTACCGGTGAAACCAGCGCCGGCATTAGCGGCCCAGGACAAACCCAAAATCATTTTCGCCAAAACCGGCAATGCGCCGGCGGCTTTGGAGCAGATGTGGCGTGGCGCACCGATGCTGGAAGCCATTTTGCACGATGCGCTTGATGAGCTAGACTTCGCCCGCAAAGGCGTTGCCAATGTGGCGCAGTTTCACCCGCTGCTAAACAAGGTCGCGGCGGCCCATAAAATTGAGTTGCAACCATTCAGCCACCTCTCACGATTTTTGATTGTGCAGCTCGATGATTATATCCGCCGGTTGAAAAGCACGGCCATCGCCAAAGCTATTTTGCCGTTCGAGGTGGATGTGTTTGGCACCGCTTGGGAGCATATCGACAAAACTGGCGCGCGGGCGACATTCCACGGCCCGGTTGATTACGCGAGGCTGGAAGCGGAATTCCCGAATGCTACCGCCAGTATAACGATGAACCCGAATATCGAGCTTTCTGCCCATGACCGGTTTTTCACCGCCCTTGGCGCGGGGAGTATGCCTATCAGCGACCGCAACCAATATTGCGAAACCACATTTCCTGAGCTTTTGCCGTATATGTTTGATTTCACAAAGGGCAGCATCGAAGCTGCTGTCGAACATGTGGTCAACAAACCAGCCGACGCACTCGAACTTGCCCGCGCCACCCGCACCCGCACCCGTGATGCCCATGGCGTTGAACAAGCAGCGGATGCCATATTGCAAACCGTGCAGGCAGCGCGCTTCTTAGGCGCCGGGCCACGCGCCGAACAAAATTTCTTTGTACCGTAAATAACCATAAAGGACGCCGAACATGCCTAAAACCTGGGACAAATCCCGCCTTCCTTCCCGCCACGTGACCGTCGGACCGGACCGCGCGCCACACCGTTCCTATTATTACGCCATGGGTCTGGGCCAAGAAGAAATCGACCAGCCGCTGGTGGGCGTTGCCACCTGCTGGAACGAAGCTGCACCTTGCAACATCGCGCTCTCCCGGCAGGCACAGTCAGTGAAGCGCGGCGTTTCAGAAGCTTTCGGCACGCCGCGGGAATTTACCACCATCACCGTAACCGATGGTATTGCCATGGGCCATCAAGGGATGAAATCATCCTTGGTCTCACGTGAAGTGATTGCGGATTCGGTTGAGCTCACCATGCGCGGCCACGCGTACGACGCACTGGTTGGCGTGGCTGGTTGCGACAAATCTTTGCCGGGCATGATGATGTCGATGCTTCGCCTGAACGTGCCATCAGTGTTCATGTATGGTGGCAGCATTCTGCCAGGCCGCTTCCAGGGCCGTGACGTGACGGTGGTGGATGTGTTCGAGGCTGTCGGTCAACACGCGGCTGGCAAAATGTCAGATGAGGATCTCTATAAGTTGGAATGTGTCGCCTGCCCGTCTGCCGGTGCCTGTGGTGGCCAATTTACGGCCAACACCATGGCGATGGTTTCTGAAGCAATCGGCTTAGCACTTCCAGGCTCAGCCGGTGCCCCAGCGCCCTATGAGGACCGCGACCGGTTTGCGGTTCTTTCAGGCCATGCCGTGATGAACCTGATTGAGAAAAACATCCGCCCGCGCGATATCTGCACGCTGAAAGCTTTTGAGAACGCGGCCGTGCTGGTGGGTGCCACCGGTGGTTCTACCAATGCCGCTTTGCATTTGCCCGCGATGGCCAGCGAAGCCGGTATCCGCTTCACACTTGATGACGTGGCTGCCATCATGCGTCGTACACCTTACATTGCCGATTTGAAGCCGGGCGGAAAATATGTGGCACTCGATGTGCATAACATCGGTGGCATTCCGGTGATTATGAAAGCTTTGTTTGACGCTGGGTTGCTGCATGGGGACTGCATGACCGTGACCGGCAAAACGATTGCTGAAAATTTGAAAGATGTGGTGTTCCCGGAAAACCAGGATGTGGTTTACCCGGTCTCGCGCGCCATTACCAAAACCGGCGGCGTGGTCTCGCTGAAAGGCAATCTCGCACCTGATGGCGGCATCGTGAAAGTGGCGGGTTTGAAGAACCAGGTTTTCACCGGCACCGCCCTTTGCTTTGACTGCGAGGAAGATGCCTTCGCGGCCGTGCAATCGCGCGCCTATAAAAAGGGCGACGTAATTATCATCCGCTATGAAGGGCCGAAGGGCGGACCCGGCATGCGCGAGATGCTCTCCACCACCGCTGCCATTTACGGGCAGGATATGGGCGAGCATGTGGCGCTGATCACGGATGGCCGTTTCTCAGGCGCCACCCGTGGCTTCTGCGTTGGCCATGTGGGGCCGGAAGCGGCCGTGGGCGGGCCGATCGCGTTGATTAAGAATGGCGATAAAATCACGCTCGATGCCATTGCCGGCACAATCAACGTGGATTTGACGGACGAGGAATTGGCCGCACGGCGTGCCGAATGGAAGCCGCGCAAGACCAATTATAATTCCGGTGCCATTTGGCGTTACGCGCAAAATGTTGGCCCGGCACATTTGGGGGCGCTAACGCACCCAGGTGCCGCAGCTGAAACCCACTGCTACGCCGATATCTAACTCACCAAAAAAGGCTGGAACCAATGTTCCAGCCTTTTTCTTATGAAAACTTACGCAGGCCGCCATTATTTTGCGTTTCCAGAGCTAAAACCCGGCGGCGCAACCCTATCCGAAACGCCCAAAGTTTAGCGGTTAAATAGTAACTCCACGCAAAGAGTCTTTGCTCCCAGACCGACATATCAAATTGTTCCTAACCGGCGAAAATCAGTTCAGCGCTACCGCAGACGTAACTTTAAGGCCGGTTTATGAATAACGCGTTTATGCGGCCTAAGCGCGCTTAGGCTTTGTCAGCCTTATCAGCCTTATCAGCCTTTGCCGGTGAGACGATCTGGCTGATTGTCGAGCGCACAATGCTCACCACCACGTTCGGGGCAATCTCCACGTCGATCTCGGCGGCGCCATCGGTGGCCTTTTTCACCACGCCCACAACGCCGCCCGCAGTGATCACCTTATCGCCGCGTGTCAGCTGCTCCTGACGGATTTTCAGCTGCTTAGCCTGCTGCTGCTGCGGGCGGAGCAGCATGAAGTAGAATACCAGCACAATCAGGATCAGCGGGGCAAACTGGATGAGGCCGGCGAGGCTGGAGGCGCCGGCGGCACCGGTGGCGGTTTGAGCGTAAGCGGAGGAAATGAGCATGTTGGTTCCTGGTTGCAGTGATCTGCGCCGGACCATAGGGTGCGCCGCCTGCCAGTCAACAGGGGATGAGAACCTATGGATGAGAGTTTGCTACGCCGTATTGCCGAAGCGCTGGAACGCCTAAGCCCAGCCGCCCCCACAACACCCGGCCTCGAAGGGGCTGACGCATTCGTCTGGTACCCTGCCCCGCCTGCGCTGGCGCCGGTGGCCAAGGTCTCGCGCGTGCCGTTGGGCCTGCTGCAAGGGGTGGAACGGCAGAAGGAGATATTGCTGGAAAATACCAGCCGCTTCGCCCGCGGCTTACCCGCCAATAACGCCATGCTGTGGGGTGCGCGTGGCATGGGCAAATCGTCCCTGGTGAAAGCCGTGCATGCACAGGTGAACGAAGCGAGCCCGGGGTCTCTGGCACTCATTGAAATTCACCGCGAGGATATTCGCACCCTGCCTGCTTTGCTGAATATTCTGCGCCCGCAGCCCCGCCGCTGCCTGATTTTGTGCGATGATCTTTCGTTTGAGAAAGAAGACGCCGATTATAAGGCGCTGAAATCGGTGCTCGATGGCGGCATCGAAGGCCGGCCTGATAACGTGCTGTTCTACGCCACCTCAAATCGTCGGCATTTGATGCCGCGCGATATGATCGATAATGAGCGTTCCACCGCCATCAACCCCGGTGAAGCGGTGGAAGAGAAAGTGTCTCTCTCGGACCGGTTCGGCATCTGGCTGGGCTTTCATAATGGCAGCCAGGAGCAATTTTTTGCGATGATCGACGGCTATGCCGCCGCCTATAAATTGCCAATCAGCACAGAGGAGCTGCACGCGGCGGCGGTGGAATGGTCGATCACGCGCGGCGGCAGGTCGGGGCGGGTCGCTTGGCAATTCATTCAGGATATCGCCGGGCAGTTGGGGGTGGCGCTGCATAGCTAAGCTTACCGTTTCATCGAGTGTTCATTTGCGCCGCGTACCGCAGGGTTTAACCACACTGCCGACGTTCCAGGAGCCACACCATGACGAGTCGCCGACAAATATTACAATCTGCTGCCATAACCGGCATCGCGGCTACGCTTGCTACCCCAGCGTTGGCGACCCCAGCGATTAAGCTGCGGCTGCTGGAAACCTCGGACATTCACACGTTCGATGAGGATTATGACTATTTCCGCGATATGCCGGATGAAACCGTCGGCCTGACCAAAGTGGCGACCCTCATACAAGCCGCCCGCGCCGAGGTAAAAAACACCCTCCTGTTCGATAATGGCGACATTATCCAAGGCAACCCGCTGGCCGATTTTGTCGCCCTGCCCGGCAATTTCCCCGATGACCGCACCCACCCCACCATTCGGGCGATGAACCTGTTGGGCTATGACGCAGCAACTGTGGGTAACCATGAATTCAATTACGGCCTACCGTTTTTGGATGCATCGCTGGCTGGTGCCAAATTTCCATTCTGCTGCGCCAATATTCTGCATGAGGATGGAACGAATTATTTCAAACCCTATCTCATCCTCGACCGTACAGTGGCCGATGAAGACGGCCAGCCACACAAGCTGAAAATAGGCGTGATTGGTTTCGTCACCCCGCAGATTGTGGACTGGGATAAAGCGCATTTGGAAGGCAGGGTTCGCACCACCGATATTGTGGACGCCGCAAACCTCTATGTGCCAGAGCTGCGCAAGCAGGCGGATTTGGTCATCGCTCTCAGCCATTCCGGCATCGGCACCACCCCACGCCGTGGCGGCGAGGAAAACGCCTCATTTTACCTTGCCAGCGTGCCGGGAATTGACGTTATTTTCACCGGCCATTCGCACCGGGTGTTTCCTGGGCCAGATTACGCCGGGCTGGAAAATGTCGATGCCGTGCGGGGCACGCTCAATGGTGTTCCAACCATCATGCCGGGCTTCTGGGGCAGCCATCTGGGCATGATCGACCTGACACTCGCCCCCGGTGAACAGGGGTGGAAAATTGTGGATTTCATCTGCACCAACCGCCCGATCGCCAGCCGCGAAGGCGCACAGGTTACCTCCCTGGTGTCAGACGATGCTGCGGTGAATTCTGCGCTGGCACCAGACCACAACAAAACCTTGGCCTGGATCCGCCAGCCGATCGGCACATTGAACCGTCCGGTAAATAGCTTTTTTGCGATGATTGGTGATGACGCCTCTCTGGCTATCGTGAATGCCGCCCAAACTTGGTACGCGCGGCCCTTGTTGGCAAATACAGCAGCGGCGGCACTGCCACTGCTGTCAGCCGCCGCCCCGTTCAAGGAAGGCTACCAGTCGCCCGATAATTATGTGGATTTGCAAGCCGGCACCATCGCGATCAAAAATGTCGCAGATTTATACATGTACCCCAACACGGTCTGCGCGGTGCAGGTAAATGGCGCAGAATTACGGGAATGGCTTGAACATTCCGCCGAAGTTTTCAACCGCATCGACCTTAATAACCCAGAGCCGCAGCCGTTATTGAACCCTCATGTGCCGTCCTACGTGTTCGACGTTATTTCCGGCATCACTTATCAAATCGATATCTCCGCCCCGGCCCGGTATGGCGTCCATGGTAAATTTAACCCAAATGCCCGCCGCATCGTGAATATGCGCTATCAAGGCATTCCAGTGACCGATGACCAGAAATTCGTGGTGGTGACCAATAATTACCGGGCTGACAGTGGCGGCATTGTGCCTAAAAACCACCCGGAGGCGGTGGTGCTGCGTGCACCGGACCAAACGCGCGACGTGATTGTCCGCTATATTTTGCAAAACAAAGTCCTCGACGTCGCCGTACCGCCAGTCTGGTCCTTCGCCGCCTTGGGTGCGCCAGTGACCGTAACCTTCAAAAGCGCCCCGGCGGCAGCCAAATATCTGCTAGCGGACGCGCATATAAGCCGCCTTGCCGATAACGATGATGGCTACGCGGTATTCGCCCTCAGGCTCACTTAACGCCATGGGCTTGACCCACCACCGGGTTTTCGTGGAAAGAAGCCCCACCGGAGAGGTGGCCGAGTGGTTTAAGGCAGCGGTCTTGAAAACCGCCGTGCGTTAACGCGTACCGTGGGTTCGAATCCCACCTTCTCCGCCA
>NCAT01000063.1 GCA_002255575.1 Acidocella sp. 20-57-95
GAGCATCTTGGTAATATGAGCGTCGAGGGTGGCGATGTCATGTCACTCGGCAACGGTGTCGTCCTCATCGGCATGGGCGAGCGCTCGACGCCGCAGACCGTCACCGAATATGCGGCCCGCCTGTTCAAGCACAAAGCCGCGACCCGCGTCATCGCCGGGCAAATGCCGCGCGATCGCAGCAATATGCATCTCGACACGGTATTCTCATTTTGCGACCGCGATCTGGTGACGGTCTATCCTGATATCGTCGATCACATGAAGGCTTTTTCGCTTTATCCATCGGATAATGAACAGGAGCTGAAGGTGGTTTCCGAGAAGGGGCATTTCGTCGATGTGGTTGCCGACGCTATCGGCGTTCAAAAGATGCGGGTCGTTGCCACCGGCGGCGACAGTTTTGAAGCGGAGCGCGAACAATGGGATGACGGCAATAACGTCCTGGCAATCGCACCTGGGATCGTCATCGGCTATGATCGCAATGTCTACACCAATACCATGCTCCGGAAATCAGGCATCGAAGTTATCACGATCGATGGCTCGGAATTGGGCCGCGGCCGCGGTGGCAGCCATTGCATGAGCTGTCCGATCAGCCGCGAAGCCGCTTAAAGGGAGCATCGATATGGCGATCAACCTACACGGTCGGAATGTTCTGGCGCTCGATGATTTTGCGCCGGAAGAATTAAGCTATCTTCTGGATCTGGCGAAGGGGCTGAAAGCCGCCAAGCTTTCGGGCTCCGAGGAGGCTCGGCTTTCGGGGAAAAACATCGCGCTGATTTTTGAGAAGGACTCCACGCGCACCCGCAGCGGGTTCGAGGTCGCGGCCCATGACCAGGGGGCACATGTTACCTATATGGGACCGAGCGGCAGCCATATAGGCCAGTCGGAGACGGTGAAGGACACCGCTCGCGTGCTCGGCCGGATGTTTGATGCCATCGAATTCCGGGGCTTCGCACAAAGCGATGTCGAGACCCTTGGCAAATATGCCGGCGTGCCGGTGTATAACGGTCTCACCGAGGACTCGCATCCGACGCAAATCCTTGCGGATTTCATGACGATGCGGGAACATAGCGACAAACATCTTGTCGATATCCGTTTTGCCTTCATGGGTGACGGGCACAACAATATGGCGAAATCGCTGGCTGTGGGTGCGGCCAAAATGGGCATGAATTTTTGCGTCGGCGCGCCGCTTACGCAACGCCCGGATGCCGCTTTTATTGCGCATGTTAACGCCATTGCGAAAACCACCGGCGCCACGATTGCCTTTGAAGCTGATGCCAAAGCGGCGGTGAAAGATGCTGATTTCATTTACACCGATGTCTGGCTTTCCATGGGTGAGGACCCTGGGCGCTGGGGTGAACGCATCGAGCTATTGAAGCCCTATCAGGTGAACGCCACGCTGATGGCGGCAACTGGCAAATCAACCACCAAATTCATGCATTGCCTGCCATCCTTTCACAATGCTGAAACCACCATGGGCAAGGATATCGAAAAGCGCTTCGGCGTTTCCGCAATGGAAGTCACGGATGAGGTGTTCGAATCAAAAGCATCCATCGTCTTCGACCAGGCTGAGAACCGCATGCACTCCATCAAAGCGATCCTTATCGCGACGTTGGGATAAAGCTCATGCGTATTGTTGTTGCTTTGGGCGGGAATGCGCTCCTCAAGCGTGGTCAGCCGCTGACCGCTCAGGCTCAAGGGATTGCCATTGACGAAGCGGCCTTGCTATTGTCCGCCGCCGCCGCCTCAGGCCATCAGCTGATTGTCACTCACGGCAATGGCCCGCAGGTTGGCTTGCTAGCGCTACAATCTGCGGCAGGTCCCGCGATATCGGCATTGCCGCTTGATGCCCTGGGCGCGGAAAGCGAAGGCTGGATTGGCTACGGCATCGAAATCGCATTGCGTAACGCTTTGCCGGAGGACGCTGTGGTAGTTACCCTCCTCACCCAGACCTTGGTCGATCCGAAGGATGAGGCTTTCGCCCATCCCACCAAACCAATCGGCCCGACCTATGACGAAGCCACCGCAAAAAGGTTCGCCGAAACAAACAATTGGTCTGTCGCACCCGACGGCAAATTCTGGCGTCGTATTGTCGCCTCGCCAAAACCCATTCGCATCATCGAGCTCGCCTCGATTAAGCGGCTGGCGGACTCCGGCGCCATCGTCATTTGTGCGGGCGGTGGCGGCATTCCTGTGTGCAAAGGTCCTGATCAAAAACTCTCCGGCATCGAAGCCGTCATAGATAAAGACGCCACCAGTGGGTTGCTCGCCGAGCAAATCGGAGCAGACATGTTTGTAATGCTTACTGATGTTTCAGGTGTTTGCATCGACTATGGCACGAAACGCGCTCGGGTTATCTCTAGAGCCAGTCCTCGGGCCTTGGCGGATATGTCTGCCTCGTTCGGTACCGGATCCATGGGCCCAAAAGTTGCCGCGGCATGTCATTTTGTATCCACGACAGGCCGTGCCGCTATAGGCGCGCTCGGTGATCTCAATGAGATTATAATTGGAACTCGGGGCACAATCGTTTGCCCTGAGGGCGGAGAGATAAGCTTCCGGGACGTGCCATGAACCATTGAAGGTACTTTTGGGTAAGCCGTAACTTTACACTCTCTGACCGGGCGTACCTACGGGGAGTGGATACTCGAACGTCGAATGATCGAGGCCTGGCATCTCCTCGCCTCTACGCCACAAACACTAACTCAAATCGAAGAGCAGTTAGGCTACCAAAACCTTGAGAGTTTTATCCGCCGCTTCGAGCCCAACACGCCACCACACCAGGGCGATGGCGTGAGGCTACTCAGCGTCGCTCAGATGAAAACTACATTAATGCTGCATAACAAAAGTAACAAAATAGCTCTGGAAAAATCGAACATTGGTCAAATTTCCATTTCACTCGGGTAATTTGAGAATGCTTGTGTATCAGGTTTTTATCGGGGCTTAAGTCGCACTGCTTTTACACTATCTTACCATAAGAATTCTAAATTTCTAAGTCATTGTTTTCATATAACTATCTGATGAATTTTCCTAAGCGTGTATGGCTCAAAACCTGATGTCTTTAAAGTTCATTGACTCCGGAACATATGTCAATAAATTTATTAGAAATATCAGATCACTAACTGGTTGCGGGAGTTGGATTTGAACCAACGACCTTCAGGTTATGAGCCTGACGAGGATTAAATTTTCTCAAGTATATTCTTTGGATTTTTCAAACTTCCACCAAAAAATGCCCTAATAGGGCGTACGAAGCAAGACAAGCTGTCTCTATCGGCGGACGGTTCGAGCTGCGAAGAATCGGTTGGGCGGCGGCGGAAGACCAAGATGCTCACGCAAAGTCGTGCCCTCATACTCCTTCCGGAACAGCCCCTGCCCTGTAATTCCGGCACCACCATGTCCACGAACTCATCCAGCCCGGCGGGCAGCGTGGGGAACATGATGTTGAATCCGTCGCGGGCATCACCCTCCAGCCAGGCCTGCATCTCATCGGCGATGATGGCCGGTGTACCGACGAATTGCAGCCCGCCATAGCCGTCCAGATACTGCGCCAGCTGGCCGACCGTGAAATTGTTGCGCGCGGCGATGTCCAGCACCCGCTCGCGCGCGGATTTGCTATCGTTGGTATCGGGCGTGGGCGGCAGAGGGGCGTTCAGATCAAAGCCCGAGGCATCGGTGCCGAGTGCGATGGAGAGTGCGGCCATGCCGCTATCGGGATGCCCGCCTTATGCCATATGTCACGTCCGCTACCAAACAGTCTGTAGAGTGTCTACGAGTTGATTTGCATCTGATCGGAGTTTCACCGCTCTGCAAATTTCTCCACCCGACCGATCAAGGCCGGAGGACAGGGGAACGAAATAGGACACTCAGAGAATGGTCTGGGCGTCCAAGGTCAGAGCATTTCCGCCAAAAATCGATGTCAGATGTGGTTAAGTTCGCGGATCTTGAATTGCCCAAAAAAACAGCGCTATGGGCCCAGTGATTGGAGCGATTGGCTTTGCCCTCGCTTTTGGCCTTGTCTGGCACATCTGGTGGATGGTGATTTTGTGTTCAGTGGCCGTGGTGGCAACGATGATCAGCGCGGTTTTGCCCGCGATACCACGCGCATCATCACGGCGGACGAAGTACGTCAGGAACACCGGCGCTGGCTCGACGCCGTGGCTGCGACCACTGCCATATCTCGCGCCAAAGAGGGACAACAGGCCAACGCTGGCCTCGCCCTCCATGAGCCTGATGGCGTGGTGCCATGAGCCAGGAGTCATGAAGCACCCGGGGTTAAACCTGGGCGCCGCGCACGGCAAGGATCACGAGGCAGCCGAGCGCATGATGTTCGGCTTCTGGGTGTTCATGATGAGCGACGCCATCCTATTCGGGATGGTGTTCGCCACATATGTGACATCGATCCATGCCACCGCCGGCGGCCCCGCGCCGCACGATCTTTACGACACGCTCATCACATTCGAGACATTCGACCGCTGATAGAAGATCACTCAGTGCTTCTATACTCAACTTGGTACGATTCGCATTCGGCTTTTGAGGTTCTG
>NCAT01000064.1 GCA_002255575.1 Acidocella sp. 20-57-95
GACGGTTCATTGGCATGGCATCAGCCTGCCCAACGCCATGGATGGCGTGCCCGGCCTGACGCAAGCCAGCATCAAGCCTGGTGGCAGTTTTCACTATGCTTTCACACCGCCGGATGCCGGCACATTCTGGTATCACCCGCATGACCATACAGCCCAGCAAATGGGCCGCGGCATGGCTGGTGCGTTGATTGTTGAAGAACCAGAGCCGCCCGGTTTTGACCGCGATGTGCTCTGGGTTCTCCAAGACTGGGAACTGCTTTCAGACAATCAGATTGTTGATGGCTTTGATAATGAGATGGAAGGCATGATGTCGGGCCGCATCGGCCCGACGGTGACGATTAACGGTACAATCCCGACGCCGGTATCCATCCGAGCTGGTGAGAGGATCCGCCTGCGGCTGATTAATGCTTGTCTTGCCCGCTTTATGGCGCTGCGCTTTGCCGGGCATCGTGTTGTCGTGATGGCACTGGATGGCCAACCGGTTGCGCAGCCATTTGAGCCGGATGGTGGTCTAACCGTAATTGCGCCGGCACAACGTGTGGATCTGCTGCTTCAAGCAACCGGCGAGCCTGGAAGCAAATACCCGGTTACGGACGAGTTTTATGGGAATAACCAGAGCTATAAGCTGGTTGATCTAGCTTATTCAGGAGATTCAAAATTAACCATCTCCACGAAGCCGATTATTCTACCGCCTAATCCGGTTCCCAAACCCGATCTCACAAACCCTGTTCGCCATCAGCTTACCATCGTTGGTGGTGGAATGAGCGGCATGGGTATGGGAGGCATGATGGGTGGAATGGGGATGATGGCTGACGGAAATGCCGCCACGCCCCAAATATGGGGTATCAAAGGACCCGACGGTTTAAACCAGGGCATGGCGCCGATTTTGACGCTGCCGCTGGGCCGCACTGCCGTCATTAGCCTAATCAACCAGACCAAATGGTGGCACCCCATGCATTTGCATGGCTACAGTTTCCATGTGCTCTCGCGTAATGGGAACGCCGAGCAATTCCCGCACATCCGCGACACAGTGATCCTGCGACCGAAAGATACGGTGACAATCGCGTTTGTCGCCAACAATCCGGGAGATTGGATGTTTCATTGCCACGTCGTCGAACACCAGGATTTTGGCCTGATGACCGTAATTCGTATCGCCTAAAATTTGTATCAAACAAGGAGTCAAAAACAATGAATAACATGCTAAAATATGCAGTATTCGCGCTCTCGGCGGTGACGCCGTTATCCGCAATCGCGGCACCTATCCAGGCGACATTATATAAAAACCCTGAATGTGATTGTTGCCAGAACTATGCCCAATATCTCGATAAAAACGGCTTTGATGTTAAAGTTATACCGTCACCAAACCTCGATGCCTTGACTCAGGAAGCTGGGGTGCCGACAGCATTAAATGGGTGTCATCTCACGAAGATTGATGGTTATGTGATCGAAGGTCATGTCCCAGCTTCGATTGTAAAAAAACTTTTGACGGAGCGACCTGCGATTAAAGGCATTGCCATTGCGGGCATGCCGGCAGGTGTACCGGGAATGCCAAGTATGACGGGCATGAGCTCCGGCCCGATCAATGTTTATGAGGTTGGAACATCGACCCCCGTCATTTATGCGACGGTTCAACCGGGCGAATTCTAAGAAACTACACGCAACCAACAAAGGAATAAGTTAATGATCAAAATCGCACAAGTTATCGCCATATCAACCGTTTTAGTTGGAGTTGCAGCTGGTATTTCGACGGCGCGAGCAGCCACGCCGCCTGCACCAACAAATGATATGACCGCAGGAAATGGCGGTGGAATGATGGGTGGCGGCATGATGGGTAGCGGTATGATGGGCGGAGGCGGCATGACGGCCGGCCATGATAAAACGAAAGGAAAATCCGGCGGTGATATGATGGGCATGATGAATATGATGGCGTCATGCTCCAATATGATGACAGCACAAATCAACATGATGAATGCCATGACAAACGAGATCAATGCTCAGACAAAGCTGCTAAATCAAGAAGCGGCGTCTGGTGCTGGCTCGGCTCAAAAATAAGCTTTGAAATAAATGATTGGACGGGGATGCACGATTAAATCCGTGCATCCCCGCGCCCAACTCGCTGAGGAACCAGATTTTGAAGGATGTTATTTCAATAGAGCCGACATCAGTGATACAATGGCAATTTATTCGTCGTTATATGCTCACCATGGCGGCAGGTAATCTCCTCTGGGAAATTCTCCAGCAGCCATTCTATACATTGTGGCAGACAGCTTCTCTGGTTTATCTGACTTTTGCGATCGTGCATTGCTGGATCGGTGATGTGATGATTGCGGCGTCCTGCCTTGCTCTAGGGATATGCACGTCACGCATTCTACGATCGAGACAGTTTTTCCCAGTGGGTGCTTTTGT
>NCAT01000065.1 GCA_002255575.1 Acidocella sp. 20-57-95
TCCGTTTCCGGCGTCGTGCCGTTCGTGAACGCCGCGCCGTTGTTCACGGTGTCGATACCGGGCAACGCTCCGACGATCTGCGTGATTGTGTTCGCCGCCACATTCGCGCCCGTTCCCGCGATCTGCGCCGCTACCGGCACGCTGGCCGAAGCGGTTCCTGCCGGAATGAGGTAGCCGTTTTGCGACGGCGACCAATAGCTG
Source organism: Acidocella sp. 20-57-95 (assembly GCA_002255575.1). Lineage (GTDB taxonomy): Bacteria > Pseudomonadota > Alphaproteobacteria > Acetobacterales > Acetobacteraceae > Acidocella. The sequence continues at coordinate 202 of NCAT01000065.1, forward strand.
TTGGTGGTGTCCTCGGTGACATTGAACGATTGCGTGCCATCGGCGGTGCGAACCACCGAATTGACCGGGATGAGCGCGCTGGAAACCGTCGTGAACCGGCTGAACGTAACGGTGCCGGTTGCATAGGCACCGGGCAACCGGCCGCCAAACAACGGGAACTGCGCCAGCCACGCATCGACCTGCGCGCCTGTTGCGGTCGTGAGAAATGCCGCTTGCTGGACCTGCAAGACGAGATATTGCAGCCACAACTGCACCGACGCCACGGCCTGCATAAGCGCCCGCAAGACGGAACCTGCGGTCAGGTTCAACACTTGTGTGGCTGACGCTTGCGCCGCCGATGCCATGTTCTGCACCAGCGTCGTGAAGGTCTGAAGCTGCAACGCCATGTCAGGTCACCGGAACGGAAAGATTGCGGGTCTGGCCGGTTCCGGCCTCGGTGTAGGTGATCGACGCATTCACGAAGCCGCCTGTTGTCGCATTCACGGTAACGACCGGCTCGGGCACTTTCGCGACAGTCGGCTCCTGAAAGATTTGCCCCCGGATCGCATTCTGAATGGCGAGCGCGTCAACCGTGCCGCCGACCTGCTGCGGCAAGCCCGCGCCGTAGGGCAGTTCCCAGATATACGCGCCGGCTGGGGTCATGAGCCGGCGCAAGATGCGTTGGTCGGTTTCGGTTAGGTCCGAGACGGTAAGCAGGTCGCCCGTCGCGTCGAATGCAAGATCGTTGCCGAAATAGTGGCTCAAGTCTGCCATCAGGTGCCTGCAATCGGTGCGGAGGTGTCTAACGCTTGTGCTGGTCCCGGCCTTGGCCGTGATCTCATCCGTCGCGTTGAAAGCGCCGGCATGGTTCCAAGTTCCCTGACTGCTGATCGACCCATCCGTCAGCAGCTTCAGGAAAGACCCGGTTTCGTGAACGATCCACAATTCGCCAGCCGGAGCGGCGGGGGCGTCAACCGCTGGCGTGCTCTGCGCCGAGTAGAGCCGACCCACGATGACAAACGCCGCAGGATCACCGTCCATTGGCAACAACACGACCTGATCGCCTGGCAGGGGCGGCGAAACCAGCCCCCATCCGGCGCCGACCCATTGCACAGCGACTGGGCACCATCCGGTTTCAACGCCATTCGGCTGGATTTGTGCCCGCGCCTGATAGGCTGGCCCCGGATTGACGCTGGTGACGATTCCGATCCGCGCAGCAGCGATCTGCCGATCCATCCCTGCAGCCAGTCGGCGGATGCCGTTCTGGAAAGCATCCATCAGTAGAGAACCGTTTGTTGGACCGGCGAGTGATTGCGCGCCGTCACGGTCTGGCTGGTGCCGTGCCGTGCGTGGATCGACCGCTCAATCTCGTCGGGGTAGTAAAGCTGATCGAACGCCGTTCCGGTTCCGGTCAACTGCACGATGCCGCGAGGCGTCAGGCTCAACTCAAGCGGCAGCGAAAAGTCGATAACGCGCTCATGCCGAGTGATGGCCGCCATCTTGGCGTTCGCGTAGGCGGTCGCTTGCGCCGGCGTGAGGTTCGCCTTGTAGAACACATACGACTGCTTCGGTCCCAAGCCACCGTTCGGCGCGTTGACCGGCGAGCTGCTGATCCGAACGACTGTCGGATAGCGGCGCCCCGAGTGCCACGACTTCACCGTCACCTCAACGTTTTTTGCCAACGTCAGGCTGCGTCGCATGTTGAGGCCGATCACGTTGGACGTTGAGACGCCGCCGGGCGCCGACCAGTTCACCGTGAAGGTTGGCGCCTTGGCTGCGGTCGGCGGTTGGAAATAGAGGCTGCGGCCTTCAACGAACACATCATATCCGCTCTGTTGCGCCAGATAGACGAGCAGGTCCCATTCCGTGATGGCGTGCTCGAGATCGCCAAGCGCCATGCGGACGTGATCGTAGGTGTAGAACTGTCCGACCGGCGTCGTCGTCGCGGTTACAACCGGCGTCAGTCCCGCGGCTTGAGCTAGCAGCGTTGCGATCTCGCTGGCTGTCTGGTTCTGGTAGGCGTTGCTTATTTTCTGATCGATCAGAAGCGCAGTGAGGTCGCGGCCAGAGATGGTCAACAGGCCCTCGTCTGGCGCGATCTCGATTTCATCAATCACGCCAATCAGGAGCGATTGGAACGTCACGCCATCCAGCGCGATCTGGATTTCAATCTCGACGTTCGCCTGCGCGGACCACCACGCCGCATTGAGCGGATCGGGCGGTTTCAACGCAGCTTCCGCGCTCCATGTTGCGGCGGTCCAGGTGTTGGTCTGCCGCACCATCGCCTGAATAGGCCACGGCAGCGGCATACCATTGGCGAGCAGCCGCAAACGAGGTTGCCGCACCACGCCGACCGGAGGTGTCGCGCCACTCATTGCGCCGGCACGCCGCCAGTAGCGGATGGGTCAACGGGCGGAAGCGCCAACGTGAACACCGGAACCGCACCCACGAAGGTCAAAACCGGCGATGACGCCGGCACCGTATCGACATTCAAAACCGGATCGGTCAGCCCGTTCAGTTGCGCGATCCTGATCCACTGTGTCGCGTCGCCAAGGTAACGCGCCGCCAAGGCAAACAGGTTTCCGCCGTTGACCGTCACGGTCGCCATCAGCCGGTCATCCCTTGGAACAGCCCGTTACCAGTCGGCGCGGCCTGTGGATTGATATCGTTCATCTGCTTTTGCGCGACCCCGACCTGCGCCGCCGCAACGGCGCCGTTCGCCAGGACGCTGGACGCCGCCACGCCATCGAGGAAATCGTTGACCGACCCGACGAGCGAGCCACCGAGCGCGGCCGCGCTGTTGACAATGCCGGCCATGCCGGCTTGCGCCTGCCCAAACGCCGACCCGATGGAAGTTGCGGCGCTGGAAAGTGTCGTTGACATGCTGGCAAGTGCGGCCGGCGCTTGCGTGAGGTCGCCGGCGATCAGGCCAACGCTTTGCGCGTCCCC
>NCAT01000034.1 GCA_002255575.1 Acidocella sp. 20-57-95
GCGCACCAATTCTCACAGCTATTCGCCATCGCCCAGGCGGTGCCGGGGCCGAATATGCTGGTGGTGGCGTTGATCGGGCAGCGCGAAGCTGGTTTGGCGGGGGGCCTCGCTGCCACGGCCGCGACCGTACTACCGGCGGGGGGGCTGGTACTGATTGTGTCGCATTACTGGCAGCGTTTTCAGGGCGCACGCTGGCGGCAGGTGATCCAGCGGGCGGCATTGCCGATTTCTGGTGGTTTTATGCTTTCAGCGGCGGTCGTTTTGGTGCGCGCAGCCGATGCCTGGTGGCTGATGGCCGTACTCACCGCAACTTCGGCATTTTTGTGCCTGCGCACCAAAATCCACCCGCTTTGGCTGCTATCGGGTGGGGCTTTGATAGGGTTAGTCTTTAATTAGCGTAAATGTTCAGCAAAGAAGGCCAAGCTGCGCAGCTCTGCCAGTTCGCAATCGGCTGCGTTATAACTGGGACGTTCTTCGCAGCCAAAGCCATGCTGTGCATCAGGATAGATAAAGACCGGCATTTGCGGATGTTCGGCTTTAATCGACTCAACATCGCTCAGGGGAATGCCCTTATCTTTCTCGCCGAAATGCAGCTGCACCGGGCAATGAGGCACCTCGGCGCGGTTGGCGGCAATCGCGCCGCCATACCAGCCTACTGCCGCTTTGAAATGTTGGGTGCGGGTGGCACCCAGCCACGCCATCGAGCCACCCCAGCAATAGCCGATGATGCCGACCGGTTTGCCGCCAAACGCGGCGGCGGTGGCGGCAATATCCAGTAGCGCGTCGGCGTCAGATATTTTGGCCTTCAGGGCTTTGCCGGCCTCAATATCGTCGGGCCCGTAGCCAAGCTCGGCGTTTCTCTGGGCCCGGTCGAATAAAGCGGGGGTCAGAACCCGGTACCCATGGCTCGCCAGCCTTTCGCTCACCGACCGTATATGCCGGTTCACACCGAATATTTCCTGGATCACCACCAACCCGCGCGGCGCGTTTACATTGCCAGCTTCATACGCAGAAAATTGATGACCATCGGCAGCGGTGAGAGTCAGCATCTCAGAGGTTCCTTCGTGAACTTGGTTATGAAACGGCAGCGAACTTGGCGAACTCAATTGCCAACGCCTCGTAAATTGGGCGTTTGAACGCGACAGCAAGGCCAGGCAGCTCGCTAAGTGAGGCCCAGCGCCAAGCATCAAATTCTGGGTGCGGGTCAGCATCCAACCGTATGTCCGAGTCCTCGCCTAAAAACCGCAAGGCGAACCATTTTTGCCGCTGGCCACGGTAACGCCCCTTAAACGCCACCCCGATTAGTTCCGGCGGCAGGTCATATTGCAGCCAGTCTGGGTACTCGGAGATGATGGCCGCATTGGCAGTGCCAATTTCCTCCCCCAATTCCCGAAATACCGCCGCGGCGGGGTCTTCATCTTTATCAATTCCGCCTTGCGGCAATTGCCAGCCGCCAGCCGGGCCTTCCGCGTTCGGAAAATGCGCCCGGCGGGCCACCAGCACCATGCCGGCGTGGTTGAAGAGAACCGCGCCGACATTCAGCCGGTAAGGCAGGTTTTCCGAGTCGCTCACGGTTTAGTTCGAAGCGGTGCTGGGGCCGACCGGAGACATAGCGCCTGCCAGCTTGATCGCCATCTGTAACTGGAAGTCGGTTTCAGGCTTGGTCGCGTCAAAGGCGGGCCATGTTGCCGGTGGCTTATCCGGGATTGTTTTAGCGACAGCGGGCAGCGGCAAGGGTGATGGTAATGTCGGCGCCGGTACACCGGTCGGGTTTTGGAACGAGTTCGCCAGGTCAGATTCGTGCAAGTTGGCAAACTGGTCTTGCGGCGTGCGTGTGTCGCTCACCTTTACGTCCGGCGTCACACCGTAATCCTGGATCGATTTGCCAGACGGCGTGTAATAAAGCGCCGTGGTCAGGCGCAGCGCGCCATTGCCAGGGATCGGCACAATGGTCTGCACCGAGCCTTTGCCGAAGCTGCGCAGGCCGAGCACGATCGCCCGGCGATTTTGCTGCAACGCCGCGGTGACGATTTCCGCAGCCGAGGCAGTGCCTTCATTGGTCATCACCACAATCGGGGCGCCATTGGTGATATCGCCGGGTTGGGCGTACCACACCTGGTCATCCTGGGCGTGGCGGCCATGGGTGGAAACAATCTCACCTGAATTCAAGAAGTCATCGCTCACCGCCACAGCCTGGTCCAACAGTCCGCCGGGGTTGCCGCGCATATCCAGGATATAAGCCCGGATATGGCCACCGGATTGCTTCTGCAAATCAGCCACCGCCTTGCGGATATCCGCATCGGCCTTTTCAGAAAAGCTGGCGAGACGGATATAGCCGATATTGCCATCGGGGGAGGTGAACATGCGGCTCTTGACCGCCTGGATGGAAATAATCTCACGCGTGATGGTGGCGACGACCGGCTTGTCGATGCCGTTGCGTTTCAAGGTCAGCGTAATTTGGGTGCCAACCTTGCCGCGCATTTTATCAACCGCGTCATTCAGGGCCAGGCCCTCGGTGGAATGGCCATCAATATCCACAATAATATCGCCAGGCTTAATGCCGGCTTTAAAGGCCGGGGTATCATCGATCGGGCTAATCACTTTCAACAGCCCGCTGGCTTCCGTAACCTCCAGGCCCAGCCCACCAAACTCGCCGGTGGTTTCCACCTGCATATCGGCATATTGTTTGGTATTCATGTAGCTGCTGTGTGGGTCCAGCCCGGTCAGCATCCCGTTAATGGCGTTATAGACCAGCTTGTCGGATGGCGGGTCGATCACGTAATTCGCCTTCACCCGCTCAAAAATATCACCGAACAATGAAAGCTGCTGGTAGGTGCTGTCATTGGGTGCATCCTCACCATGGGCGGCGCGCAGCGGCGTACTGGCCGTGCCGATCACCAGACCTGCCGCGAAAACCCCGCTCAGCATCAATATATTCCGCAACTTCATACCTTGGTTCCTCAACGCGACTGGTCAGATAAGCCCGATTTTTACATTAGATAACATAGTCTCACGATTATCCAGAGCCTGCCCCGCGATTAACGTGAATTTGGGTCAATAGGTGTGCCGTTTTTTCGTAATTCCACGTAAAGTTCGGGTTGCTTGGCAGGAGATTTAGGATCGAACGCCGCCATTTCACCCACTGGCTGGCCGCGTGCCACGCGTTGCCCGGCGGTGACATCAAGCCGGTCCATGCCAGAAAGCACAAAAAGGTTGTCTTGCCCGCAATCGAGTATGATCAATTGCCCGTAGGATTGGAACGGTCCTGCAAATTGCACCGGCCCGGTGCAAGGGGCCGCCACCCGCGCCCCTGGGGCAGCGCGGTAGGTAACACCGGTGGCTGGCCCTGCCACAGTGTTCGCGCCAAAAGCCTGGATTATCCGGCCGGCAACCGGGGCGTTGCCGCTGATGCTGGGCATGCTTGCTGGTATGGCCGGTGCGGCGGGCTGCGGCGTTGCAGTTAATTTTTGTACCATCCCGGTTAAGTCACGCACATTCGCGTCAGCCGCGACAGCGGCGGCTGCTTCGCGGGCTTGGATGTCCTCATCCGCGGCTTCGGCGGCTTTGGCCGCGTTGATTTGCGCGGTCAGCGCATCTTCGGCTTGCTGCTGGGTGGCAACAGCTGCGAATAGTCGTTTTTGTTGGTCACTCATCATATCCATCAGATGAGTGACCGCCTGGCTTTGGGTCTGCACGGCGGCGGCGCGGCGTTGAATATCGGCGGCAATGCCTTGCACAATGAGAATACCGCGCACCGAATCGCGCGGGGCAGATGGGTTGGCAAGCAAGGTGGCGGCGGGTTGGGAGCTGATGCGCTGCATCACCGGCAGCAAAGCGGCCAAAGCGGCTTCGTTTTGTTTCAAAATGTCGGCAGCTTGCTGTTGCTGGGCCTGCAAATCTGCGTAGGCGTCTGCCGCGCCACCAGTTTGTTCTTCCAAGTCCCGTAATTTGGCGGCCGCTTGCACCTGCGCCTCTGCGAGCAAAGCGGCGTTCGCGGCGTCCTGGTCTTGCTTGGCGCGCGCGGCGGCGGCGGCCTGCTCATGCGCGGCTTCGGCTTGTTGGGCGGCGGCCAAGGCGGCTTGGGTTTTCTGCAGGCTGGGCGGCTGGTCTGCCAGCGCCAAACCAGGCAGGAAAGCTGCGAGCAGAAGGGCCGCTTGGGACTTCATGCGATCAGGGATTTTCCAGTCATCAACTCAGGTTGCGGCAAATTCAGCAATGCCAGCAAGGTCGGGGCGAGGTCCGCCAGAATACCATTATTTAATTTTACCCCCGCCGGGCCGCCGGCCAGCAGCACCGGCACCGGGTTCAGCGTGTGGGCGGTATGCGGTTCACCGGTTTCTTCATCGCGCATCAATTCGCAATTGCCATGGTCAGCGGTAACCAGCAGCGCGCCGTGCTTGGCCGCGATGGCGTCTGCAATTTTTCCAAGCCCCATATCCACGGTTTCCACCGCCTTAATCGCGGCCTTCAGACTACCGGTATGGCCGACCATGTCTGGGTTGGCGAAGTTTAGAATAATCATGTCATAGGCGCCGGAATTAATCGCGGCGACGGCTTTTTCGGTAAGTTCAGGGGCCGACATTTCGGGCTGCAAATCATAAGTCGCCACCTTCGGTGAGGCGACCATGATGCGGTCTTCACCTTCATACGGCACTTCGCGCCCGCCATTGAGGAAGTAGGTGACATGCGGATATTTCTCGGTCTCCGCCATGCGGAGCTGAGTGAGGCCCGCGGCGGAAACCACTTCGCCCAATAATTCATCCATCTTCTGCGGCGCGAATAAAGTTTGCATGAAGGGTGCGAGCGCATCGCTATAAGCGGTCATGCCGATTGCTGCGGAAATTTTTGGCTGCTTGGTGCGGACGAAGCCGGCAAAGGCAGGGTCGAGCAACGCGGTGAGGATTTCACGCACCCGGTCAGCACGGAAATTGAAGCTCACCACCGCATCACCATCGGTGAGACCTTTGTAATTGCCAATGGTCGCGGGTTTGACGAATTCATCGGTGATTTTGTCGGCATAGCTGGCTTCTACGGCTGCCACAGCATTCGAAAATTTCGCGCCCTGGGCGGCAACGATCAGATCATAGGCAAGCTGCACGCGCTCCCAGCGTTGGTCGCGGTCCATGGCGTAATAGCGGCCAATGACGGTCCCGACATGGGCGTTGGCGGGCAGTGCGGCTTCAAATGCCATGAGATATTCAACGGCACTTTGCGGGGGCGTGTCGCGGCCATCGAGCAGCGCGTGCACCACCACTGGCACGCCTTCAGCCGTGATAATTTTGGCCAGCGCCACCGCCTGGTCCTGGTGCGAATGCACACCGCCCGGTGAGATCAGCCCCAGCAAGTGGCAAGTGTTGCCAGAAGCCTGCAACGCCGCAATCATGCTGGTCAGTGCTGGGTTTTTCGCTAGCGAGCCATCCTCAATCGCGGTGTCGATGCGGGGCAGTTCCTGCATCACCACCCGGCCCGCCCCAATATTCAAATGCCCCACTTCGGAATTGCCCATCTGGCCATCAGGCAGCCCCACCACGCGCCCGCAGGTGGCGAGAAACGCGTGCGGTGATGCTGCCCAAAGCCGGTCAAAATTCGGTTTGTTGGCCTGCGCCACGGCGTTATCGGCCGCCGCCTCACGGTGGCCGAAGCCATCCAGAATTACCAGCATCACAGGTTTTTTAGCCATCTTTATCTTCCTTCAGGGGCGTCCGGCACGGTGGTAGGGGTGCCCGGATTTGATCATTTGGGCACGGTAAATTTGTTCTGCCAGCATCGGGCGCACCAGCATGTGCGGCCATGTCAGTCTGCCCAAGGACAATACCGCATCGGCGCGGGCAATCACGCTAGCATCTAGCCCTTCGGCCCCACCGATCACGAACGTTAGTTTTTTAGCCGTCTCGGTCCAGCCGGTCAGCATCTTGGCCAAATCCAGGCTATCAGGGGTTTTGCCACCAGCATCGAGGGCCACCACAAAATCCTGTGGCCCGATGGCAGCCAGCAAGGTTTCAGCCTCGCGCCGCTTAATCTCAACAGCGGCACCAACGCCATCGTTGAATTCCTGCAGCGCCATATTTGGTTTTATCCGGGCGGCGTAGCGGGCGAATAATTCGGCTTCCGGTCCTGGTTTGCCGCGCCCGATGGCTAACAGCCGCATCTGCGCGTCATTCGTCCGCGGGTTCGTCGAGGTCCGGGCTCCACATTTTCTCCAGACCGTACAGCGTGCGGGAGTCCGGCTTGAACAGATGCACGATGATATCGCCAGCATCGATCAGCACCCAATCCGTGCCGGTGGTACCTTCAGTACGGACCTTCTTGAACCCGGCTTCCACCAATTTCTCGTTCAAATGCACCGCCATGGCGGAAATCTGCCGGTCAGCCAGGCCGGTCGCGATGACCATGCGGTCGGCGAAGCTGGCGCGACCGGCAAGGTCGATGGCCACAATATCCTCAGCCTTATCCTCATCGAGGCTTTGGCAAATTACCGCCTGCATCCGGTCCAGCTCTGCCCCTGAGGTTTTAACCGCTTTCTTGCCCCGTGGCCCGGCGATGGTGGCTTTTTTGCGCGGCGTGCCGGGCATGGCAGGCAAAGCCTCAGCGTTGGCAGGGGCGGCCTTGGTGGTACGTTTGCGCGGGGTGGTGCCAGCGGCGGCAGTGCTGCGCGGCTTGGTAGTCCGGGAAGGTGGGCGAGAGATGGCGTGAACTCCTCTAAACTTTAGTACCGGCCAGACGGGCGCGCAGCGCCGTGGCCGAGGTCGAATTTTCTCTAACAGGCAACAAAATCCAGGCCGGAGCCTGTGTTGCCGCAAGACATAGCCCAGAGCGCGCCGGAAGGCGATGGTGGGCGAGGCGTTTGACTGCCTGCCCCGCCAGAGCTGCACGGGTCTGGCCGGGGCGGGGCAGGATCAGCATCGGCATGGCGCGCACAATTTGTAACCAGCGCCCCCATTTTGGCAGTTGCTTCAGGTTATCTGCCCCCATCAGCCAAACGAATTTTTGGGTCGGAAAGCGCCGGCGCAGGGCCTGCATGGTGTCGGCGGTGTAGTGCAAGCCCAGCCGTTGTTCGATGTCGGTCGCGATAATCCGGCGGCCATCAGCGATTTTACGGGTGGAGGCAAGGCGTTCGGCAAATGGCGCCATGCCTTGCGCGGGTTTTAGGGGGTTGCCGGGCGAGACCATCAGCCAAAGCTGGTCCAGCCCGCAATGCACCATGGCTTGCCGGGCCACATGCAAATGCCCCGCATGCGCCGGGTTAAACGAGCCGCCAAGCAGGCCGATTCGTTGGCGGTAGTGATTGCTGGGGCAGAATGTCAGGGCCGAACCTGGCCGGTGCCGTGGATGACATACCGGAAGCTGGTGAGTTGCTCGAGCCCGACCGGACCGCGGGCCTGAATGCGGCCGGTCGCGATTCCAATCTCGCCACCGAAGCCGAACTCGCCACCATCGCAAAATTGCGTAGAGGCGTTCCAGAGCCCAACCGAACTTGCGATATTCTGCAAAAAATAATCAGCGGCATGTTGATCGTTGGTCACGATGGCATCGGTATGTTCGCTGCCATGGGTGGCGATATGCGCCAAAGCTTCATCAATGTTCGCAACGATTTTGATGTTCAAAATCGCATCCAGCCACTCGGTGTGGAAATCTGCCGGGCTGGCGGCAGGCAGGTTGGGTAGTATCAGGCGGGCGGCGTCATCAGCCCGAAAGTCACAGCCCAGGGCCGATAAATCTGCGATTAAGTCCGGCAGCAAAGCGGGTGCGATGGCGGTATCCAGCAGCAAGGTTTCGGTGGCGCCACACACGCCGGTGCGGCGCATTTTGGCGTTCGCCAGAATGTTGCGGGCCATCGTGAAATCCGCCGCGCTATGGATGTATGTGTGGTTCAGCCCTTCGGCATGGGCCAGCACCGGCACGCGGGCTTCGCGCTGCACGCGCTCCACCAGAGATTTACCGCCGCGCGGGATGATCAGATCAATCAAGCCGGAGGCCGCCAGCATAGCGGCGACGAAGCCACGGTCAGTGGTGGGGGCAATTTGTACGCAAGCCAGCGGCAGCCCGGCAGTGCGCAGGCCGGTCCGCATGGCCGCGTGAATGGCTTGCGCCGAGTAAAAACTCTCAGAACCGCCGCGCAGTAAAATCGCATTGCCGGATTTAATCGCCAGCGCCGCCGCATCGGCGCCCACATTCGGGCGGCTTTCATAAATCATGCCAATCACGCCAATTGGCTGGGCAATCCGGCGTATCACCAGCCCGTTTGGGCGGGTCCATTCCGCCAATATGCGGGCCAGCGGGTCGGGCAGGGCGGCCACGTCGCGCAAGCCTTGCGCCATCGCGGCGAGGCGTGCGGTATCGAGGCGTAAACGGTCCTGGAAGGCTGATGTCCCGTTGGCTGACGCCAAATCTCGCGCATTCGCTTCCAAAATACTGGCTTGGTTGGCCATCAAAGCGTCTGAAGCTGCCATTAAAGCGGCATTGCGCACCGACACGGGCGCGGCCGCCAAGGCACGCAACGCCCCGCGCGCGGCGGTAGCGGCTTCGGTGAGCGCAGAAACATTCAAATCCGGCTGAGCATTCATAGCACTCATGGTTGCCAAGTCCTGGCGGGAAGATCAACAGCAGGCTATCGAAGAAACATACATGGATGACCTATTCGATTCGCTTATCACGACCGCTCTAACCCCGGAAGGCGCCGCCGCCGGACCGGTATTGCGTACCTCACGGCTGCTATTGCGGCCGCTAGCGGCTGATGACGCGCCGGTTTTCCATCGGCTGATCAATGACTGGGAAATCTGCCGCAAGCTGCCGGACGCCCCGTTCCCCTACCCGGCCTCCCTGGCGGGCGACTGGATTGCGGCAGCAGGCGTGGACCGGGCGGCGGGCAAAGCCGAACAATTCGCGGTGGTGGACGCCGCCACCGGCACGCTGATCGGCTGCGCCGGGCTGCGGCTATCTAAGGATAAAAAATCCGCTGATCTCGGCTATTGGCTGGGCCGCGCTTATTGGCGGCAGGGTTTTGGGCTGGAGACAGCGTTGCGCCTGACCAGTTGGGCGTTTGCGGCACTTTCGGTGTTGAAAATCACCGCCACCGTCGCGGCTGATAATGAAGGCTCGGTGGCGGTGCTGAGCCGGGTTGGGTTTGCGCCGGCTGGCAAGGGAAACCAAGAATTTCAGTGCCGCCCTGGTATTAAATTGCCGGTGCAGCATTTTGTGCTCACCCGGGAGTCGCAGGCGACTGCCGCGCCAGCCACGCCTTCAGTGCTGCTGGTGGTGGCGTGCGCACTCATCGACGCTGAGGGGCGGATCTTGCTGGCACGTCGGCCAGAGGGGAAAAAGCTTGCGGGGCTGTGGGAGTTTCCAGGCGGCAAGCTAAACCCTGGTGAAACGCCGGAAGCCGCCTTGGTGCGTGAGCTGCATGAGGAGTTGGGCATTGAGGTAGCACAAAAACACCTCGCCCCATTCGTTTTTGCATCACACGCTTATGATACGTTCCATTTATTGATGCCGTTATTTCTGTGCCGCAAATGGACGGGCAAGCCAAAGCCGCGCGAAGGCCAGGCACTGGCCTGGGTCGCGCCGGACCGGCTGGTAGAATACCCGATGCCACCGGCCGACCGCCCGCTGATTCCAATGTTACGTGATTTTCTGTGAGGATTTTATGAGCAACCCAACCGCCGCCATTCTGATCATCGGTAATGAAATCCTCTCTGGCCGCACCCAGGATGTGAACGTGAATTTCCTCGCCAAGCGCTTGGCCGCACGCGGCATTCAGCTTTCTGAAGTGCGGGTGGTGCCCGATATTGCGCACCGGATCATCAATGCGGTGAATGAATTGCGGGCTTCGTATGACATGCTGTTCACCACCGGCGGCATTGGCCCCACGCATGATGATATTACCAGCGAATGCGTGGCAGAAGCTTTTGGCGTGCCGTGGGAGCCGCACGCGGAAACATTTGCGATCATGGAAAAAGCCATGCCTGCCGGAGCGTTTAATTCTGCCCGCCAACGTATGGCCACCATGCCGCGCGGCGCCGTGCCGATCCCGAATAAAATCTCCGTCGCCCCCGGCTTTAGCATCGGCAATGTGCATGTGATGGCCGGCGTGCCGCGCATCATGCAATCAATGTATGATGCGCTGGAGCCATCACTGCCCGAAGGCACGCCGATTGCCATGCGGGCGGTGTACGGCATGGGCGTGATGGAAGGTGCCATTGCTGCAGGGCTTTCCGCCATTCAGGATAAGTTCGCCGATGTCGATCTCGGCAGCTACCCGTTCCGGCGTGAAACATCAGGCGGTGTCGCAATTGTCGCGAAGGGCACGGATATGGCGCGGCTAGAGCAAGCGATTGCCGAGGCCACGGCGCTGATCGCGTCTCATGGGATTGACCCAGTGCAAGGCGAACCGGCTTAACCTACAACAAAGACGCGGCGATATTGACTGATAAGGCCAAAATCACAGTATTGAACAAAAACCCAATCAAACCCTGTAAAGTTGCTAAACGGCGGAGTTTTTTCGAGGTGATGTTCACATCTGAGACCTGGAACGTCATGCCCAGCACGAACGAGAAATAAATGAAATCCAGATAATCTGGATTTTCCTCGCCTGGGAACACCACGCCGCGTTCAAATTTGCCCGGCGGTTGCCCACGATCCACGGAATAATACTCATGCGTGTATCGATAAGCGAACGAAACATGGGTGGTTGCCCAAGACAGAATCAGCGTGGTGATGACGAATGCCAAATACGCGGATGTGTGGGCTTTATGGTTCATCGCTGAGTCTGAGAACAAAAAGATCGCGGCAAAACTCATCACCGCACCAATCAGCGTGAGGGCAAAGACGCTCCATTCACCTTCCTGCTGGCGTGCGGCCTGATAACTTATGTCGGTATGGTCAGCGCGAATGAAAAGCTGGGCAGTCAGCAGCAGAAAAACGGCGCTGCCAATATCCCATGCCAGCACGCCGCGTATCGCCAGCGGGTTGACCGGGGTGAGGATAAAGAAGCTGAGTAGCCCCAGCCCATAACCTGTAAAGAGCCGTGGCCGGGCCGTGATAATACGAAGCAGACGAAATTTTAACACGGCACCATCCCCAATATGGGTGCCCTGTTATCAGACGCTGCGGGTTAATCCAAGCAATGGGGCCGCCGCCATACTGCCGGGGAACACGCGCGCAAGTGCTTGCGCATCAAGCCCTAGATGCGATGCCAGCGCGCCTTTGGCGACCGAGCGTATATCCATGGTGGGGGCCAAATCACGGTTTTCAAATAACTGGCCTTGGCCTAACCCAGGCCAGGTGCCTAGCACCTTGCCGCCATTGATATTGCCACCCAGCACGAAGGCGGCGGTGGCGGTGCCATGGTCGGTGCCCTTGGTGCCGTTCATCGCGGCGGTGCGGCCAAATTCGGTCATCACCAGCACCATCGTCTGGTTCCAGCTTGGACCCAACGCCGATTTGAGGGCGGTTAAGCCGGCATCCAGCCCCGCTAGCGGTATTTTTAGCCCGTTGACCTGGTTGCCATGGGTGTCCCAGCCTTCCAACTGGAATGCCGCAATGCGCGGCCCGTCGTCCGCCGCCAGCAAGGCGCCAGCTTTGGTGGCGAGTGATTCGAAATTACCACCGCCCTTCGCCCCGCCTGGACCTGTCGCCGGGTCATCACTCATGATGCTGGCATCAAAGCTTTGGCCGCGCAGCCCATTGCCAATGGCGGGGCCGGTGATGGGGTCGTTGGCGTTGAGCGCCTGGATGCGGGCGTAAAGGTCTGGCGAAGGCGTGGCGAAATGTTCGGGCGCGTAGGAGCCAACTTTTACTGGCCCTTGCAGCAACAAAGGCGTACCGATGCCGACCGAGAGGCCTTTGAGTGTTGGCAAAGTCTGGCTTGGCAGTTCGGCAAGCACGCGATTTAGCCAGCCGGACGTAATGCCGGTATTTTCCGTGCCCAGCTGCAATAAATCCTGCGCCTCAAAATGGCTGCGGGTGCGGTAGGGGCCAGCAACCGCATGGATCGGCAGCACTTCGCCCGCCTGATACATGGCATAGACACCGGTTAGAGACGGGTTTAGCCCGTAAAACCCGCCCAGATCATACATCCCGCCCGGTTGGCCTGGGGCTGGGGGAATTAATTCCGGCCTTAAAGACGCCAAATTGGCATCGCCATAAGGGACCACCGATGACATGCCGTCGAGCGCACCGCGCAGCAGCACCACCACAAAGCGCTGGTCGGTAGGGGCGCTAGCCAGGGCCAGCTTCACCCGTGATGTGGTGGCAATGGCGGTCAGCCCCAACAGCGTCGCGCGGCGGCTAAGATGCAAAGCCATGACTTATCTCCGTTGAAATTCAGGGGCGGAAAGCAGCATCGTGACCGCTTCGCGGCGTGAGCCGGCGGCCGCCATGGCGCTGATGGTGGCTGGTCTCAGCAAGGGGCCCAAAGAAGCGGTCGCGATGTCCGGTGGTTCAACGCCCGCGTCTCCGGCGTTAAAGCGGGCCGCATAGGTGTAGGCCCAGTTGATGCGGCTTAAAATCGCATCGGCGCCATCCCAACTGGCGGCCACATCGGGCCAGCCATTCGGCAAAGGTGCTCCCCATAATGGCTGACCAAGTGCGGTCATAATCGCCGGGTAGTTGAGCGGCTTACCATCCGGCGGCGGGGCGGCGCGTACGGTTGAGATCAGAAAATCCTGTGGAGTTTTCAGCTTGGTTAACGGGCTCCAGGCTTCCGGTAAATCCAACAGCGCCGCCGAGGCTGCCGCGAGGTCGCCGCCGGTTTCGGTCAATATACCAGCCAGCTGTGCCACAGTATGGGGCGGCGGCGTATCAGCGATGAAATGGGTCGCGAGTTTGGTCGCAATAAGTTGGTAGGTGGTAGGGTATTTTGAGAGATAGGTCAGGGCATCAATCCCGGCTTGCTCGCCGCCATCATAGCTGTTGCCCATCACGGTTTGCGGCCCTGGCTCATGCGCAAAGGGTCGATATTTGAAGCCAGTGTTATCGCCACCGCCATCGGTGCCCGCGACCGACCAGCCGGTGAGGATTTTGGCCATATTTGTTACGTCGGTTTGGGTGTAGCCTGCCTTCAGCCCGACCGTATGAAGTTCCATACATTCCCGGCCTAAATTTTCGTTCAAGCCGCGCTTGCTGCGCAGCCCGGCCGGGCTGTTTGGCCCCACCGAATTTTCATTGGCCAGGTAGCGCAGCATCGCCGGGTGCCGTTCCACAGCCAACACCATGTCGGTGAAATTGCCGTTGACATAGGGCCGAATGGCTTCGCGGATCATTGGGCCGACGAGCGAGGCGGTCTGATTTTGATAGATGCTGACGGTAAAATGATTGGTCCAAAACCAGACCAACCGCTCGCGAAAATCATATTGCGTGGTGGCTGCCCACCCCATTTGCGCAGCTGCGTCGGCTTCATAAAGGGCGCGTGCTTTCGGCTTGAACGCCCCTTTGGGCATGCCATCCGCCAGCGCTGCCTTGCGGGCCATTGCGTCGCCCCTCAAAGTATCAACCGCATCGATGCCGCGGGGCAGGCTATCAAAGGCGCCTGATGCTTGGGCAGGGTCCGGCCCCTGGAGCTGCGCCTTTAAGGCAGCTTTCGGGTCAGAGTCCGGGGATTGGCCGGGCAGCAGGCCGAGGCCAAAACGTACATGAGCAATTGCGGCGAACTTATTCATGCCCTGCCATATATATCAAAGAATTGTGTTCGGATGTTGCAAAGGGCAACAACTTACGTCCCGCTGCACTTGCCAAAAGCCGCGTCCTCCCGCAAAAGCCCGGCATGAAGCGTCACCTCACCAGTGGCGCCAAACCCTTTTGTGTTTTTGTGCCCCGTGGAGGCTAGAATGGCTGATTTCGACTTAGGCAAGATCCGGAATATCGGGATCACCGCGCATATTGATGCCGGTAGCCGTGACCTGCGAGTGGAAAGACCACCGCATCAACATCATCGACACCCCCGGCCATATCGACTTCAACATCGAAGTGAACCGTTCGCTCCGCGTGCTCGATGGCGCGATCTTCATCATTGAAGGTGTGGCCGGCGTGCAGCCGCAGTCGGAGACCAACTGGCGTCTGGCTGACCGTTATAACGTGCCGCGCATCATTTTCATCAACAAGCTGGACCGCACTGGCGCTGACTTCTTCCGCGCCTTCGCCACCCTGAAGGAAAAGCTCGACATCATCGCCCTGCCGCTGCAGCTGCCGATCGGCATCGAGGATAGCTTCCTCGGCGTGGTTGACCTGATCGAGATGAAAGCCATCGTCTGGGAAGGCGGCGAGCTGGGTGCTAAATTCCATGACGAGGAAATTCCCGAAAACCTCAAGGCGCAGGCTGCCGAATACCGCCAGCTGCTGCTGGACACCGCGCTTTCCGTGGATAACGCGGCGATGGAAGAATATTTCGACAAGGGCGATGTCTCGGTTGAAACATTGAAGCGCTGCATCAAGGCCGGCACCATCACCGGTGCCTTCCGCCCGGTTCTGTGCGGCACCGCCTTCAAGAACAAAGGCGTGCAGCCGCTGCTCGATGCCGTGCTTGATTATTTGCCCTCGCCGGTTGACGTGCCTGGCATCAAGGTCGCCCCGCCGGAAGGTGAAGAGGAAGACCCCAACGCCCGCCGCATCAAGGCCGATGTGAACGCGCCGTTCTCGGGCCTCGCCTTCAAGATCATCAACGACAAATACGGCACGCTGACCTTCGTGCGGGTTTATTCCGGTACCTTGAAATCATCCGACACCGTGATGAACACCACCAAGGGTCACCGCGAGCGGATCGGCCGGATGTTCCAGATGCACGCTGATAAGCGCGCCGAAATCAAGGAAGTGCATGCCGGTGATATCGCGGCGTTCGTGGGGCTGAAGGACACCGGCACCGGTGACACGCTGGCCTCCTCGGAAGACCCGGTGGTGCTGGAACGTATGGCATTCCCGGTCCCGGTGATCGACATTTCGGTTGAGCCGAAGACCAAGGAAGGCGTTGAGAAAATGACGCTTGGCCTGCAGAAGCTGGCCGGCGAAGACCCCTCACTGCGTTTGAAGACCGACCAGGAAACCGGCCAGACCATTCTCTCGGGCATGGGCGAGTTGCATCTGGAAATCATCATCGACCGTCTGAAGCGCGAATATGGCGTGGATGCCAATATCGGCGCGCCGCAGGTGGCGTACCGTGAAACCATCTCGCGCGAGCATACCGAAACCTACACCCACAAGAAGCAGTCCGGTGGGTCGGGCCAGTACGCTGAAGTGAAAATCACCTTCACCCCGCAGGAACGTAACGAAGGCGTGGTGTTCGAGAACAAGATCGTCGGTGGTACGGTGCCGAAGGAATATATCCCGGCGGTTGAAAAAGGCATCAAGAACCAGGCCGATACCGGCGTGCTCGCGGGCTTCCCGACTGTCGATTTCAAATACACGCTGGTTGACGGCAAGTACCACGACGTCGACTCCAGCGCCCTGGCATTCGAAATCGCCGCCAAGGCCTGCTTCCGCGAAGGCATGAAGAAGGCTGGCCCGATTATTCTTGAGCCGATCATGGATGTGGAAATTACCACACCGCAAGACCATGTGGGCGACGTGGTGGGCGACTTGAACCGCCGCCGCGGCATGATCCAGAACCAGGAATCCTCGGGTTCCACCATCATCGTGCGCGCCCATGTGCCATTGAAGGAAATGTTCGGCTACATCTCGCATCTGCGCAGCATGACCAAGGGCCGTGCGTCCTTCACCATGCAGTTCCACCACTACGACCCCGTGCCGCGCAACATTGCGGACGAGATTATGGCAAAGTCTGCTTAAGGGCGTTGAGGCCAGGGGTTCTGCCCCTGGCCCCGGCTGAGGGCACAGCCCTTAGAACCAATGAGGTTAAAAAGGGGGCCGCTCGCGGGTGTTTAAGCACCAATGGGCGGCCCCCCTTTTGTTAGTTCTAAGGTGTTAAGGGGCAGAGCCCCCTGGCCTTTTACTTCCTTCATGCCACTTCCCCACAATCTCATCGGGAATTTGCTTTGCATTATGGGTGGTTGCTGGTTGAATGGGTGCAATGGATATTTTTAAAGCACCGTTTGAGACGTTGGGCGCTGGTGCGCAGGTGGCACCGGTTATTCTAACGTCGGGGCATTCCGGGCGCTGTTATCCGGAGGCGTTTTTGGCGGCCTCGCGTTTGGATGCCGTGGCGATCAGGCGCAGTGAGGATAGTTTTGTTGAAGAGCTGTTTGGGGCCGCACCAGCGTTAGGGGTGCCGTTACTGGCGGCGAATTTCCCCCGGGCGTTTTGCGATGTGAATCGCGAAGCGTGGGAGCTGGACCCTTCAATGTTTGAAGACCGGCTACCCGATTATGTGAATGCTGCGAGCCCCCGGGTGAGTGCCGGGTTGGGCACGGTGGCGCGGATTGTTGGCTCCGGCGAGCCGATTTACCGGCGGAAATTGAAGTTTGCAGAGGCGCAGGCGCGGGTGGCTGGCTGCTGGCAGCCTTACCATGCCGAGCTGCAGCGGCTGATTAGCCTGACCACAGAGCGCTTTGGGGTATGCCTGCTGATTGACTGCCATTCCATGCCCACCATGCCGGCGGGGCGGGGCGGGGCGAGGCAGCCGGATGTCGTTTTAGGTGACGTGCATGGCAGTAGTTGTGCAACGGTCATCAGCGGCTTTGTGGACACCAAATTATCGCGCCTAGGGCTGCGGGTTTGCCGTAACGACCCCTACGCCGGTGGCTATATTACCCGCCATTATGGCCGCCCGCGAGAGGGTGTGCATGTGCTGCAGTTGGAGTTTTCGCGCGCCCTCTATATGGACGAGGCGAAATTTGAGAAAATTGAAGCTTTTGCGCCCTTGGCGGCAAAGGTTAGCGATTTTATTGCAGCGGTGCGCGATGTCGCTACGGCGCTGTTGCCACGGTCCATGAATCGTCTGGCGGCCGCGGAATAGGCTGACAAAAAAAAGGCGGCACCGAAGTGCCGCCAAGTTTAGGGAGGAAACGTCCAAGAAAACAGAGGAGTTAACTCACTCTGTCGATTAACGTATAGAGGAAGTTCGCGTGCAGTGCAACATAAATTTTGCGTTGCAGCATAATTTTTGTAAGTATTTTGAATAATACAATAATTTCATATAGTTATAAGAATTTCACCTGATTGGCTTATCAAAAGCCATGTATTTACCCGTGGGGCTTTACGGCGCCCGATGTGCCGCCTAAAACGCTCTGGCATGCCGGTTTCCGGCCTGCGACTGCGGAGGGGTGGCCGAGAGGCTGAAGGCGGCGGTTTGCTAAACCGTTATACGCTGTCAAGGCGTATCGTGGGTTCGAATCCCATCCCCTCCGCCATTT
>NCAT01000066.1 GCA_002255575.1 Acidocella sp. 20-57-95
ATGAGGTTGTTTGCGATGGCGCAGCCGCTCTCGGGCACGCTCGCGGAGAGCTATTTGCGTGGTCGTGGCATTACGTCTGCGGCGCTCGCGGGCACAGAGTCGTTGCGATATCATAAGCGCTGCTTTTACCGCGTAGGTCCTGACGCCCCGCACGAAACCTGGCCCGCGCTGATCGCGGCGGTGACCGACCTGAATGGCACAATCACCGGCGTTCACCGCACCTGGCTCGACCCTGCCGGCTTCGATCCCATTCGGCTGGGCAAGGCCCCGGTTGAGACACCACGCCGGGCGCTGGGCCATTTGCTCGGCCATGCAGTCCGATTCGGCCCCACAACTGGCATTGAGGTGCTCGCCGCCGGGGAAGGCATCGAGACCATGCTGTCGCTCCGCAGTGCACTTCCTGCCATGCCAATCGCCGCTGCACTCTCGGCGGGACACCTGACTGCCATCCTACTTCCGGCCGGACTGCGGCGGCTCTATATCGCCCGTGATGCCGATCTCGCCGGCGATCGCGCTGCGACAAGCTTGAGCGAATGCGCCCAGGCCGCTGGGATCGAGGCGATCACCCTCACGCCAACCTTAAGCGATTTCAACGATGATCTCCGCGTGCTTGGTCTCGCCGAACTACGGGCAAATTTGCGGATGCAACTGGCGCCGCAGGATGTCGCGCGGTTAATGATGCCTGGTTGAAATTTGCCGCCGCGGCTAAGCGGATTTTTGCTCGTGGCGCCGGGGCCACCTCTTTCGACGGGGCAGATACTCCCATGCGGCCGGGTGGCCGCGCCGACGGCCTTCCGAGAGGGCGATCTGTGCCGCAGGCGCCGGGCTTCGCCCTGCGCCTGCCCGCAATGGCGGCGGGGCCACTATTTTCCGCCGCCCCGGGGCATTGCCAAATAAGATGGTCATGCTCCGAAGCCCGGGCTTTGCATCGCGAAGCAAAATAGCGGCCCCGCCGCCATCCTCCGCTGCGCTTCGGCCGTACCGGTGCGGGCCATCGCCGCCTGCGGTCGGGATCGCCATGGAAGGCCGCGATGGGCGCGGGCTTCCGGCAAACAGGAGCATCCCATGACCCGCGAACATGACGATACCGGCTTTAAGCTACCGCACGCCGATTCCCCCACCGCGCATATTCTCAACGAACTCCAGCTCTATGGCTACCATCCCGGCCAGGACGAGCCTGACCCGCGGCCATTGCCCGAGGCACCGCTGATCGCAGGTGCTGTCGCGGACATCTTCGATGCCTTTGCCGCTACTCTGACGGACACCCGCCTCGAGCCTGACCTCGAGGAATTGCTCTGGGCGACGGTTAATCTATTCCATCGCGCCGTAGGACGGATCGAGCGGGCGCTGGACGATAACGAGCAGGCGCAAAAACGCAGCCAGAAGGAGCAGGATGGCTCCGAGATACGTTCCGTCGAGCTGGAACGTCTCACGGCGGAGGGGCAGACACTGCTGGAACGGCGCGACTGCCTGGAATTCTTCCGCGACCAGGCCGCCGAGCAATTCGAGCGCCAAACACGTTCAGCCTGGCGCCCGCGGTCCGGCTCAATGGTCAATCACCGCGCGTTGACCGCCGCACTCATCGACAGCCGTGACTTCATCGCCGCCAAGCGCCGGGCCGAGACCGAGCCGCTGCTGCCCTCCGGCCCAAAAATTGCCTTCACCGGCGGGATGGAGTTCAACGACCACACCCTGATCTGGAACAAACTCGACAAAGTCCATGCCAAGCACCCGGACATGGTGCTGCTGCATGGTGGCAGCCCGAAGGGGGCAGAACGCATCGCCGCCGCCTGGGCGGATGCGCGCAAGGTGCCGCAGATTGCTTATCGGCCCGACTGGGCACGACATGCCAAGGCGGCACCGTTCAAGCGCAATGACGCGCTGCTGGATGCCCTGCCAATCGGCGTCATGGTGTTCCCCGGCACCGGCATTCAGGAAAACCTGGCAGACAAAGCCAAAAAACTCGGTATTCCGATGTGGACATTCGGCGGTGGGGGCGCATAGCCCCTACAATCCGGCCCCACGCATGCCGTATTCCAACGGCGGGCAGAAGCCGCCCGCCGAAGGCGGCTTTATTTATCGGACCAGCCCCCGCCAACACCACGACCGGCATCACCGGCGGAATTCACCGTGGCGTGTGCGCCGTTTTGCTCGGGAAATCGGACGGAAAAGGCGTGATCCTCG
>NCAT01000067.1 GCA_002255575.1 Acidocella sp. 20-57-95
ATCAAAGCTCGACAGCCCAGCAAAATTGCGGGAATTGATTGCCCCGGGCCGCGTGCGCCATTCCAGATTACCCGGGAGTTGCGACCAGAAGGCCGCCTCCAGCCCCAGCCGCTCCTCGACCACCACCGCCCCGGCATCGGCCAACCGCCCGCGCGCCCGCCCCGCGTGCTCCTCTACCGCCGCCAGCGAATCTCCATAGACCGCCAGCGAGAGGTGATGCGCGCCCATAACAAATTCATTGGAGGCCAGGGCATCCGCCGCTTCCTCCAACCCGGCGATCTGGCTCACCGCCTTGTCCTGCGCGCCCAGCATCTGGGCGGATTTCAAAGACAGCCTATCCTGCGCCTGGGCACGGGTAACAAAGGCGAAGGATTGCGCCAGCACGATGGGGAACGGCACCGAAAGCAGCGTGTTCAAAATCCCAGGCCGGGTTTTTGCCGGATACTCCCGAAAGGAGAATATCGTCCCGAACAAGCTCTTATCCGGCGCGCGGATCTCTATCCCCCGCCGCCCGCAAATAACGCGATCAGTGTAAATCGAATCACCCAGATGCCCGGAAACAACCGGCACCGGCAGCGGCCTGCCGGTGATAATCAGGCGCAACGCCTCGGCGATTTCCGAGAAGGCGATCCCATCCCGCTCATACACACCAAGTCGCCTGACTCTGAACCCTTCCAGCCCATTGGCCAAAACAAGCCATTGGTCCTCTAACTCTCGCGCCAGCCCATCAGCTGCTTCCGGGGGGTTACGCCCAAGCCGCGCCCACCTTCTGGCCATGCCCGAGCCAAGCGGGCTGCGCGGCGAGATCAGCAGGCTGATAAAATAATCGTTCCGGTACAGCCGACCCGCCAACACCTCGTCGCGGTATGCGGCGTCCAGCGCGTGGGCAAAGCCGGAGCTGAAGCAGCGGGTGGGTGCTGCCCCCAGATCGGCATGGCGGATGAGATGCGTATGGATGGTGACATTGTCGTCGGCGAGATTGCGGTAGGTCGTGTTCAGTAGCCGCAGTCTTGCATTGCGCAGCGCATGATCGGCCAGCTCGAACGCCTGGCCCTCAACATGCCCCATCGCCAGCAGCGCCCCGCTTTCCAGCAGCACGGTCTGCGGCCCGATATGTCCGATATAGGGCAAATATTGCGTGGCGGCGCGCTCCGCGCGGGCACTATCCCCCCACATCGCGCATCCCCCGGTAACGAGCGCGGCCACGAACCGGTGCAGGTGACACCGAAGCTCCGCCCCATCTCTTGCTGTCCACCGACCGGCCTGCGGTGCGCAGATACAGCAGCACAACACCGACGGCGTTATAATCGCGCGCCACCAACTCCCGCGCCGCCAACCAGAGCGGCGCCATCACCGTCAAATAAAGCGGGTTCTTGAAAATCACGACGATCAGCCCGGCCAGCATGAGCAGCATCGCCCCCAGACTAAGTGGCACGCCCATGAACATCGCGGGCCTCGTCGCCGCGAGATATAGCGTGTCAGCTTCAAGGGGCTCCACCTCAACCGCCCCCGGTCAGGGTCTGGCCGAGATACGAAGCGCCGAACATGATGACGATGCCGCCAATAATGCCCGCAATAACCCCCAGTGACGCCCGGCCGAACATGAACAGAAACCCGATGCCGATAATCCCGAGCACCGCGATCGTCTCGCCAAACGGCCCCAGGATAAAGGTGCAAACATTATTGATCATCGTCTGCGGGCTGGCACCGCCTGAGACGGTCTGGGCGTAGGCAAGCGCAGGAAGCCCAAGCATGACCGCCAGCAGCGTAACGGGCCACGTTCGGGCAGCCACGGGCCATAATCTGGTCAGGCGAAACATCCGTGCCTGCGCAAGAAGCATCCGGGCGATCATGTCCATCATGGCGACCTCATCGTTTGGGGTGGGGAAGCAGCCTCATCGGCCAGAGCAATTTTTAGCGCCGTCGCATCCAGCCCGAGCGGCACCAGCCAGGGCGCGCCATGTGTCCTCGCGTAACTGCCGGTGGCCGATACATCCCAGGAGGGTGGCATGTCTGGGGCGATGGCAGGCGGCAGCGGCGGAACGGATAGGGCCGTCGCCGCCTCATCAGCATGGCGCATTACGCGCCTCGCATAGCCGTTCATGATCCCTTTGAGTGGTGAGCCGGTATTGTAGATCGACAACGCCATGAGCAAAGCTGCCTGCTGCCTGGTGGGAACC
>NCAT01000068.1 GCA_002255575.1 Acidocella sp. 20-57-95
GTCCTGGCGCGCGGCATGGCCCCATTACGCTGCGGGCGGGCGATTTATTTCCGCAGACCCGAGATGCGGGCGCTTGTCGCGGAAAACCGCTTCCACAAGCCGGGGTATCAGGTAGGTCCCAACCAGCAATCAAACCAAGAAGGAATAGAAACAGATGTCAGAAATTGACGCCGATCTCGACCGAGCCGCTGCTGCGTATTGGCTTTCGGTGGCGAGTAAATCCACACCGGAGAAGAATGCCGCCCTGGCCCGCGCAGCGAGCTTGCTGCGCGATGCACGGGCGGAGGCGCGTATCCCTGACAGCGCGCGTCAGCCAACGCTCAATGATCTGGAAGCACCGCCCTTGGACGTGCCGCACCGGCGGCGGCTGACGCCGTGAAAATTTGTTCTGATTCCACGCTGGTTTGCCGTAGCGCCGTCTCGCTTGTCTGATGGAAAGTCTGAACGACAAGGCGAATCGTAGAGGTTCACCCGCATCTTCGCATTTGTCTCTGGAGGCAATTGCCACGCGGCTGGCCGCACTCGATGCCGGGCAGGCGGCGATGAATGGTGCGCTGGGGTTGATGCTCGATACGTTGCACGTTCAGACCACGATGCTGCGCAAGCTCAGTGAGTTTGCCACTGCGGATTCAGCACCATCGCCGCTGCTTAAAACCTTGCAGGGTCTGACTGAGGCGATCATGGATCTGGATGCATCGGTCGGCGATGTGGAACGCAAATTCGACGGGCTGGTGCAGGTTCTGCGCGTGGCCTTTGGCGTGCCGCCCGGCGAAGCGCCGACCGATCATAACGGGCCGGAATGGCCACAGAGTCCGGCCATGGATGGTGAGGGCGGCTGAATGCTGACCTATCGCACCGGGGCGGCGGGGGCATCGGCGGCGGCGCGGTTCATGAGCGAGCATTTATTGCAGCAGACTTTGTCGCCGGAGATGGCGGCGATGGCGGAATATTACGAGCAGGGCGTGACGCCGCCAACGCTCGCCGATGCCGCCGCGTCGCGTTACGGGCGGTTCATGGCCAGTGGCGCTCCTTTGGCGGCGGATACGCTGGATGGGCTGGTGCGGGTGGAAGCGGAACGCCTCGCCGAAAGCGGCGCTGCGACCGCCACGGGCGCGGATAATGGGCGGGGTGAACCGATTTTGCGGGCCTTGGCGGCCTTCGCGGCGGCGGGGCTGGTGGGCCGTGAAGAAACGCTGGCCTGTCTGGCTCGGCTGTCTGGGGCGGGACCGACCAGCGACGCGGGCGTTGAGGGGGCAGACGACAGCGAGAGGCGCTTCGATGCTGCGATGGCTGAGGCTGTCAGCACGCCCGACCGCAGCAGTGCCACGGCAGCGCCCCGGCGGGACATGAACCCGATGCTGGCGCGGCGGCTGGGAATTGAACCGCAGCGCGGGCTGAAACCCGATGAGATGGCGTGTCTTCTGAACGGGCAGCGTGCGGATGGCGGCGCCATCGAGGGCCGGGTGCAGCGCGCTTCGAGCCGACCATTGGCGCAGATTTTTGACTTGGATGCAGCACGAGTGCCAACGCCCGAACAATTGGCGCGGATGCTGGCCGGGAGGAAGGCCAATGGTGAGACGTTGCCCGCCGAGGAAGCCGAGCGGGCGGTGCGACGTTTGCTCTCGGGCCTGGGCGTCAAAGACAAAACGCTGACTACCGAACAACGCGGGCATATTCTCGCCGGGCGTGATGCCGAGGGGCGGGAGGTGAGTGCCCGCCAATACCGGACCATTCTTGAAGCCGCGAAGATGCGGATTGGCTATATAGATATGACCTTCTCCGCGCCCAAATCCCTCTCCATCGCCTGGGCCTTTGCCCCGACCAAAGCCGAACAGGCGATGCTGCACCAGGCGCACCGGGACGCCATCGACAATGTCATGACCACCGTTGAGCGGGAGATTGGCCGCGCTTCAATCGGGGATGCGGCTAAACGGGGTTATGAGGCCGGTTCCATTGGCTGGGTTTCGTTCGATCATTACGCGGCCCGGCCGACGGTTGAGATCGTGCGGGAGGATGAACAGGGCCAGCCGGTCACGGAGTTGTATACGCTCACCGGCACACAGGGCCGCGCACCGGGCGACATGCAGATGCACACCCATGTTGCCGTGTTCAACCTTGTCGAGACGCCGAGCGGGCGGGTTGGCAGCATCAACCTCGCT
>NCAT01000035.1 GCA_002255575.1 Acidocella sp. 20-57-95
CCCAGTCTTACCGCCCATGATCAAGGCGCCGGTGCCGTTGGAGAGGCTGCCGATGATGGTTGCCACCACCCCGTCAAGCTTGCTGCCGATAATCGTGCCACTATTGCTGAGCGTGCCGATGTTGCCGAAACTGGCAACCCCGGCGCTGCCGCCTGCCATCAACCCGCCGATGCTATTGGTAATGCCACCGATGCCGGCGATGGCAAACACGCCATAGCGGTTGGTGCCGGTAATAGTGCCGCTATTGCTGAGCGTGCCGATGCTGCCGCTGCCGCCCAAATTATTGTTAGCAAAAACACCATAGCTGCCGCCCGAGATCACCCCGCCCGCCTGGTTGGCCAGGCCGCCGATGGCATTGGCGGAAACACCAGCAATGGTGGTTCCAATAATG
This sequence comes from Acidocella sp. 20-57-95, assembly GCA_002255575.1. Taxonomy (GTDB): domain Bacteria; phylum Pseudomonadota; class Alphaproteobacteria; order Acetobacterales; family Acetobacteraceae; genus Acidocella. The sequence continues at coordinate 392 of NCAT01000035.1, forward strand.
CTACCACTATTGCTCAATGTACCGATGCCAAGCGCGGCAACACCAGTTTTACCGCCCTTGATCAGAGCGCCGGTGCCGTTGGAGAGGCTGCCAATAATGGTCGCCACCACGCCTGCAATTTTGGTGCCGATAATCGTGCCGCTATTGCTGAGCGTGCCAATGTTTCCGAAACTGGCAATTCCGGCGCTGCCGCCTGCAATCAACCCGCCGATGCTATTGGTAATGCCACCGATGCCGGCGACCGCAAACACGCCATAGCGGTTGGCGCCGGTAATGGTGCCGCTATTGCTGAGCGTGCCGATGCTGCCGCTGCCGCCCAGATTATTGTTAGCCAAAACACCGTAACTGCCGCCCGAGATCACCCCACCCGCTTGGTTGGCCAGACCGCCGATGGCATTGGCCGAGACGCCCGTATTGCTGGTGCCGATAATGCTGCCGCCGTTGCTCAAAGTTCCGATACTGACGGCCGACACACCCAAATGGCCACCTTTGATCAAGGCGCCGGTGCTGTTCGAGAGGGTGCCAATAATGGTCGCGACCACGCCATAAATTTTGGTGCCAATAATGGTGCCGCTGTTGCTGAGCGTGCCGATATTGCCGAAACTGACAACTCCCGCGCTGCCGCCCGCAATCAACCCGCCAACATTGTTGGTAACACCGTCGATGCCGCCATTGGCGCGCACGCCGTAGAAATTGGTGCCGGTAATGGTGCCGCTGTTGCTGAGCGTGCCGATGCTGCCGCTATTACCCAGACTATTACTGACCAACACCCCGTAGCTTTGCCCGGAAATCAGCCCAGCGCTGTTGTTGGTGATCGTTCCAATCCCGTCAGTGAACACACCGGCATCTTTGGTGCCGATGATGCTGCCGTTATTGCTCAATGCGCCGATACTGATCGCCGACACGCCAATACTGCCGCCTTTGATCAAGGCGCCGGTGTTGTTGGAGAGGGTGCCGATCATGGTTGAAAGAACGCCCTCAACCTTGGTACCAAGAATGGTGCCGCTGTTATTTAGTGCCGCGATACTGCCGGCGTAGCTGACAATGCCGATATTGGCGCCAGAGATCAGCCCGCCAATGCTGTTATTGACGCTGCCGATGCCCGTATAGGCCAACACGCCATCTTGGCTGCCACCAATAATGGTGCCGCTATTGCTGAGCGTGCCGATGCTGCCGCCCGCGCCCGCATTGCTTCTGGCTTCGACACCATAGCTGGCACCGGAAATCAGCCCGCCATTGTTACCCAAGCTGCCGATATTGCCGCTATACGCTTCAACACCGACCGCACCACCGCCAAAAATGGTCCCGCTATTGCTGAGTGCCCCGATGTTACCCGCCAACACGCCGGTGTTGCCGCCCTTGATGAGGGCGCCGGTACCGTTCGAAAGGCTACCGATCGTGAACGCGCCCACGCCAGTATATAAAGTGCCGATGATGCTGCCGGTGTTGCTGAGGCTCTGAATCGCCGCGACCCCAGCAACACCGGAGAGGCCACCTTGAATCAAGCCGCTGTTATTTAACGTGCCGATATTGCCACCGCTGTAAATGCCGTAAACGCCGCCGATAATCGAGCCACCGGTCGCGTTCGAGAGGCTGCCAATGCCATTGGCGCTAACCCCAGCCTGCAACACGCCCAGAATTGTCCCGCTATTACTCAACGCCACCAGGCTGCCATTTACGGCGACGCCATAGACATTCCCACGGATCAGCCCGCCATTATTGGCCAAGCTGCCGATGCTACCTTTATACGTTAAAACACCAAACTGACCGGCCGTATAAATCGTGCCGGAATTGGTGAGCGTGCCGATACCGTTAATACCATATACGCCAGTGGCCTTAGCGCTGATGATGGTGCCGGAGTTGCTGAGCGTGCCGATCGTACTGGAAACAATCGCCCCTTGCGATTGACCATAGATTGTTCCGGCATTGCTTAGATACCCAATTGTTCCGCCATTGATCCCGCTAGCGAACCCAGAAATTAACCCGGCTTGGTTGATAAGCGTACCGATGGCCCCCGCGATGATGCCGTAACTGCCGCCGGAAATAACCGCGCCGCTATTATTGGTGAGGTTGCTGATGGTGGCAGCCTTCACGCCGGTAATGCCGGTGCCGATAATGGTGCCACTGTTCGTGAGTGTGCCCAGCAGGCCATTCACTGAAACACCGGTATTGGCGCCGGAAATTACCGCACCGGTGCTGTTGCTGAGCGAACCGATAGAGCCTTGACTCACGCCGAGGCCAGCTTTCAAGCTCGTACCCACCCCGATGATGCTGCCGCTATTGGAGAGCACGTTGATGGTGCCAGTGCCGATGATGCCGTTGGAGGTGGTGCCGCCGGCTATGCTGCCGATAATTTGGCCGCCAGCCAGGTTGGAGACCAGACCGATGACCCCGTTATTGCTGATCGCCGCCGCCACACCGGAAATGATGCTGCTGTTAATAATGGCCGCCAGCGTGCTGCCGGCGGCGTTATTGATGCCAATATGCTGGGTGCCCGCGATCAGCCCGCTATTGGTGAAGGTGCCACTTTGCCCGGCATTGTTGAGAATCGCGGTGGTCTGGGCGCTGATCACCCCCTGGTTGGACAGCGTGCCGATGCCGCTGGTGATGATCGCCTTGCTATGCGCCGCGATGGTGCTGAGATTGTTGAGAAACCCAACGGTGCCCGCAATGCTGACCCCGGTATTGTTGCCATAAATCAAGCCGGCAAGGTTCGAGAGCGTGCCGATGGCACCCTGACTCACACCGTCGTTACCAGTGCCAACAATGCTGCCGCTATTGGTAAGGTTGCTGATTGTGCCGGTACCGAAAATAGCCGAATTGCCGATAAGCGAGCCGCCGGGGTTATTCAGCAGCGTACCGATCACAAAACCATTGTTAATCGCAGGGTTGCCGGTGACGATGACCGTGCCGCTGTTGCTCAAGGTGCCCACGTTGCCAGTGACATTTATCGCCGTGCTGCCGCTGGAGATCAGCACGCCGGGCGCCACATCATAGCACGCCCCGTTGATGCTGGTGACGCCGGTAATGGCTGCGCAACCGGGGTTGGCCTGGGCGCTGGAAAGCGGCACGAGCGCGCCCACCACGACGAAGGGGATGATGGAGGCCCCCGTGAGCAATGCCATACGCAGATGATTGTTGGTTTTGCGGTCGGCTGCGTATTGCACAAATTCCATCTGAAATTCCCTTGTCGCTGACAACACTCGAAGCATGTAAAAGCTAATGCCAATGCGTAACGTGTATGGCCGAAACAAAGCTCATTGCCAAGCCAGGTTGCCGCCTCAGCTTGCCCGCAAAGGCTGGCAAAACAGCGGGTTTCGTCTCAAATAGCCGCCCCGGACAATATCAAAAATAGCCTAACTGTTCGGAAGGTGCCGAAGGCGAAACCACGAAGGTCGCATGATTGCGGGGAATGCCAAAACCGTTGTTTTTTTGAAACGCGACGCTACCCGCGCATACTGCCCGCGAAACTACTTAAATGGCGAATATCAGGCGCTGCCGCGGCGATCTGAAATAAATAATGATCAAAATATCATAACATTATGATATCTATTGAAATTACATAAATAATATGTTTCGATTTAAGACGGTTTATGAAATCGTGCGGCCGCCATCGACATATATTATCTGTCCGGTAAGAAATTTCGCGCCATCAGCCAGCAGAAACACAACCGACGCCAATAGATCGTCAGGCGTACCGAAGCGTTGCATCGGGATTTTGGCAAAGGCTGCATCGCGCGTTGTGGGGTTGTCGATAATGGGCGCGGCCAGTGGGGTGGGCGTCACGGCGGGCCCGATGGCGTTTACCCGCACCCCGGCGGCGGCCCATTCAAGGGCCAGTACCCGGGTTAAATGCGCGGCACCGGCCTTGCTCGCTGCGTAGGCGGCGTAATTTTGGTTGGCCACGTGGCTGGATACGGATGTGATGGTAATAATACTGCCGGATTTTTGCGGCACCATCAGGGCGCCGGCAGCGCGGGCTAACTGAAAACTGCCGGTCAGATTGATGTCGATGGAATTTTGCCAATCTTGGTCGGCAAGGTCCAACGCCGCGCCAACCCGGTAAATGCCGCTGGCATTCACCAACCCGTCCAGGCGACCCCAGGCAGCAACAACGTGCTGACACGCGGCCGCACATGAAGCCCGCGACGTTACATTCAGACCGGTAGCTAATGCCTGCGCGCCCAGCCTGCGTAATGCTTCGGCACAGCTGGCAGCCTTGGCCTCATTGAGATCGGCAATCGCAACATTGGCGCCACGCTGTGCAAGTTCCTGGGCGATCGGCCAGCCAAGGCCGCCGGCCCCGCCAGCCACCAGAATATTTTGGCCGGCAATTGCAAAAAGCGGGTCGTGGTGGTGCGGCATGGTTGGCTCCTGCAATTTAGGCCGAATGGCTGCTTGGCTTTGCCGGTGTGGTTTTACTAGGTGCGGCTTTACTCAGCGTGTCTTGAATTTTGGTAGCGGCTTCGCGCAACCGCGGCACATGTTGCAAGCCTTGCTGTAACGACATACGGGCGACAGGCGCCGAGACAGCAAGGGCCGCCACAACCGCACCGCTACCGGTTTGAACAGGCACCGCAACGCACACAACCCCGGCCAAAAATTCTTGATTATCGGTGGAAATTCCGGTCTTTCGGATGGTTTCCAACTCCCGTGTCAGTGCCGCGGGGTCGGTGATGGTGGCAGCCGTATAAGCGTGCAGGGGCCGAACATTCAGCAGCCGCCGCCGGGTTTCAACAGGCATATGGCTGAGGAATAATTTTCCCATAGATGTGCAATGCAACGGCACACGCGAGCCGGCCTCGAAGCGCAACCCAAATGGCCAGGCGGATTCAACACGGTCGAGATAGACTAGGTCGTTGCCTGAAATAACGCCGAAGTTGCAGGTTTCCCCAAGAGCCTCGGAGAGCTCGCGCAGGATGGCTTGGCGTGGCGCTGAACGCACCGATGCGGCAAGCAAGCCGAGACTGAAATTTGCCAGACGTTCGCCAGGACCATAGCGGCTGCTGCCGGGTTCACGCACCAGCAGGCCCTCAGCGACCAGCATATGCACAATGCGGTGCGCCGTGGGCTGGGGAATGTTGAGCAGCACGCTGAGGTCGAGGATGCTGAGCGGACGCTGGGCATTTGCGACCGCTTCCAGAAACGCGAAGGCTTTCATCGACGGGGCGGCGGCCCGCTTGCTGTCGGGTTCGCGGCTGAAATCGGACGAGCGACCAGCCGCTTGGGCCAGGGAATGGGGGCGTTCTTCCATTTTTGAATGCGCTTTCTCGGACAGAAGTGAATTATCGGAATATGGATAATAACCTCTTGCTATACGGATTTTACTTTGGCAAGCTTTCAAGGTTCAAGAAAAAATGATCCGAGGAAACCGTTGAAATCAGTCCTGGTCGCCAATCGAGGTGAAATTGCGCTGCGGATTATCCGGGCGTGCCGGAAGCTGGGGTTGCGCAGTGTCGCCGTGTATTCCGACGCTGACGAGAACGCCGCGCATATCTGGGCGGCGGATCGAGCGGTACGGATCGGACCGGCGCCAGCTGCGAAGAGTTATCTGGATACCAAGATTATTTTGGAAGTTGCGAAAGCAACCGGGTGTGATGCGCTGCATCCGGGCTATGGGTTTTTGTCGGAGCGTGCAGCGTTCGCCGCTGCGTGCGCGGCTGAGGGGGTGACGTTTATAGGGCCGTCCGCCGAGGCGATTTCGATGATGGGCGACAAGGCCGAAGCGCGGCGCACGGCGATGCAATGCGGTGTGCCGGTTGTTCCAGGGTCAGAGGAGGCTTTTACGGATGCGGAGATGGCAGCAAAGGCCGCGCCGGACATTGGCTTTCCCATATTGTTGAAGGCCAAGGCCGGGGGCGGCGGGCGCGGGATGCGGATTGCGCCAGACATGGCATCGTTCCGCGCTGCCTTTGTGCAGGCCACCAGCGAGGCCGAGGCGGCGTTTGGCGATGGTGGTATATATCTGGAGCGATTCATTGGCCGCGTGCGCCATATTGAGGTGCAGGTTTTTGGTGATCATGCCGGGCGGGTTGTGCATCTGCTGGAGCGCGATTGCAGCGTGCAGCGGCGGCATCAAAAATTGGTTGAAGAAGGGCCATCACCGGTGCTCGATGAGGCTGTACGCACCGCAATTTGCGCGGCGGCCGTGAAGCTTGCGTCATCGATCAATTATGTCGGCGCGGGCACCGTTGAATTTATCTTCGATGTGGAAAGCCGCGGGTTTTACTTCATTGAAATGAATACGCGCATTCAAGTTGAGCATCCGGTGACCGAGATGCTGACCGGCACAGATTTGGTGGCCGAACAATTATTAGTGGCGGCGGGGCAGGGATTGTCGTTTCCGGATGCGCCTTTCCAGGCAGATGGCCATGCGATCGAACTGCGGATCAACGCTGAGGACCCGGCGCGCGGGTTTATGCCAAGTCCAGGTGTCATTACGCAATGGCTGCCGACAGAGATGCCAGGCGTGCGGTTTGATAGCCATGTGTACAGAGGTTATGAAATGCCTCCTTATTATGATTCACTGCTGGGTAAGTTGATCGTGCATGCGCCGGATCGGGTGCAATGTGTTGCCCGCGCGCTTGATGCGCTGGATTGTTTCAAAGTGTCTGGCATTTCGACGACAATTCCATTTTTGCGCAGGCTCCTGACAACTGCGGATTTTACTGATTCTGCCATTCACACGCGCTGGGTTGAAACGGAATTTAATTATGTCGGCTAAAAACCGCCAGGTTGGGATTATTGATGTAACATTGCGTGATGCGCACCAATGTTTATGGGCCACGCGCATGACGACGGCGATGATGCGTGACATCGCGCCGCGTTTGGATAATGCCGGATTTGAGGCGATTGATCTGGTGGGCGGTGCGGTGTTTGACGTGGCGGTGCGGTATCTGCGTGAAGACCCTTGGGAGCGGATGCGGATATTGTCGCAATGGGTGACCAAGACGCCGCTGATTATCCATACACGCGGGCAGAGCCTTTTCACATTTGAGTTTTTTGCCGATGACGTGGTGGAACTGGCGGCTGAGCGTTTTGCTGCCAACGGGATGCGTTACCATACGCCCTATGACGCGCTGAATGATATGCGGAATCTTGAAATTCCGGTGAAGGCGGCGAAGCGGCACGGTATGTATGTGGCGGGCGGGTTGGTTTACACATTCAGCCCGGTGCATACGGATGAATATTATACTAAGAAGGCCAAGGAGCTATTGGCGCTCGGCGTCGATACGATTTTTTTGAAAGATGCCAGCGGGCTGCTGACGCCAGAACGCGTTGCCACCTTGGTGCCGGCGGTGAAGGCTGTGCTGGGCGACAAGCCCTTGCAAATTCATACGCACTGCAACTCGGGGCTTGCCCCCTATGTGGTATTGCAGGCGGTTGAGTATGGGGTAGACATTGTTCATACCGCTACATCAACTTTGGCGAATGGCGTATCACATTCGCCGACTGAAAAAGTGGTGCGGAACTTACGCCGCCGGGGCTATGAGGTGCCGCTTGATTTAGCGCCGGTAGACGAGGCGGCGGAGCTGTTGGCGTATATTGCCGCCAAGGAAGGTAAGCCGGTTGGTGCGCCCAATGAATATGACGATTTCCACTTCTTGCACCAATGCCCGGGTGGGATGGTTTCGAACCTCGCCTACCAGCTCGAGACGATGGGGCTGCGCGACCGGCTAGAAGAGATACTTGAAGAAGCCTGGCATGTGCGGGAAGATTTAGGATATCCGATTGTAGTGAGCCCGTTTGCGCAATATATCGTTACGCAGTCTGTGTTGAATGTTGTGGGGCGCAGCCAGGGGCGGGCGCGCTATGATAATGTGCCGGATGAAATAAGGTTGTATGTGCGCGGTGGCTATGGCGAAATTGCCGGACCTATTGACCCGAATTTATATGATAAAATCACCAGGGGCGCCGAAAAGATTACCGAACGACCAGGCGCTCTGGTGCCGCCAGCGTTGGAGCGCCTGCGGGCCGCGCGCGGCCCATTTGCATCAGATGATGATTTGCTGTTAGCAGCCTTCTATGATGACGGTAATTACCGGGCGTTGAAGGATGCCGGGCCGATCAATATCGAATATCCGATTATGGCAACACCGCTGGCGACGTTGATCAAAGAAATCAGCGCACGCCCAACGATAAAGTATTTTCATTTTAAACAAGGCGTCGCGTAGGGCGATGACCGTTACAGCAAAAGAGACGTCGATGACACCGATTATCATCACAACGGCCATTACAGGTGCAATTCCGCGGAAGAAGGATAATCCGGCACTACCGGTTACGCCTTCCGAACAAATTGAATCAACACATGCAGCGTATGAGGCGGGCTCGGCGCTGGTGCATATTCATGTGCGTGATGAGCAAGAGAATCCATCATCATCGCCGGAATTATTTGCGCAGGTGCAGGAAGGTGTGCGCAAACATTGTCCGGGAATGATTATTCAGTTCTCGACCGGCGGGCGTGGGCGTGAAGCTTCCAAGCGTGGGGCGAGCCTGTATCTGAAACCGGACATGGCGTCGTTGACGACGGGGTCAGTTAACTTTCCGAACCAGATTTATGAGAATGCGCCAGAGTTTATCGATGAACTCTGCAAAGAGATGCTGACCTACAACATCAAGCCAGAGATTGAGGTGTTTGATGCGGCAATGCTGTATAATGCGGTAAATTTGGCCAAACGCGGCATGATTGTGGAGCCGCTGCATGTGCAGTTTGTGATGGGTGTGCCAAACGCCATGCCGGTGCGGCGTAGCCTGTTGGAATTTTTGTTGAGCGAACTGAAGGCGATTGCGCCAAATGCCACGTGGTCAGCGCTTGGCATGGCACGCCAGCAGCTTGAAGTGAATAAATGGTGCCTTGAACTAGGTGGTCATACGCGCACAGGCTTCGAGGATAATCTGCGGATCAGCAAGGATCGTCTGGCCAGCAGCAACGCAGAACTGGTGTCTTTGGTGGTGGAGAATGCCGCTGCTTTTGGCCGCCGCCCCGCGACGCCGGCGGAGGCGCGCGCAATCCTTGGCCTGGCCGCATAGGGAGTGATGACATGACACTGAGCTACAAAGATGTTGCTGATATCATAAAGATTATCGATTCCAGTAGCTGCGATGAGGTTGTCGTGGAGCTGGCCGATGTAAAAATTGTGGTGCGGCGTGGTGGCGGGGCGGGACCTGTGGCGGCGCCTGTGCCACCGCTGACATCTGCCCCGTCGCCCGCTGTGATCGCAACACCAGCTTCATCACCCCCAAAGGCGGTGCCAAGTGCGGTGCCAAGTTCGGTCTCGGTACCGGATGGTGATGACCGGATCATTGTGCGTGCCCCGATGACCGGCACGTTTTACCGTGCCCCCTCGCCTAAGGATCCGCCGTTTGTGGAGGTTGGAAGCGTGGTGAAAGCCGGCGATGTTTTATGTAGCATCGAGGTGATGAAGCTATTCACGACGATTACCGCCGAGGTTAGCGGTAGGGTGGTGAGAATCTTTCCCGAAAATGCTGCTTTGGTACAATTTGACCAGCCGTTATTCGCGATCGAATGTTAGACTTTAGGTTGTGCCGTTCTAAATTAATATAAAAGATATAATTTCCTCTTTTCAAGTTAGATCGTTTTGAAGTAAGTTTTATCTTGCGTCTGAGGTGGCGAAGCCGCCTTCATGGTTATGGTAATTAAAGCGTTACTGGCTGACTGACTGCGTTAAAAATCAAAAGATCGGGGAACCAATATGTCCGAGACCACTGAACAATCAATCTATGCGCAAGAGAACCTTTTGGCTCGTCTTGACCGTATTCCGTTTAATCGAAAAATATTTTTTCTTACCTGCCTGCTCGGTATTGTTTGGCTACTTGAGGCGTTTGATATTGGCATTATTGCGCCGGTTCTGTTCCTCGTAAAATCGACATGGAAATTGGCGCCCACACAAGTAGGTTTGGTGGCGAGCGCTGGAACCTTGGGGATTGTGATTGGCTTGCTGCCGGCGGGTCGGCTGGCGGACCGGTTTGGCCGGAAGACAACCTTGCTATTTGGTATTGTCATTTTCAGCGTGGTGACATTTCTTGCCAGTTTTTCGCAGAATATTGAGCAGTTGGCGATCTGCCGGTTTGTCGCTGGGCTGGGGCAAGGCGCGGTGTTCCCGGTACCTTATTTGCTACTGTCTGAATTCGTCGGCAAAAAATGGCGTGGTACGGCGGTGGGTTTAGCCAATGCGATGCTTGGTTTTTCCTACGGGTTGAATACGCTGATTGGAGCCATGATTGTTGGTAAGGTACCCGATGATGAAGCCTGGCGTATTTTGCTGATCCTGGGCGGTTGTACGATTTTTATCGTGCCTGTTTTGATCAAATTTCTACCGGAATCACCGCGCTTTTTATTAAAGGCAGGGCGGATTGATACGGTCCGTAAATTTGTCGAAGGTTTGGAAGATGTCAGCGGTCTGGCGCATGATACGTCGCTGATTGATAAATCATCGTTACAGGTTCTAGAAGCGACTGCAAACCGGCGCGTCTCGCTGGCTGATTTCCTGCGGCCACCTTATTTGGCCCGCTGCTTCGTGGCATATGCGTCTTTGCTGTCACCATTCATCGTGTTCTATGTGATCACAATCTATGGCCCGTCGATCATTTCGCGGATGGGTGCAACCAAAGAAAATGCGCTGTATTATACCTCAGCGTTATTGTTTTTCACTGTCATCACAACAGCGATTGCTGGCCTTGCGGGTGATAAAATCAGCCGTCGTGCCGGGCTGACGGTGATCTTGTCGCTGGCTGGTGTTGGTACCATTGCGCTCGGGCAGAGCTTGTCACAGATGGGAACAATATTTGCGGCTTTGGTTGTATGGGGTCTGGTGTATGCGGCTTTCCCGCTGGCCAAACTTTATATGGCCGAGCAATTCCCAACGAGGCTACGTGCCACCGGCTCGATGATCGGCGAAAGCATTACCAGGTTTTTGACCGGTGTGATTCTGGTGTATTTTTTCCCGACATTGCAGGCGGATCTCTCATCGAGCACCTTGTTTGCGATTTTGGGGGTGCTCACCGTGATAACCATTATTCCAATTGCGCTATTTGGCGTGCAGACTTCGGGGCTGAGCGTTGAGCAAACCGGAACTGATGTCTCCAAGCTGCAAGCACAGTCTACTTAAGCTGTATCAGTATCAGTCCAACTGATCAGTTTGTAACATCATGAAAACCCATGGTCGACGCGCTTGCCCCGACCATGGGTTTCTCATAAGACCTTGGCCATGCTTTCGGTTCATCTGATATTGGCAGGCCTTGCCATGGTTTTTGTGGCCGGCCTGGTCCGGGGGTTTACTGGTTTTGGCATGGGGATTGTGGCCATTCCATTTCTCAGCCTGATCATATCTCCGACCGATGCGGTGGTTATTGTGTTGCTGCTGCAAGTCTTTGTGACCCTCTCCAACCTTCCGGCCTCTTGGAAATTATGCCATTGGTCGCTGGTCAATAAGCTGACCATAGGTTCAATTGTGGCAACACCGGTTGGGTCTTGGGCGCTCCTTTATCTGCCAGCGTCGGCGATTCGGATTTGTATTGCGGTGATCGTATTGGCGACGGCGGTGACATTGTCAGCGGGGTTCCGCTTGAAGATGATCCCATCGAATAAGCATGTTCTGGGTTTCGGGCTGGCATCGGGCATTTTAAATGGTGTCGCCGGCATGTCTGGGCCGCCGGTTGTGGCGTTCTTTCTGGCGTCTCCCTTAAGCGTTCCGGTAGCGCGGGCCTCAATGATTGTGTTTTTCATGATCAGTTCGGTGCTGGCGTTGATCCCACTAGCCGTGTTCGGGAAAATGCATTTATGGAGTCTGGGCGCATCCGTGGCGAGCTTGCCGGTTGTGTTGCTAGGCTCGGCGTTTGGTACGAAGCTTTATTTGACCAGCCATGAAGGGCATTTCCGTTTTGTCTCGATTGGCCTGCTGGTTCTGGCCGCGCTGCTGGCGGGGTTGCGCGCGTTTGGAAGTTTTGCCGTATGACAAAGCAACGATCACGATTTGGGTAGGGTACAAACGCGCCGATTGAAACCGGCGGGGCATGCGCACTCCTCCCCAGGCCGCTAGCGGGTTCGGCACAGCGCGAGGCTGTTGGCCCGTCACGGCGTGTTGATGATGGTAGGCGCCGGATGATTATTTCGGTATCATCCGGCGGCCTTAAGTCGCGTGACGCGCGGCGGTCGTCTCTGATTTCAAGGCGTTAGCAGCGCCGTGGGGGCGTGCTCGTGCGACGCTCCCCTACGACGTAACCTTACGACACCGTCTTTTCAATCTCGTGCCCCGCCAGCATTTCCAGCACCTTCACCATGCCGGAATGATCCCAGGCTTTGCCACCATTGGCGGATGCCGCGTTGAAGAGTTCCTGGGCGGTGGCGGTATTCGGCAGGCTGATGCCCAGTGCACGCGCACCGGAGAGGGCGAGGTTGAGGTCCTTCTGGTGCAGCTCGATACGGAAGCCCGGCGTGAAATTGCGGTTGATCATGCGCTCGCCATGCACTTCGAGAATGCGCGAATTGGCAAAGCCGCCCATCAGCGCTTGCCGCACGCGGGCGGGGTCGGCCCCGGCTTTGGAGGCGAAGAGCAGCGCTTCACCGACCGCTTCGATGGTCAGCGCCACGATGATCTGGTT
>NCAT01000069.1 GCA_002255575.1 Acidocella sp. 20-57-95
TGTGACGGTTAACTCCATTGTTCGGGTTTGGCGGCGGCTGGTTCGTCAAGTGCCGCCGCGGGATAGGACCATTAGCTGTTATGTACCCTGGATTTTCTGGAGGTTACAGCAGGGGTCGTCGCCGTGAGCTTCCCTACATACATTGCCTTGATGATGCCCCTGCGGCCAACGAAGATCGTCGGCGGCACCGCGAAGTCGCCGGTTTTTTCGAAAAGCGTGGTCAACCGTGATTTTCCTCTGCCTCCCGGATCCGTCCATATCGGGTAGCTGACCGGCTGTTGCTCCAGAAACGCCTGAACCTGCGATGCCAGATCGGCGAGGTCGACGCCGACCAGATCGTACGAAATCTTCCTTGCCATTCTTGGCGTAGGTCCGGCTGAGTAGCGGCATCTTTCTCGCGGCAACGCAGGCACCAAATCGCAGAGGTATTGATGATTGCCGGCATATCAGCCCGTTCCTAAACCTTGATGCTGTCATAGCGGACCTCGGTTATCATACCCGTCATCATGTGGTAGAGATTATGGCAATGGAGCGGCCAACGCCCAGGGTTGTTAGCATCGAAGGCGATCCGCACGCTGCCCATCGGCGTAACTAGCACGGTGTCTCGCTTGGCGCCCCTGATCGGCTGACCGTTCACCGCGATGACCTGAAACGCGTGGCCGTGAAGGTGCATCGGGTGCGCCATCATCGAATTGTTGACCATCTCGATTTCCACACGCTGGCCCATCTGGAGCACCAGCGGTGTGATATGTGGCCAGTATTTCCCGTTCAGTGACCAGGAATAGGGTTTCATACCGCCCGCGAGGACCATCCGGTGTACAAGATCGGGCTGGCGGGGCGCGAGCGGCGCGCGTGCGACCAACCGCGTCTCCATAGAATTGTCGATTGGTTGCATCCTGTCGAGCCCGGTTTCGTCGATGCGGGGAGCCGATGCCCCAGGTGTTGTCAGCACAATACCGGTGCATCTCCGTGTACCCTCCAGCCGCGCCAGGATCGGGAACGCGCCAGCACCTGGCAGGTCAACCAGGATATCGAGCCGCTGCGCGATTGCCAGAGGAAAGCGCCGGCCCGCCACCGGGTACACCGGGTGGCCGTCAACCGCCACCACATGACCGGCCAACGCGCCTAAATCGACCCAGAACTGGCTAGATGAGGCCCCATTGATGATTCTGAGACGGACCCGCCCCGAACGTTCCACCTGAACAATCTCGGGATCGCTCAAGGTGCGATCATTCGCCAGAAAAGCATCATAGTCGATGTCGTTCAGGTCCATCTTCATGCCGCCCATGGATCCCATAACGTTTTTCTTCGACATGGTACCCATACCCTGCATGCCTTGCATCATGCCCATCGCATTTTCGCCCGATACCTGTGGTGGTGAAGATGCGGAGACGTTTTCGCTCGTAGTGGCCAACGCGCGAATTTGGGAAGGCGTTTGGCCAGTCAGGCTGGCCAACAGCGCGTCAGGACTCCTGAAGCTGAAATCATGCAGCATGAGCACGATCTCCTGGCGATCCTCGCGGAGTTCGATCGCATCGCGCACGATCAGCGGCGCCGTCATCAGGCTCTGCTCCTGCAGGCCCTGATGTGAATGCATCCAGTAAGTTCCTGGGATCGGCGCGTAGTCATAAGTGCGTGTAGCCGCCGGAGCGATTGGTGGAGTCTGTGGCCAGGGGAAGCCGTCCTGGGTCCATGGCGGGAGCTGACCGTGCCAATGGATGATCGTGTTATCGGCGGTCTGATTAGCGAGCTCGACCTGGAACCGCTCGCCTGGCGCCAAAGTAAGGCCAGGGCGCCCAGCCTCATCGGATAAACGAAACACCTTCGCCGCGCGACCGTTCACCTCCAGGCTGCGTGTGTCCGCGATCAGTCGGCGCTTGGACTCGATGGCCGTAGCGGCATGGGCACCAACCGCGGTCATCGCACTCAGTGACAGGCCACCGGCCATAAGGCCACGGCGGGAAACCATCGTCATCTTCTTATCCTTTTTCTTGTTCAGCAGTTGCCTGAAAGGGTCAGCCGATCCCGCGTTCGGGGCAGTCAATGAATTTTGTAACCTTCATCCTCAATGGCCTTAATCACGGCCTCGGTCGGGATCGTCGCCAGG
>NCAT01000070.1 GCA_002255575.1 Acidocella sp. 20-57-95
ATCGGAAATCTGATCGTACTCCTCGCCGCGGCTGGTGTCTTCGGCACCCATACAGGTTGGCCAGATGTTATTGTTGCCGGTGTCATGGGGGCGTTGGGCCTGCAAGGCGGTTTGCAGATACTCCGCCAGGCGCATGCCGAACTGCGCCTGAACCCCTCACCGCGTCCCATCCCCGCCGGAGAATAACCTATGTCCGCACACCAACACGCCATCGCCGGCAACAATGACCGCCACGATGATCACGACGACCATGATGGCCATAAGGGGCACGCCCACCACGGCCATGGACATGCGCACGCCCCGGCAAATTTCGGGAAAGCGTTTGCCATCGGCATCATCCTCAACCTCGCTTACGTGGTTGGCGAAGCGTTTTATGGTGTGGTCGCTCATTCGCTCGCCTTGCTCGCCGATGCGGGACATAACCTCGGCGACGTGTTGGGTCTGGCAAGCGCCTGGGCGGCCTCGATCCTGGCGCGGCGTCGCCCTAGTCACCGTTACACATACGGGCTCCGGCGATCCTCCATCCTGGCGGCCCTTAGCAATGCGATTATATTATTGGTGGTCACCGGTGGCATCGCCTGGGAAGGTATCCGGCGGTTAATCGACCCTGAACCGGCCGGCGGCTCCATCATCATGGTGGTCGCGGCCGTCGGCATTTTGATCAACGGCGCCACGGCATTGCTATTCATGGCGGGGCGCAAGGATGATCTCAATATCAAGGGCGCTTTCATGCACATGGCGTCTGATGCATTCGTCGCTCTGGGCGTAGTAATCGCCGGTGCGGTGATTTACTTTACCGGGTGGCTGTGGGTCGATCCGGCGATCAGCCTTGTCGTCAGCGCGATTATTGTGGCTGGCACATGGTCATTATTACGAGATTCCATGAAGCTGGCGCTGGATGCCGTCCCACCGGGCATCAATGCCGCGAAGGTCGAGGCCTATTTGCGCGGATTACCGGGCGTTTCCGGCATTCACGACCTTCATATCTGGGGCATGAGTACAACAGAGACAGCGCTCACGGCGCATCTGGTCAGGCCTGGTGCGGGTTTGGATGATGGGCTGTTGCACGTGGCGGCTGAAGAATTGAAAGAGCATCATGGCATCAGCCATGCAACGTTCCAGGTTGAGGATGGCACCGGCGCGCACGCCTGCGCGTTGCACTCAAACGAGACCGTCTAAAGGAAAGTTTGATAACGAATTTCTGACTCTTACAAAATAAGTCTGTGGAGACTGTTGTATGAACGCGCGAGCTTTTTTCTTGATCGCCGCCGTTGCAGGTGTTGGTATTCTGCACACAATCGTGCCGGACCATTGGGTGCCGATCACGCTGATCGCGCGCCAGCGCGGCTGGTCCAAGCGCGAGACAGGCGAGGCGGCTTTCAAGGCTGGTGTTGGTCATGTTCTCTCGACGCTGGTGATTAGCATCGCGGTGTGGATTGCTGGTGTCGCCTTCGCAGACAAATTCGGCCATGTTGTCGACACCGCGGCGAGCCTCGCTTTAATCGGCTTTGGCGGCTGGATCGCGGTCTCCGCTCTGCGTGAGATGCGCGGTTCTGGTGGCCAACGCCACACCCATGGTCATGCGCTCGGCCATAGTCACGATTTTTCCCATCTTGGCGGCACGCCTGGACCGGACGGAATTCATGGGCCTGAACTCCAGGAGATTGAAACCGGCCATGGCGCCCTGAAGTTGTCGATCTTTGAATCCGGCCAGCCGCCGCATTTTCGGCTGACCGGCACAACGGCGGATTCAATCGATGTCGAGACGTTGCGAGACAATAGCGCGCGGCAAATTTTTACGATGGTCAAACGCAAAGATTACTGGGAATCGGTTGACGAAATTCCCGAGCCCCACGGGTTTACCGTTGAGATCACGGTCGAGCACGGTGGCCACGCCCATAAATATCCCGCTGAATTTATAGAGCATGCGCATGATCATCACGGCCACGACCATGGTGAAGAACCTGAGAATGACCCGCTCTACGCGCCATTGCGCGGTGGAGAGGTTGTCCTTGTCCGCCATGCCCATATCCATCGGCATGGCAACGGTCCGGCGCATCAGCATTTTCATGATCATGACGCGCAAAAT
>NCAT01000004.1 GCA_002255575.1 Acidocella sp. 20-57-95
CGCTGGCACCATGATCCTCGCAGGCGCACTCTCCAGCGCTAACCTCTCGCTTGCCAGCGCCGGTTCCATTAGCCAGACCAGCGGCAATATCAGCACTGGCGGCCTAACCATCGCTGCGGCCGGTGACGTTGGGTTGACGAGTGTGACGAACCTTATCACCAACCTGGGCAGCCTAGGTGGCGGGGCTGGGAATTTCAGCCTCTCAGACGCCAGTGCGTTGACCATCAGCAATAATATTTCCGCGCTGAACATCACGCTCGCTAGTGCTGGGCTGGCCATCAATGGCTCGTTGCAGACTGGCAATCTGCTGATCAGCAGTAGCGGTCCCGTTACGGAGACCGGCGTGATTAATGCTGCGACACTCACAACCGGTACCGGCACCATTGCCGGCGCCGTAGCGCTGAACGGTAATAATACCATCGCCAACCTTGCCAACTTTGCGGCGACCGGCAATGTCAGCCTCTATGACACCGAGCCGCTGAGCATTTCGGGTAATATCGTCTCGGGCAGCACGCTTGGACTGGGCGATAGCGGTAACATCACGCAGACTGGCGGCTTGATCAGCGCGGCTGCGCTGACCAGCGATGGCGGGACGATCGGCGGCAATGTCAGCTTGGACCAGACCGGCAATATCATCGGCACGCTCGGCAATTTCAACGTGGCTGGCAACCTGTCGCTGGTGGATTCAACTGGCCTCAGCCTGCAAGGCATAATCGACGCGGCCGGTGGTACGCTCAGCCTTTATAGCGGCGGCGCACTTAGCCAAGCGGGGGGTAGCCTTGTAACCGGCTTGTTGAATGCCAGTGCAAACTCGATCACGCTGGGCGATGCGAACAGCATCGGCTCACTTGGTAGTGTAACCACGGGCGGCAGCTTGAGCGTCAATGGTGTCTCAGGCATCAGCGGTCCGGTGACGGCGCAAACTGCGAGCCTTATCGCGCCTGGCAATTTCACGATGTCCGGCAATGCGTCGATCACCAATGGCCTGACGATCAGCGCGGTTGGTAATATCAACCAGACCGGCGGCACGCTCACCGCCCAGACTGCGGCACTGACCACCACCCAATTGGGTGACAGCATTACACTGTCTGGCACCGATTTGATCGCGGGCGATCTGAATTTCACCAACCAGGGGGCCATCATTCATAATGCGGGCACGCTGGATGCCGGTATGCTAACAGGTACTGGCGGCAGCCTCGCCTCGTTCGGCAATGTGACCGATGTGGGCACCATTGGCAGCTTCATTATGAATGATAGCCAGTTTGTGCTGAACAATATCGGCACACTGAACATCACCGGACCATTGGTGGCCAATGTGGTGAGCATTACCGCGAACGGCCAACTGATATTAACAGGCTCCACCAATGGTGGCATTTTCATCAGTGGCAACATTGCACCCACCACAGTTTTTGGGCCACGCAACGGTGTTGATTCGGTGTTGCAAGTCACTGGCGCTGGCCCTGGCATTACCCAAACCGGGTCATTTAATATCAATTACGGCCCGGGCTCTGCCCTCTACAACACGTTACAGTATCTCGGCACCACCAATCTGAGCGCGACGATCTTCATGATCACCTCCCCATCCCCAACGGGGATTGGGAGTAATATACAGTTTGCCAGCGCCCCCTTCGGCCTGTTTGCCCCATCGGTGTACGTGGTGACGGATGCCGGCACCTATGGCCAGATCACGGGCAATATTAACTTGTTTAACTTCCGGGTTATCAGTGCCTCGCAGACAAACCTGACCGGCAAGGTGGCTGGGATCGCGGGCGAAGCGGCGGCTTCCCGCGCCTCGGCCAACAATCCTTCATCGAGATACCAGTTGAATTCCTGCCCGATCGGGTCGGTGAATTGTATTGTGCTGTTCATCGAAACTCTGCCTGAGGGTAACCCGTTAGGGGATTTTGACATCACTGAGCGCCGCCGCCGCCGCCTGGACAAGAATGTCCAACTGCCCGGCATCGCAATGCGCGATTTTTAAAGGGGTAAGGTTACATGTTGTTCCGCGCCTCCAAAATTCTTTGTGCCGCCACCTTGTTAACAGCCCTCGGGCTCAACGGGTGTACCAAGCCGCCTGCCAGCGCCTATGATTCCGGGCTGAGCGCGAATGCTGCCAAAAACGGCGCCCCGATTGGCACAAACACCGCCGGAGAAAGCTGTACCAGCCAGCCTGATAATGGCGGGCTGGATGTTTATTGCGGCAGTTGGAACCAGCCGAGTGCACAAGCGCGGGTCGGCGGCAATGCGCCAGCGGATAGTCTCAGCAACATCGCGTCAGCCAGCCCCTGGCGCGCTGGGCTGGAGGCGACCTATGCCTGCGGCGCACCACAGCCGGAAACCATTCTGGATGGCACGGCAGCTGAAATCCTCACCTGCACGCAACGTCTGGGCGGCTGGCCGCATATCGCTTTAGTGACGGTTATCGATGGTAAATTATACGATGGCGACGGCGTAACTGCTGCCTTGCCACCACTGGAACGGGCAATCGGCGTACTAAGCGGCAAGATCGCCGCCGCACAAGCCAGTAGCGCTGCCATCGCCACCTCTGATGCTGCTTTAGTGCAACGTTTGGCAGCACAGGCTTATAGCTCTGGTGATATCGGCCATTATGAGAGCCTGATGCAGTTGGGAAGCCAGGCAAACCAGGCCGAAGATTTTTCATCAGCTGTGATCGCCTACCGTGCTGCCCTGGCGCTACAACAGGAAAAAATCGGAGCCAATAACCCGGCAACTGTCGCCCCCATGCTGGAGCTGGCATTGAATTTATCCGATGCGGCGCAGTTCCCCGAAGCCAGCAGCATGTTCGCTTCGGCAGCCAAACTGGCACCGCTTTCCACCGACCCGAACGCGCCGGCAAAATTGTTGCATTATGAAGGGCTGGACCAGTTAAACCAGGGCCATTACGGGCCAGCGGTTAAGCTTCTGCAAGCCGCGTACAACGCCTACACCGCCCAGATGCCGCCCGAATTATTAGAGGCACAGCCTGAGCAAAACAAAAACACGGCGCTCTTTTCGCTGAGCGGCAGCCAGGATGTGAGCGTCGCACTTGCCGCCCAAACCCGGCTGAATGGACCGGTGACGCAAACGGCGCTGCTAGGTGCCATCGAATGCTTGCGCTATCAGGCGATTGCGTATCATGAGCTGGGCAATAATGCCGCTAGCGATGCTGCGGTTTCACAATCAGAGAAAATCGCCAACGCCAATGACCTCGACCCAGCCTTGCTCGGGGCCCGTCTGGACCGTACCGATGCTAACCTCGTTTCGACCCAAGGCCGCATCAAGAACGCGGTTGAGCTGCTCTCCGCAGCTGGTGAGAATTTCTCTACAGCGTTGCCGGGCTCGTTCCCGGTGGCTGAGACCGATTTGCTGCAAGGCGCGGTGCTGCACAGCCAGGGTGATGAGACCGCGGCGTTGAATTCCTGCCGTAATGGCCTTGATTTGTTAAAAACACTGCAACGCGGCAGTTCACCAGCGTTGATTGGTCCGTGCTTGGATGTGTTCGCGGATGCGGCCAACGCGACACCGGCGCAAGCCGTGGCGCTGCATAGCGAAATGTTCGCCGCCGCCGAACTGGCGCAAGGTAGCGTGACGGCGCGTGAAATTGGCGAAGCGGCGGCGCGGCTTTCCACCAGCTCATCAGACCCGAAAGTCTCCGCCGCGATCCGCGCCGCGCAAGACGAGTCTGCTAAGCTTGCTTTGTTGTACCAGCAGCGCGACCAGTTCACGAAAAATCAAGCTAATGCAGCGGCCGCCACGCCGGGCCTGACGCTGGCCGATATCGACAAACAAATCGCCAGCGTGAATGCCACCTTGCAGCAGGATGAGCAAGCTGTGCAGGCGGCGGCCCCTAATTTCGGGCAGTTGGTGCAGCAACAGGTCTCGGCAGAAGATGTTCTGAAAGCGCTGCGCCCGGATGAAGGCTTCCTTGGCATCACTTCGACGCCCGATAATACTTGGCTGTTCCTGCTACATGGTGGGCAAATTGACGTGGCCAGCAGCAAGATCAGCGATGCCGGGATGACGGATTTGGTGAAAGCGGTGCTGACCAGCACTGAGCCAACCAATGCCGGGCTGCCGACCTATGACATGGCTGATGCTGCTAAAATCTATCAACTTACGCTCGCACCGTTTGCAGCGAGCCTGCAGAACGTGCACGAGATGGTGATTGCGCCATCCGGCGCGCTGATGGCGCTACCCTTCGCCTTGCTGCCAACCGGCCCAGCCAGCCCGGATAATCTGGCCGGCGCGCCCTGGCTGATCCGCCAGACCAATCTCGCCTACGTGCCGGCAGCAGCAAACTTCGTCTCGCTGCGCAAAATTGAAGGCACGTCAGCGGCTAAAAATCCCTGGTTTGGCTTTGGTGATTTCCAGCCGGTCAGCAAGGCGCAGGCTTTGGCAACCTATAATGCTGCGTCCTGCGGTGAGAGTGCGGCAGAATTCGCTGCCTTGCCGCATCTGCCCTATGCGACGCTGGAGCTGAAAGCCGGGGCGGCGATTTTTGGCGCTTCACCAGCCGATGAATTGCTGGGGCCGAACTTCACGGTGCCAAAGGTGGAAGCGGCGGATTTAAAGAATTTTAAAATCCTGCATTTTGCCACCCATGCGCTACTGCCGACTGACCTGCCGTGCCAGAGCCAGCCCGCCATCGTTACCTCCGCGCCGGCAGGTGCGACATCGGCCAATGAGGCGTTATTAAACACCAGCGACGTCACCAATTTACATCTGGATGCCAACCTAGTGATCCTTTCAGCCTGTAATACGGGTGGCGGTGCGGCGGGGGGTGAAGCACTGTCCGGCCTCGCCCGTAGCTTCTTTTATGCCGGCGCGCGGGCGCTGATGGTAACGCAATGGTCGGTCAACGACCAAGTCTCCGCCTATCTGGTGGCTGACACGCTGAGCCGCATTCATAATGGTAGTTCTGGCGGCGCCGCTGGCAGCTTGCGGGCTGCCCAATTGGCATTAATCGACAGTGCTGGTCATGGTGCGCCCGCCAAATTGGCCGACCCGTTCTTCTGGGCAGCGTTTGCCGTGATCGGCGACGGTGGCGCGATCGGAAATATCAAGCTCTCAGCCCTTTCCGTTTCCACCCAGCCCGGACTATAAACACGTATGGTCGAAACACTCGGTAAGTACGAGCTCCTGCATGTTCTAGGCAAAGGTGCGATGGGCACGGTGTATGAAGGGTTCGACCCGATCATTCATCGCCGTCTCGCAATCAAAACGGTTAAGCTGCCGGATGCTGATGATGCCGAAGCGCAGGAGGAGTTGGCCCGCTTCAAGCGCGAGGCTCAAGCTGCCGGACGGCTGAGCCACCCCAACATTGTCGGCGTGTTCGATTACGGCGAGACACCGGAAATTGCTTATATCGTAATGGAATTTGTTGACGGCACAACGCTTAAGCATGTGCTCGACAAAAAGGAACGTTTCGAAACCGGCGAAGTGGTGCGGATTATGGATGGGCTGCTGGCCGGGCTGCAATTCAGCCATGACCGGGGCGTGATCCATCGTGATATCAAGCCCGCCAACATCATGCTCACCAAAGCGGGTGAGGTGAAAATTGCAGATTTCGGAATCGCCCGGATCGAAAGCAGCAGCATGACCCAGGCCGGGACCATGCTGGGTACGCCATCCTATATGTCTCCCGAACAATTTATGGGCCAGACGGTCGATGCGCGGACCGATATTTATTCCTCCGGTGTCATGCTCTATCAGCTTCTCACCGGCGAAAAACCTTTCGAAGGCGGGCTGACCGCCATTATGCATAAGGTTCTGAACACTGAGCCGCCGCCGCCTTCGGCTTTGTCCGTCACTGTGCCGCACGCCTTCGATGCGGTGGTGATGAAGGCGATGGCGAAGCGGCCGCAGGACCGGTTTGGCTCGGCTTCGGAATTCGCCCAGGCCCTGAAAGCGTCTTACGCCAACCGTGATTCGGTTGGGCTGAGCATGACCGCAGCCGATTTTGGCGATGATGGTGAAGCCACGATGGTGGTATCTGGCGGCCGCCCGGCACCAGCAGCGCCCGCCACCGCAAAACCCGCCGCCGCCACGGTGCCACCAACAAAAGAGCCGCCGCCAAGTGCGATGCCGACAGCCAGCAAAAAACCTCTGCCGGTGGCAATGCTAGGGGGCGCCGGGGCAGCTTTGCTCGCTATACTTGGCGTGGGTGGCTATTTTCTGCTCGGGTCATCATCCTCGCCGCCGCCTGTGAAGCCCGTAACGCCGGTCACGCAACCAATCGCCGCGACGCCAGCCCCCGCCCCAATGAGTGCTGCCGACCGTGCCCGAATGCTGACTGATACGCTGGCGTCATTACCCTGCACTTTGCTTGGCGCCACCGATCATGGCGGCCAGCCCAGCCTGTTTGGCATTGCCGGTGCCGGTGCACCACAAGCTGGACTGGCGAGCGCGATGGGCTCGCTGCCAGCATCACTGATGCCCGTTTCGACCGTGCAGCCGCTTGATGGACCATATTGTGACGCGCTGAACGCCATCCGCCCGTATCACGACTTTTTCGCGAAGCCGGGTATGGAGTTGGGCCTGAGCATGGTGGGGGGGGCAACCACGCTGCATAATAACGACCTCATCACGTTGCAGAACGCCATGCCGAATTTCGCGGGCTATTTGCAGACCGATTATTTTACGGCTGACGGCACTGTGTTTCACCTGTACCCCACGCCAACCGACCCGCTGAAACTGCAACCGGCCGGCACGGTGCGCGTTTTGGGTGACCCATCCAAAGGTGGCGCAAGCTGGCAGGTAAGCGCGCCATTTGGCACTGATTTGATTATCTCAATTGTGACCTCGGCGCCGCTCTTTTCAAAAATACGGCCGCAGGACGAGAATGCCAGCGATTACCTGCCCGCGCTGCGCACAGCGCTGCAAAACGCCGCATCGACAGGTCAGAATCTATCGGTAGCGGCCATCCAGCTCGTCACTGAAAAATAACCCGGTACTAATTTGCGGCGCATATGTTGCCGGGGTTTCCAACGGGCAAGTCGGCATTTGCCATCGGCTTGAGCCAAAAATCTGGCATGCCGGCAATGAAACGGTCCCGCAGCGCATTTTTTTCGTCATCGCTCATCCCGACCGCGTGGGCATTAAAAAATTGCGGATCGCGGGTAAAAATCAAATAGGCCTGGGTCTCGTTCAGCATCAGGTTGGTGTTGTTGGTGTCATAGCCTTCACCACCTAGAAAATTCTTGAAGCCCTCCTGCTCAGATGGTGTCAGGCTGCCCCAGAAGGCCACCGCATAGGCGGCGTAAGCCGGGTTGGTGAAAAATGCGCCATGCGACAATTCATGGTGCAAAATCACCGCCCGCATCTCCTCAGTAATTGGCGGCGCGGCGGCGGGCAACGTGATCAGCGCGCCGTTAGCACCCGGTACCAGCCAACCAAGCTGGTTGAGCAAGCGCTTGAGCCATAATTCATGCGGGTTCAGTTGCACACCTTGCTGGTCCGCTAACGCGAAAAACCGCGCGAGGTCAGCCGCGCGGTAGTCATGGCCATAATAATAGCTCTCGATCGTATCGCCACAATCATAAATGGCTGCGCGGAGAGCGACGTCATCGAGCACCTTATTGCGCGGCAATTTGGCTTTTTCGATCAGCGCCGCCACCCGGTCCAACATCAGCCCCTGAATGGTCAAGTTGGGAAAATCCACCACCACAATCCGCGGGTCGGGTGCGAAATAGGATACTTTGATGTCACAAGGCTGGGTCGCATCAATCTGCGCCTCAGTCTCGGTATCAATCGAGACGGGTGCTGGTTTTTGCAAAAAATACCATGCCGCACCACCAGCGCTGCCCAAAAACAACAAAACCACCACCAATAAGAGCGGCAGTTTAAATGGTTTTTTCGGCGGCTTGGGAGCCTGTGGACGGATCAGGACACGTTCGTCCGGATCCGTCCCGGCTTTTTGCATTGAAACCCGGCTTTAAATTACTGGCCGAGATTTACAATTTCGACCCGGCGGTTACGCACTTCCGGGGTGTTGGGCGGGGTTGGCACCAGCAGATCAGACTCACCGGTCCCGGTCGCATCCAGACGATCAGGGGAGACATTGAACTTGCTCGCCAGATAATTTTTTACAGCATCCGCACGTTGTTGCGACAAAGCAAGGTTCTTGTCTGCCGTGCCGGTGGTATCGGTATGGCCGACGATTTTAAAGTGGTAGGAAGATAGCTGCGAGCTGGTCAGCGCCTGGCCAAGATGGTTCAGCACCGTGATCGCCTGCGGGGTGAGGTCAGCGGAACCGGAGCGGAACACCACGTTTAAATTGGCGGTCGGCGGCGTGGTATGAATGCCAGTCGGCGAGGTCGCCTGCACGGCAGCCGGGGTCGCCATCGGGGCCGGGGCAACCGCGGTATCACCAGGGGCCAGCGGCTTTATCCCACGGGTGGTGTCCGAGACCGCACCGGTCGGCTTCAAAGAATTAATGATCTGATCGGCGGAGGGGCTGCTCGGGGAACTTTGCGCCAAAGCCACGCCGGACAGCATGGAGCTCGCCAGCAAACCACCCATAGCCAAACGCGAAAGAACTGAATTGAACATCTCGACTCTCCCAAAAACTGCTAGATATCTAGCACGAAACCGTACCAAATGAAACAGGGGACAATTGTCATGACGTGACAATTCATTATTGCCATTTGGCTTTTTGATGAGAGGCTGACTTACGCTTTCGCTCGCCGGGCAATGTGCGCCGGGCGACCCGCCAACCTCAAACGATCAGGCGTTAATTGGTCACAACCTGCTGGGCCTGGGTTAATTCAGTCACCAGACGGCGCGCCAGCCATACCGCCCGCTCAAACAAAATGGTCATGCGGAACAGTGCCTCCTGGCCGTCGGCGGCAACGTCTTCGCTCCCCAGTTTTTGGCGCATTTCGGTCATCATGGCGTTGCGGTCACCTAGCAGCCGCAGCACGAAATCCGGGTCATCAACGCCAAAGCTGGCGGCATGGTCTGAGACAAACCCCATCAGGACATGCAGGGATTCCACCAGCCGGCCGGCCGCTGGCAACCCAGCCGCTTGCGGTGCGGCAGCCGCCAGCTCAGCCAGTGCCTCGTTCAGCGCGGCCACATTGCCGACCGCATTTCGCAGCAGCAGTGAGGCTGCGACCAAATTACGGCCCGGCTGCTGGTCTAGCAGACTGACCAAGTAATTTTGAATGATTACCGCCAGGTCCGCACCTGCACTACGCAATACGGCGGCGGGCGGGGTTGTCATGTCAGGGTTGGCGCGCACACGGTCCAGCAACATCGGTACCCGGGCGGTCAGCCGCGCTAATTCGCGCAGCACGAGGTCTAGCGCCACAGGCGGGTCATTTAAGGCTTCACGCAGCAAAAATACCGGCTGCGCCAACGCCTCAGACTCCGCTGGCGGCTTCCAGCGTGACAGCAGCACCGCGAACGGCTTACCGAGTAAGCTCGCCGTGAGTGCCCCAATTAGCTGGGCCGCGGTAAAAATAAGCGCGATCTGGCCGCTCGGATGACTGCCAATCATTGCGATGATGGTGTTGATTTGGGCCGGGCAAAGCGCCCCCAACACGGCAAGAACTGCCAGCAGTAAGGAGCCCGCCAGTTTTTGTACCGCCTGCAACCCAAAAACCATGCGCCCCGATGAATTTTCGCCCTGCAATTTCAGAACATTATTGAGGATGCCCGCAGCGTTGGCCGCCGCGATCAGTGGCAGCGCGGCGGGCACGGTGAGCAAACCATTAATTACGGCGGCGACGGCAATGGCGGCGGCGACCGAGGATGACTGGGTCAACAGCGACAAACCGGCGCCGATGCCAATCAGAAGGCTGGGCGACTGCAAAACATAAGCTAGCACGCCGTTGGCAGTGAGTGCCTCACGCACCGGGTCCACCGAGGTAGAGACGACCTGCATCCCAAACAGCAGCAAGGCGGCGCCAAACGCGGCATCCATCAGATTGCGCCGGCGATCAGTGCTATCGAGCTTGAAGTAGGTAGCAAAGCCGACCAGCCCGATGACATAGCTGGCAGAGGTTGCCAGATTAACGGCGACCAAAATCGGCAGCAAAGCCGTGCCAACATTCGACCAAGCCGGTGAGACCAGGACCCAGATTGTGGGCGGCATGCCAGCACGGATCAGGCCCAGGATGATCCAGGATACCGCCGTCGAGCTTTGGGTCAGGAGCCCGGCGACCATCCCGCCGACCGCACTGCTGCCCGGACCGCGCAAGGCTTTGGCAAAACTGGCCCGCGCCCGGTGGCCAACCAAAGGCACCAAGTTAACCGATAAAGACTTAACACCTATGAAAAACAGCCCCAGCCCCCCGAGCATAGGTGCGAGCGTGTGGAATATGCTCACAGAGAGCGGCTCCCGTTTGCGGCAAGTTTTCGAATCACGACCAGCCCTCTGCCACAAAAATTACGGAACCCAGATAACAAGCGCGTCATACAAGGAAAAATCTGCCCCCTTCAAGCCGCGTTGTGCAGCCTGAAGTCCGAAGATTACACGCTAATCGAACGTCACCATCACGACAGAAAAATCGTCATCCAGCGGTCCCGGACGGGCGGCGGCCCGCACCGCATTATAGAGCCGTTGCGGCTCATCAACGCCCGGCTGCGAAGGTTGCAACATAATTTGGCGCAAATCCTCCATGCCCCATTGCTGCCCATCCTGCGTGACAATTTCAAACACGCCATCACTGAATATAAAAATTTTGGAGCCCGGTGGCATCTCGGCGGTACCGTTGACCCATTTGCCGAAGGGTAGCATGCCGATGACCGGGCTACGCTGCCAGAGCGGCATAGGGTCCGGGGTTTCCGGGGTGACCAAAAAGGATGGGTGATGACCGGCAGCACAAAACTTCAACTGGCGGGTGCGCAGATCGTAGGCAAAGCACCAAAGTGAGAACATCAGCCCGTTATGTTCCTCCATCGGGAACACCTCGTTCACGCCAGCCGCAACCTTTGCAGGGTCTTCAAAATCAACCCCCGGCAAAGCCCGGCGGCGCAGCGCATTGGCTACGTTTGCCGCATGCATGGCTGAGCCGATGCCGTGGCCGGATACATCGAGCAGGAAGCCGGTAAAAATATTTTCGTTGAGATATTGGTAACCAAACGCATCACCGCCAAGCTTGGTGGACGGAATGAAGCACCATTCGGTTTTGATCGGGCCGGTTGTGATCGGTTGCGGCAAAATGGCGCGCACATAATCCTCAGCCCGTTTCAAATCCGCGCTTAACTCGTCTTCCTGGGCCACTTCATGCGGAACCCGGCGCTCATATCGCACTGCAAACGAGCCGAGCATGAATTGGGTGCCGCTGCGCAAAGCAGTCGGCCGTTCTAGCCTTACACCGTCGATGCGGGTGCCGTTGGTGGAGCCGAGATCGGTCAGCATCGCATAATCGCCTTGGATTTCGATACGGCAATGGCGGCGAGATACTTCCGGGCTGGCAATTACAATCTCGGCTGGTGCCACGCGGCCGATGGTCGCCCCGCCAGCAGGTACCTGACGGCGAACTTGGCTACCATTTTCGGGGAAATTCAAATAATGCGCGAACTCGATCACCGGGGCAGGGCCGATCATGCTTCGGCCGACAACGGTTTGTTCGGTTAGCTCGATATTATCGTCATCATTGCTCATTTGTCTGCTCGCACTCTCATGCCATAGCCGTTACAACGTACATCAAAACGTCACGCGAATCTCTTGTCCTCGTTTGTTAGCAGGCAACAGGGCATCTTGTAACCTCTAAGCGCGTCTGGCATTGACTATAAACAGGGAACCGGGCCGATCCCGGCCAAAGCCGCCTGGCGGCCTATATGTGGAGCAAATGATGCCTATTAAGATCGAAGACCTTGCCGACGGCGTAACAAAAGTGGTGATTTCAGGCCGGATTGATATCGCAGGTGCAGCAGATATTGATATGCCGATGAGCATTGTGGGCGGCAGCCGGCGTAATGTAGTGATTGATCTGTCAGGCGTGGAATTCATGGCCTCCCTCGGGCTGCGCAGCATCGTGCTGAGCGGCAAGTCGATTATGAGCAAGGGCGGCAAAGTGGTTCTGCTGGCGCCACAACCGGCCGTTGAAGAAGTGATCACCACCAGTGGCATTGATGAACTGATACCCATCTACAAAGATGAAGCCGCCGCGATCGCTGCCGTAACACCCGCCGCCTGAGCTTACCATGACCGGGCTTGCCTCCGGACCGGACATTTTACGGATTACATCGGCACTCTCTGAGCTGTCGCGGCTGTACCCCTGGTTCGCAGAAGCGGCAGCCCGGCACAGTTTGCCATCGGCGCTGGTTCAGAAAATGCATGTGGTGCTTGAAGAATCAGTCATGAACGTGGCCATGCATGCCTACGCGCCGGGCAGCCAGGAGGAAATTACCATCCGGTTGCACGCCCAGACTGGCATGGCGGAACTGGTGGTCGAGGATCACGGTCCGGCATTTGATCCTGTTGCCGCCCCCGAAAAACCGCGCGCTGAATCCTTGCTGGATGCCGAAATTGGTGGGTTGGGTTTGCGGCTGGTGCGGCGCTTTTGCAAGGATATTTCCTACGCGCGCGTTGATGGGACCAACCAGTTAACCCTGCGTTTTGCCTACGAGCCCGAAACGGCTTAGCCGCCCTGCTTGACGCAAGCGGCGGATCGAGGATTCGTTAGATTTGCTTTTTTCCGGCTTCACTTTCGTGTACGGATCAAACATGGCGCATGATGTTTTCATAAGCTACTCGAAGTCTGACAAACCGACCGCAGATGCGGTATGTGCCTATTTGGAAGCCCACCAGATACGTTGCTGGATCGCGCCACGCGATATTCTGCCATCGGCTGACTGGGGGGAGTCGATCATCGATGCTCTGGCCGCCGCCCAAGCCATGGTGTTGGTGTTCTCCGCCGGGGCCAATTCATCGGTGCAGGTGAAACGGGAAGTTGAGCGCGCGGTGCATTTGGGCATCCCGATCATTCCGCTACGGATCGAAGATGTGGCGCCCACCAAATCACTCGAATTTTTCTTGAGCATGCCCCATTGGCTCGATGCATTTACCGAGCCCATGGAGCGGCATCTGCAATATCTCGTCGAGGTATTGCAGCGCGTATTGACAGGGCCCGACGGCAAACCCCGCAAATCAACCAGCGTGCCGTACGAGGCCACGTTGGTGACACCGCCGGAACCACCGGCACCCATTACACCGCCGCCCATCGCCGCTCCACCCATCGCGGATGCACCGACAGTGGCACCACCGACCGCGCCCCCGCCCCCACCGCGCTCTGCATCGCCGCCGGCGTTCGACCCGCAACCACCTGTTTCGGCACCAAAACCCAAATTGCTTGAACGCCGTGAGATGCTCGGCGTTCTGGCCGGGATCGGCGTGATGGCCATCGGCGGCAGCTATTTTCTGCTGGCAGGCAAAGGCGGGTCTGGGGGGAGCGCTGTGGTCCATATGCCGCCGCCGCCGCGCACCCTCACCGGCCATGTGGGAAGCGTCAACGCCGTGGCATTTTCGCCCGATGGTAAGAGCTTGGCGTCTGGCGGCGCTGATAAAATCATTCGCATCTGGGATCTGGTAACTGGAACCGTGACCAAATCCGTCATGGGCCATAAAGACACGGTGCAATGCCTTGCTTACGCGGCAGCGTTAAACCGCCTTGGCTCAGCCAGCAATGACCGCACCGTCCGGTTATGGAACCTTGCCGATTACAGCATTACCAATACGCTGTTTGGCCATATGGATAACGTGAATTTCCTAGCCTTCAACCCAAGTAACAGTCAGGTTGCTTCATGCAGCACAGATGGTACTGTGAAATTTTGGGATACGTCGAGCGGTAGCCTGCAAAATTCGATTACGGTCGATACCAAGCAATTGGTTACCTCGGTGGCTTATTCACCTGATGGCAGCAAGCTCGCCTCCAGCTGTGGCAATGGCGATGCAAATATCTGGGATGTGGCGACGCAAGCTAAATTGCTGAGCGCGACCACTGGTAATTCGGCCGTGCAAACTGTGGCATTTTCGCCAAATGGCGGCCAATTCGCATCTGCTGGCAACGACAAAAACATCACCTTGTGGGACAGTGCAACCGGCAACAAACTGATGACCCTTAGCGGCCATACGGAGATTGTTGAAACCGTTATATTTGCAGCCGATGGCCGTACCTTATTCTCTGGTAGCGACGACAAAACCATCAAAATCTGGGATGTGGCGAGTGGCAAAGCGCTGTTTACGCTCACGGGTCATACGAGTGCGATCTATTGCTTAGCGCTTTCACCTGATGGCAAAACCCTGGCTTCCGCCAGTACCGACCAGACCGTGAAATTGTGGGACCTGTCCTGAAAATATTTACCCCGCATGGCTTGATCTAGATCAAGGTAAAATTGCAAAATAGCAGCTTCCATATAGCAACATCCCCGACAGGAGATTGCGATGAGTGAAGCCAAATCATCTGATACGAGCCTGCTCACTACCTATCAGGACATGTTTCTGGCGCACCAGAAACTCTTTCCCTACACGAATTTTGCCAAACGCTACGCGCAAGCGGCACGTTTTGTTATGGAAGCACAGGTTGGTTACGCGCAGGCGCTGCTGCGGGGGCAGGCCATTTTGCTCGGTGCCGAAACTGGGCAACCGAAATCCGGCGCCGAAATCGGACCGTGCGAGGCGGCGAAACAGCCTGAATATATGACTGAATGAATTCAATGAAATCTGCGCAAGCGCTTTCTGTGGTGCGGGCATAACCCTTGCGGCCACCGGTTTGAATGAGACCAGTTTGAATGAGAAGGCCGAGCCCTTCGTCACACCGGTAACCGACGCGTTGCATGGCCCGATCCCTCAGCTGTGTGATGTGTGCAACGTTGGCCAGCTTCTGGTGGCGTGAGGAAATACCCATGACAGACCTGTCCGAAATCCCGGTCTTTGACCGCATCTTGCACGCGGCGGAGGCAAAATTCACCGGCGGACTTTCACCAACCGCCATCGGCATCGCTTGGGCAGACTGGCTGGTGCATCTGGCCAACCAGCCAGGCCGACAGGCGGCCCTGGTGCAAGCGGCTGCAAAAGACGCGGTCGCAATCTGGTGCCAGGCCCTGGGCCTGCCGGCAGAGACAGTGACCCCACCGCACGATGACCGGCGCTTTGCGCATCCAGGCTGGCAGGAAAAAAATATCTCGGTCGTTGCGCAAGCGTTTTTGCGCAGCGAACGCTGGTGGAAAAACGCTACCACCGCGATACCCGGCGTGGCGTTGCCGCATGAACGTATTGTGAGCTTTACCGCCCGGCAGGCGCTGGACATGGTCTCACCTTCCAACATCGCGCTGCTGAACCCGGAAGTGATCGAAGCGACCCGCGCTAGTAATGGCAGTAACCTCGCCAGCGGGCTGTATCATTTGATGCATGATGCGCAGCAAGGCGGCGCCGCAACTGCTTTGCCGCTGACGCCGGGTAAGGATGTAGCCATCACACCAGGCCGGGTGGTGTTCCGCAACGCGTTGATCGAGCTGCTGCAGTATCAGCCAGCCACTGAGACCGTGCGGCCCGAGCCGATTCTGATTGTACCGGCCTGGATCATGAAATATTACATTCTTGATTTGTCGCCACAAAATTCCATGATCCGGTACCTGGTGGCCCAAGGCTTCACGGTGTTCTGCATTTCCTGGACCAACCCAAGTGCTGCGTTGCGCGGTATGGGGCTTGATGACTACCGCAAGCTCGGCGTGATGGCAGCTATCGATGCCGCCAGCGCTATTTGTAACAGTGCGAAAATTCACGCCGCTGGCTATTGTTTGGGGGGCACGCTGCTGAGTATCGCCGCCGCTGCCATGGCGCGTGACCATGATGAGCGGCTCGCCGGCCTGACCTTGCTGGCCGCCCAGACCGATTTCACCGAGGCCGGCGAATTACAGCTTTTCATCACTGAAGCGCAACTGGCGTTTCTTGATGATGTGATGTGGGCAAAAGGCTATTTAGAATCTTCCCAAATGGCCGGGGCATTTCAGATGCTGCGCTCGAATGATCTGATCTGGTCGCGGTTGATCCGGCGCTATTATCTGGGTGAGGAAGATCACCCCAATGACATGATGTCCTGGAATATGGACGCCACACGCATGCCATTTCGAATGCATTCCGAATATCTGCACATGCTGTTCCTCAACAATGACTTGGCCGAAGGCCGCTTACTGGCGGGTGGGCGGAAAATATCGGTCGCGGATATTCATGTGCCATTTTTTGTGATCGGGACCGAGACTGACCATGTGGCACCCTGGCGTTCAGTTTATAAGATCCATTTGCTCAATTCTGGGGATATTACGTTTGTTCTAACCTCCGGCGGGCATAATGCCGGGGTGGTGAGCGAGCCTTTACACCCACATCGGCATTACCGGCTACTGCACCGCGCGCCCGAAGCGCATTATCACGCGCCGGAAGATTGGCAGGCGCAGGCACCCGTTACAGAAGGGTCCTGGTGGCGCCCATGGGTTGAATGGCTGCATGCCCGTTCCGGCCCGGCCGTGGAACCGCCCGCCATGGGGAATGAGCCAGCCGGATTCCCAGCACTTGAAGCGGCACCCGGACAATATATTTTCCAACGCTGAGGTTTCCCCATGACGGATATGCCGGTGCAATTGATCGAAAACCGGGTGTTTGATGACATCGCCATTGGCGATAGCGCCAGCCTGACCCGCCGTGTGACCTTGCAGGATATTGAGTTATTCTCGATTATATCAGGCGATATCAATCCTGCGCATCTCGATGCCGAATATGCCGCGACCGATATGTTTCACCATATCATCGCCCAGGGCGTGCTGACAGCGGGACTGATTTCCGCTGTGCTCGGCACCAAGCTGCCGGGGCCGGGCACGATTTATCTGGGGCAAGATTTGCAATTCCGTGCACCGGTTAGCCCCGGCGATACGATCACCGCGACCGTAACGGTAACCGAGCGAAACCCTGAAAAACATCGGCTGAGTCTAGATTGCCACTGCTTTAACCAGGATAATATTGAAGTGCTGCGCGGCAAGGCAACCGTTCGGGCACCTATGGAAAAAATCAGCCGCATAGCAATTACGCTGCCAGAAGTGCGGTTGCTGCGCCATCAAGGATTTCGCAATTTGCTGGCACGCGCCACCACAGGTGCTGCATTGTTAACCGCTGTGGCGCATCCGTGCGATGAAGCTTCGCTCCGCGGCGCTGTGGCGGCCGCCAACGCTGGTTTGATCACGCCGATACTGGTGGGACCAGAAGACAAAATCCGCGCTGTTGCACAGGCCTGTAGCATTGATATTGCCGGGCTGCGTATTGAAAACACGCCGCATAGCCATGCAAGTGCCGCCCGCGCGGTGGCGCTGGTGCGTGCCGGTGAGGCCCGCGCGTTAATGCAAGGTTCACTGCATACAGATGAACTTCTGCACGAGGTGATGCTGGCGCAAAGCGGGCTGCACACCGGCCGCTGCCTGAGCCATGTCTATGTAATGGATGTGCCGGCCTATGGCCGCCCGCTGCTGGTGACGGATGCTGCCATTAATATCGCGCCAACGCTGGATGACAAAGTCAGTATTGTGCAAAATGCTATTGATCTCGCGCAGGTGTTGGGCATCGAAAATCCTAAAGTGGCGATTTTGGCGGCGGTGGAGACCATCAACCCCCATATGCAAGCCACGCTGGATGCAGCAGCGCTTTGCAAAATGGTGGAACGTGGGCAAATCACCGGCGGCGTGCTGGATGGACCATTGGCCTATGATGATGCGGTGAGCCTTGCAGCAGCGCGGGCAAAACATCTCACCTCCGCTGTTGCGGGGCAGGCTGATATATTGGTGGCGCCAAATATCGAGGCTGGCAATATTCTGGCCAAGCAGCTTACCGTCACGGCTAATGCGGATGCCGCCGGCATTGTACTGGGTGCCAGCGTGCCGATTATTTTCACCAGCCGTGCTGATGATACCCGTACCCGCCTCGCCTCCTGCGCCATTGCTGTGATTTTAGCTGCGCATGAGTGAGGCGATCCTCACGCTGAATGCTGGATCTTCCAGTATTAAGTTTGCATTGTTCAAAGCCAGCACTGCACTTGCGCGCATTGCCGTGGGGCAGATGGAAAATATCGGCGGTGCGCCGCATTTTGTCATTCGTGGCGTCGATGGAACGGTCATTTTCGAAAAATCATGGCCCTCTGGGGCTGGGCTGTCCCATCGTGATTTATTAGGGCCGGTGCTGGATTGGGTTGAACATCATCTAGGTGATGCCAAGCTGATCGCGTGCGGGCACAGGATTGTGCATGGTGGTTGGCTATTCACCAAGCCGGTGCAATTGGATGCCGCGAAGCTGAGCTCTCTCGTCAAGTTCAATCCGTTGGCGCCACTTCATGAGCCGAATAATCTGGCGGCAGTGCAAGCGGTGATGGCACTACGCCCTGGCCTGCCGCAAATTGGCTGTTTTGACACAAGCTTTCACACGACGATGCCGGAACGTGCCACGCGCATCGCGCTACCCAAGCAACTACGCGACGAAGGTGTACGCCGCTACGGGTTTCATGGACTCTCCTACGAATATATTGCCGGTGCATTGCATCGCCTTGCACCGGAGATTGCGGAAGGAAAAGTGGTGGCAGCGCATCTTGGTGGCGGGGCCAGCGTGTGCGCGATGCTGAATGGCAAAAGTATCGATACCAGCATGGGATTTACCGGCCTTGATGGTCTGATTATGGGAACACGCTGCGGCGCAATTGATGCTGGCGTGTTACTGTATTTAATGCAGCCAGGCGGCATGAGCGCTGAAGCGGTGAGTGAGCTGCTTTATAAACAATCTGGCTTGCTTGGGATGTCCGGTATCTCTAGTGACATGCGGGTATTGCTCGCCAGCCAGGATAAAGCTGCGCAGCAGGCCGTTGAATCATTCAACTATGCCGCCGCGCAGCAGATCGGCGCCCGCATTGTTGCCTTGCAGGGTTTGGATGGTTTGGTTTTTACCGCCGGTATTGGTGAACATTCGCCCGAAATTCGTGCCGGCATTTGTGCGCATCTGGCATGGTTGGGCATTGAGATTGACGCGCCCCTTAACGCCCGTAACGCCACGCGTATCAACACGGCTGGTTCAAAAATTGCGGTTTTTGTGATCCCGACCGATGAAGAGGCGATGATTGCCAAACATTGTCTAGACAATCTCGCCTGATGATTTTCTTGCGGCTCAGTAGCTAATCATATCGCCCTTAGTAATCACCGCACGCGTTGCAATGACCGGCGCATGAGTGAAAAACCAAGCAACATATTGCTCGACATAGAGAGATTTTGCCGAAACACCATCAACCGGGATAATCACATTCATACCGTGCTGTAGAATTGCATCCGTCGCGGTGTTTAGGACCGCACCATCGGCGGACACGCCGACAATAATCACGGTTTTGATATTTTTGGCCGCCAGCAGCTCAGCCAGATTGGTATTGACAAATTTATCTGGGCCAGATTTCACCACCGGGTCATTCGGCTGTGGCGCTACCGGGGGCAATATGTCTTTGGCATCGGTTGCGCTGGAAACGCTATAGACCACATACACCCCGGCCGCCCGCGCTTTTTCAAGCATCGCTTTTACAAAGGGTACGCTCTGCGTACAGAGTGTAACATCGCTGTTGCAGGGGCCTTTATTGGTGGCTTTCACCACACTGATATCCAGCACCAGAAATGCCGTCGTCGCAGGGTCTGCTTTCACGGCTTGTAGAACCGGTGCGGGCGGCGCTTTCACACTGTCCCACTGGTCGATGATGGTTTGTGCGTAAGCCGAACCGCTCAACAACGCCATGGTACAAATTACCAAGGAAAACTTATACATCCCAGCGATTGCTCTATGATTCACTCGAACCCCCCACGTCGTTTTACGAAAACGCTTTTGAACATGCCGATGCAATAAGGTGATACGCGGCTGCAATGTTGTAAAGTGCTGTTGTTATGGGAACACGTGAGATCGCCGCGCGGTCCAGAAACCATAGGCGGCGATATAGAGATAGCAAAGCACCGGCAGCAGCAAGGCGTGCGCCAGGCCGACTTGGTCGATCAGTACGCCGACCAGCACTGGCACAATAGCACCGCCCACGATGGCCATACATAATAACCCGCTGCCTTGTGGCGTTTCATCGCCCAGCCGGTCGATGCCCAAGGTGAAGATGGTTGGAAATTGGATGGAGTTGCAAAGCCCAATGGCGATCAGCGCGTAACCGGCAAACCAGCCTGAGTTGAAACCAGCCGTCGCGGCCAGGGCTGCCGCCCCCAAGGCTGCAACCCCAAGCACAATGCCAGCACGCACAAAGCGCAGCACCGCTGCGCCAATCACGCGCCCCACCATCGCCCCGCCCCAGTACAGGCTGACATAATAGGCCGCCGCCTTTGCGGTAACGCCAAAAACTGTTGGTTGGATCAGGTAGTTTATCATCAAGCTGCCAATCGCCACTTCTGCACCCACATAGACAAAGATGGCACCGCACCCCAGTGCGAGTTGTGGCCTACGCAACACGTGCAAATCTAACGCCACAACGCCGGTGGCAGGCGCTGCGGCATAACGCCGCACCAGCCAAAAGATGAGGGCAAAGACCAAGAATATACCGGCAATGACGATATAGGTAGGCTGGATCACCGCCGCCTGGCTGCTGCGAAACGCGCTTAATACAGCGGGCGATGTCTGCGCCGGGTCAGGTGCTTGCGCCAAACCGCTGCCCAGGATGAAGAAGCCGCCAATCAACGGCGCGATGAAGGTGCCAAAGCTATTGAACGCCTGCGCAAAATTCAGCCGCGAGGAGGCGGTCTCTTCCGATCCCAGCAAGGCCATCAGCGGGTTAGCTGCCACCTGCAACAGCGTAATGCCTGTGGCAAGAATGAAGAAGGCGAGAAGAAAAAGCGGATACACCCCCATCCGGGCCGCCGGTGTGAATAGCAAACATCCCACCGCCATAATCACCAGCCCGGTAACGATGCCGCGCATATAGCCAAGCTTGGCGATCAACTGCGCCGACGGCCACGACATCACGAAATAGGCCGTAAAAAAGCAGAACTGGATCAGCATCGCTTCGGTGTAATTCAGCGAAAACAATGCTTTCAGCTTGGGCACCAACGTGTCATTCAGCGCGGTGGAGAACCCCCAAGCGAAAAACAGCGTTGTTACCAGCGGCGCGGCCCATGCCGGCCGCGCAATGTTTGTTTGACCCACTGATATGTTCCCTCACCCCTGCAAATGATGTGCTTGCCCTCATTCAACCTGATCACCGTGACCGCCGCAAGCAAGGCGGGTCTCACCGCACGTGCAGGCTCTCGCTGGTGCTCTGGTGGTGCGCGTCGATGACCGTGATGTGGAAAAACCCGGCGCTGGACGGCTGCCAGGATGGGGGGGGGGCACCCACCAAAGGTGGCTGCAATTCCTTGCCATCTACCACCCAACGATAAGGGCCTGTCCCGCCGGTTGCCTGCAAGGCAACAGGTGCGTTGGCATCCGCTTCGTTCGGTAGCACCGTCATCGGTACTGGGAGTTGTGTGGCATCGGGTGGCAGCAACGCAAATATATCGGCCAGCAGCGGCGCTGCGGTATTGAGGCCAAATGCCCCGGGACGGGGCGTGCCCTCGGCGCGACCAACCCACACACCAACAGTCCAGTCAGCGGAGACGCCGAAGCTCCAGGCGTCACGGTAGCCGTAGCTGGTGTCGGTTTTATACGCCACGGCCCGGCCAGCGAAGCCTGCTGTACCGACTGGCGGCGGTAATCCTTCAAGAATGGCTAATATTTCCTGGGCTGAAGACACGCTCATGACTGCCGGTTGTGGTTGGGCCGGTGCCGCTGTGCTCAGGCCCAACCGCAAATGCGGGCTGCCCGGTGCCAGCGCCGCATAGAGTGCACAAACACCAGACAGCCGGACGCCTGCGCCCCCCAGCGCGATGGCGAGCGATGGATGGTTATCGCCGGGCGGCAACTGCACGACCGCCCCGGCATGGCGCAGGGTCGCCACCACCGCGAGCGGACCAACCGTCTGGATCAGCTTTACGGCTGGCAGATTGTAGGATTGCAGCAAGGCCACCGCCGCCGGGACCGTGCCATGCCAAGTCGCATCGAAATTTGCTCGGTTATAGGTAGCGTTGGCGAGTGGTGTTGTCCGTCGTCAGATGATTTGAGACATTTGGCAGGCAACCATTTAACAGGGTAATGCTATACGTTTTTTCGTAAGGTAAGCCGCCAATACATAGGTTTTTGCCAGAGACCTGCGTGACGAGGCCGGTAAAATGGTCAACCCGGACATAATCCTCGTAATGCGCATCCAGCCCCGGTTTGAGGGCCTCATTGAAACTGATGCAGAGCGTCGGGCTTTGGCTGCTCGTATCCATAAAATTGCTGCCCACACTTAACCCATCAGCCAGCGCTGGGCGGGAGAAGCAGCATAGCCATGCGGCAAGCGATAAAGTCACAAGCGGGGACGATACGCGCGACATAGCCAGCCTCCACGAATTTGATTTTTCTAAGGCTACGATGCTTGTTAACCTCCAGCAATTCGTCGCTGAAATATCACGGTACGGTCACAAGACTAAAAAGATCGTTCGGTCTGAACTATACCGTAATCCTACGAACACCAAAAAATTTAATTTTAAATCAAACAATTAACAGTTTTTTTCGGAATCGACACGATTATGAGCGCGTTATTTTGATGCTTAACGAAGTTCAAATGATTGAAATGCCTGTTTTGGTGGTGGGCGCTTCCAATCCTGGTCAATGTCTGCAATTATTCCTCAAACAATTGCGAGCGACCAGATGGCTGAGACCAATTCAGAGAGTGGTTATACCCAAAGCGGTAAAATCGTCGCGCTCGATACCCCGTTAGGTAAAGATACCCTGCTTTTATACGCCGTGAATGGTGAGGATGCGTTATCACGCTGTTTTCGCTACAGCATCGAATTTTTGACAAAGGCCAAGGACGCTGACGTGCGTTCACTCATCGGCCGCCAAGTAACGATTTGGTTAAACAACCATAAACCTGACGAACGCCAGCCCATTAACGGCCTGGTCCGCCGCATCATCAACCGTCCGTCCAAGCAAACTGGCTATGTGGCGTACCAGGCAGAAATTGTACCGCGTTTGTGGTTTCTTGAATGCACGACCGACTGCCGAATTTTCCAGGATATGACCTATCCTGATATCATTCGCCAGGTTCTACAGGAGTTTGGTATCACCCATGTCAACTTCAAATTATTCAAGACCGATTATCCATCTGTTGAATATTGCGTGCAATACCGTGAATCCGCGCTGGCCTTTATTTCACGGCTGATGGAATTTTCGGGTATTTATTTTTACCACGATCATGGCGACAACACCCATACGCTGATCATCACCGACAGTAACCGTTTAACCGGTTTCATGACCCCGCAAACACTGAAATTAGCACATAATAATCGCGTCGGTGATATCGAAACCATGGCGGTTGAGACGGTGTTCCGCCCCGGCGTCTGGTCACTGAGCGATTACGACTTTCAGGGGCCAACCAAATTGATGCGGCAGACAACGCAAAATAATAATGGTGATGCGTTGATGATGCAGCTTGAGCGCTTTGAATTTCCGGGCGGCTATACTGACCAGAGTGTCGGGGCGTGGCTGACCTTGCTGCGCATGGAGGAAGAAGAAGCGCAGCTGAACCGCATGCTAGGGGTCGGTAAAGTGACATCCATGCTGCCAGGTTACCGGTTTGACCTTGATGACGGCGTAATTAGCTCACAGACCGCTTACCTGCTGACCGAGGTGCACCACCACGCGCGCGAGCGCAGCTATCTAGCTGGAACGGAGGGCGGGGGGTCTGAATATCACAATGAATTTGTCGCAATCCCCGCTGATGTACCGTACCGCCCGCAACGGCTGACACCGAAATCGATCATGCGCGGCGCACAGACAGCGACCGTGGTATCGGACGACCCAGATGATCCGATTATGGTGGATGTGTATGGAAGGGTGAAGGTGCATTTCCACTGGGACAGGTATGGTCAGCCAAGTGCCGGCAATACATCCTGCTGGGTGCGCGTTTCGCAGAATAGTTCCGGTGCTGGCTTTGGGGCTATTTCCACCCCGCATGCCGGGCAAGAAGTGGTCGTGGATTTTCTGGAAGGCGATCCGGACCGGCCTTTAATTGTGGGCCGGGTGCATAATGCCGATAAAATGCCGCCTTTGGACCTGCCAGGCCATAAGCATAAAACCATCACGCGCGACCATGGCGGCAATAAATTCGTGATGGACGGCGAAACCGGCGGCCGCCATCTTTCCATGATTGCGCCTGGCGATTTGAATATGTTTGCAATTGGTAATTACGCGCAGTCACTCTCAGCTGGTGCGGCGGCATCCAGCGCCTATTCGCTGCCGACGATTATATTTGACCCCAACCCGGGCAACTATTCGGATTTGCAAACAGCCATCAATAACGCATTCTCTGCGGATAGTTCGTCTAGTTCGTCTAGTGTTTCGCTGAGCGCGAAAACGACTGCGGGGGTGGAGGGGTCAGACTCAAATTCGG
Source organism: Acidocella sp. 20-57-95 (assembly GCA_002255575.1). Classification (GTDB taxonomy): domain Bacteria; phylum Pseudomonadota; class Alphaproteobacteria; order Acetobacterales; family Acetobacteraceae; genus Acidocella. Next base: position 24,474 of record NCAT01000004.1, read on the forward strand.
TAACCAAAGGCAATGCCAATTCTTTCAAGGGTGGCAACAATAATTCCTGGACGATGAAAATGTCGTTCTCGTATAATGGCCTTGGCTCCATGACAATCACGATGCTGGATTCCACCGGCATTGTTTTTGGCAGTAATCTCTCCGTCATTGGCGGGTTTGATACAAAAACTGTTGTCGGCTTTTCAACCTCAATGATTGGTGGGCTGAACACTTCGCTGGTTCTAGGCGGCGATCTGAAATTTGTTTGCGGGATTTCAGAAACCGTGATTAAGGGACCGATCCTAAAATGGAATAGCGGTGCCACCGCTGATATCAGACACGGCAATGTGCTTGAAATCAAAAATGGTAAACAATATGCTTTCGCGGGAGCGAAAACTGATCTCGTGATTGCGGGTGAGGGGGCTATCATTCCCAGCCTGTCGGCACTGATGGCTGCGCTACCCGGGCTGGGAGGCGATTTTGATCCCATTACCAAAGGCCTAGCAACAGCAAAGGCGGTCGCCAATGCGCCACCACAACCACAGCCGCCACCACCAAACCCGGATTATACCCAGGTCGTGACCGGCAGCTATACGTCTACCGTTGCGAATGGCTGGACCACCACCGTCGCCACTGGCGATGTAGCCCTGACAGCGACTGCTGGCGCGTTGAGTCTTTCAGCGGCTGCTGGCGACGTCAACATCGCAGGTGCGATCAGCGCTTCATTAATGTCTGACGCTATAGTGAATATCCAAGGTGATGTGATTTGCGCATCGGCCAACAGCGCTTTCACGATCAATGGGGCGGTTATCAATATTGGTTAATTCATGATCTTGCAGAGCTAATCGCATGCGCATGCTGCATCACGGGCAAGCATCGGCTCAAGTCGATCTCGCATGGTTTTTCCGCGTGGCACCAGCCAAGCGCGGCGCGCCGGTGCTGGTGGTGTGCGGCTCGCTGCTGGTTTCCCACACAGCTAAGCCACCGGCACGCAAGGAAACTAAACTGACGGCCGGGCACCGTGTGGCACCACGAAAAGTCGCTGGTGATTTGCTGGTATCCGGTAAGGCCTATGCCAATCCAGCCGAGTATGGCCACAGCCGTGCTGTCCGCGTGGCGGTTGAATTGGGCAAATGGCGTAAGGAATTAGCCGTGTTTGGCGATCGTGTCTGGCTACCGGGCCTCACCGGTTCATCGCCCAGCGAGCCTTTGCCGTTTACAACTATTCCAATCACCTACGACCGCGCCTTTGGCGGCGAGCGGTTTGCATGGAACCCGGAAGGCATGGGGACCGGCCCTGGCGAGCGCGGTGTGCGGCTGCCCAATATTGAATATGTGGAGCGGCGCATTACCAGCCCTTCGAGCATGCCTGGCCCTGCGGGGTTTGGGCCGATTGACCCGCAATGGCGCCCACGCGCCGATATGCGCGGTAGCTATGATGCCAAATGGCTGGCCCAGAATTGGCCAGGCATGCCAGATGATATGGACCCTGGCTATTGGAACGAAGCGCCGCGTGATCAGCAATTTCTGGACGGTTTCCGGGGGGATGAGGCGATAACAATCCGCAATATGCATGCGGTTCACAAAAACTTTGAGATGCGGCTGCCCGGCCTCACCTGCCGCGCTTTTGTTAAAAAAACCGATGGCCAGCTCATTGAATTATCGATGATGCTAGACACTGTGGCAGTGGATATGGAGGCTGAGCATACCGAGCTGGTCTGGCGCGGTGCGACCGCAGCGGCAACACCGAAGCTGCGCGATATGGAATTTCTGTTCACCATGCTCGAACCCGCGGGCGCCCTTACGCCGCCCACCGGATGTTATGCAATCTTCGAGGCTTTACGGCGCAAGACCTACCCGACACCGGAAGAATATGCAGACGATACAAAGCAAGCGGCAAAGGTTCGTGCAGCAAAGGCCGCTGAGCAGCAAGCGGCAACGGATAAGGTTGTTGCAGAAGCGCTTACTTACCGGGACACACAAATGGCGCAAGCGCGTGCGCGGCTTTCCAGCTATAAGCATCCGTCCGTTCCGGCCAACGCTGAGACTGGCAGACATTTTTCTGGTATTGCCGGTACAATCGGCCCGGGCATACCGGAATTCGGGGCTGATATTCAGGCCGAAATGGCGCAGAACTGGAAGATGTTCGCCGAACTTTTTCCAAGCGATGATGAAAATTGCACGTGGACCCGCGAACGTGTGATGAAGACCCACGCCGATGGCGGCGATATGAGCGGTGCGAACCTGTCCGGCCTTGACCTGAGCGCACTGGACCTCACAGGGGCCAAGCTCGCGGGGGCTAATTTATCTGGTGTAAATTTCACTGATACTTGGCTGCAAAAAGCTGCGCTTTCAAAAGCTAATTTATCCGACACGATATGTAAAAATACCCTTTTTAGCAGCGCTGTTATGGAACATGCCATATTCAAAAAAGCGGTTCTGACCGGGGCGCATTTTAACCGTACCCAGATTTCGGGGGCAGATTTTTCTGAGCTTGATCTGACTGGGTTAAATTTTGAGCAATGTGCTGGTGCCCAGGTGAATTTTTCAAGTGCAATGCTAAAACACGCGAATTTTCGCAATTGCGTTCTGCCGAATGCAGATTTTTACAAAGCGAAGGTCGCTGGTATTTTATTTGATGATGCAGTTCTGAACAAAGCTTCATTTAACGATGCGATTGGACCCGGCGCATCTTTCATACGGGCTAGTGCGGAGAATCTACGGGCCCGCGGGGCGGATTTTCGAAACGCCAAATTCACCGAAATAACAGCGTTGCGGTGCAATGTCTCACAATCGCAGTTTGATGGTGCGGATTTTTCCCGGGCCATTCTCACCCGCGCCAATTTTTCCGAATGTAAACTAAAGCGCAGTAATTTTGATCGTGCTTCGCTGGAAAGTGCTGATTTAAGTGAGGCGGTACTTCTCGAGGCGACCGCCACCAACGTGAAATTTTTGCGGGCGTCGTTTGAATGGGCTGATCTGACAGGAACAGATATGTCCGGTTCCAATCTTCACGAGGCTGGATTCTTTCGTACGGCCCTGAAAGAAACAAAGTTTGTAGGTTGCATACTGACAGGGACAACATTAGCGTTATGAGTGAGACAAGCCGAAAGCTCCTGGACGAAGCAACGCTACAAGAACAGTTGCAGGGTAATGAGCCTGTCAGTGGCGCGGAACTGACGAGCTTGCAACTGAAAGAACTGCATCTGATCAGCAAACAGTTCATCGATTGCATTTTCACGGATTGCGACCTGACAGGCGCAGCCTTGTGGGAGACCGTTTTTTTACGCTGCCAATTTAACAATGTGAAGCTGGACAAAGTGGCTGGACACGGTGGGATGTTGAGCCGCTGTGAGTTAAAAAATTCTACCCTGGCTGGCGGTACTTGGCGCACATTCCAATTTCTTGATTGCAGCTTTGAGACCTGTGATGCCAGCGATATTGATATGCTCGGGGCCATTTTTAATAATACAATACTAAAAAATTGTTCGCTTACCAATGCTAAGCTAGAGCGCATTTTAAATATTGGCGGCGAATTCCAGACATGCAATCTCACCGGTGCGTCGATTGCCGGGGCGATGTTTTACGAGTGCGATCTCCGCGGCGTGACTGGTATGCCACAAAATTGCGCCGGCGTGACATTTGAGGATTCTAATCTTGCCAAATTAAATCTTTCCAAATGCAATATGTATGCTGCGAACCTCAAGAACGCCGATCTTTCCGGCGTTAATCTCACCGGCGCCGATCTCAGCCAGGCACAGCTTGCAAAAGCACAGCTGGTAAACACCAACCTTACCGCCGCCAATCTCACCCGCACTTCGCTCCAGCATGCTAAGCTGACGCAGGCAATTCTTTTTGGAGCCAATTTAACCGGCGCTGATTTTTCATTTGCCGATCTCACCGGCGTAAATATGTTCGCACTAAGCCTACGGGCAGCCGATTTTAGCGATGCTACCATCAATGCCAGTGCGATGCGGAAAATGAGCTTTGCCGGCGCAAGCTTTGCCGGTGCCGATTTTTCGGGTATCAATTTCATCGGGCGTAACCTCGCCAACACACGCTTCACAAATTGCATATTCCGCGCCGCCGAATTTGACCAGGTGACCCTTGATCGCACCACATTTCATGATTGTGACCTTGAAGGGTCGAGCTTTGCTCAAGCACAGTTGAAACATGTGACCTTCGAGCGCTGCGCGATGGACAATGTCTCATTCGAAACTGCACAACTGGCTCATTGTACCATGAGCGGTAAGTCCTGGCAGGGCACAAAATTTAATGGTGCAGTGTTGTACCGGGTGCATTTTTCACCCACTGACTTTCGTAAGATGGATTTATCATCTACCAAATTTGACGCCTGCTTTATGGCAAGTGGAAATTTTTCAGGGCTCACCGTGCAAGGTAGTGATTTTACCAAATCAAACTTCATGGGTGGGGATTTTTCCGGAGCGCATTTCAGTAAGTGCGTTATTAATCTTTGCAACTTCACAGCCGCGAAACTCGGCGCTGCCGTGATCGAGCATTGCCAAGCGACCAACGGTATATTCACCAGCGCCCTCTTGGATGCGTGCCAGATCACCGATAGCAACCTTGATCGTGCTTATCTCAGTAAAATTTCCGCCAAAGGCTGCTCGCTCACCCGCGTGACAGCGTCTGGTGCGCGATTCATCCGCGCTGATCTGAGCGCGGCGGCTTTACAATATTGTGTATTTCCACGTGCAGATTTTTCCTATGCCAACCTTACCGATGCCAACATAAATGAAATCGATCTCAGCGGCTGCACCATGCACGGGGTACAAGGCGATGCTGCCACCTGGCGCGGGGTTCGATCCGCGAAGGTCAAAGGTACAGACCCGCAACGCCTATATGCCGAAACCTGGGCGCCGCCAGCGTGAAACTGGATGTCCGTCAAAAAGGAGTGGAATGACCATGCCTGATACAAATATGCCGTTTTTCGCTCACATGACCGGTGTGCAACTCCGTCGGTTGGGCCCTGCCATCGTCACAGGAATTGCCGGAAGCCATTTGGAGGTGCAGGTCGAGGAACGGCACATCCTCGCGGTGCTCGCTGTGCCGGGTTTTTATACGCCGATCGCAGGCGATTCCGTACTGCTCATCGAAGCGGGTGAACAAGCCTATGTCATAGGCGTGCTGCAAGCGCGTGGACCATCCACGATCACAGCTCCTGGCGATTTACGCATCCTCGCACCGAACGGTCATCTCAGCATTGCAGCGGCGGCAATCTCGGCCAACGCACCGCAGATGCGTCTGAATGCTGAAACCTTGTGGCTGACAGCCGGACAGTTGAGTGAAACTTTCCGTAATGTCCGAAGGCTGGTGAGCGACTTGCTGGAAATCGATGCGGGCACATTACTCACACGCGTCGCTGAAACCTTCTCACTCAAGGCCCGCCGCGTGCAAGCGTTGGCGCAAGAAGATGTAAAAATCGACGGTACACAAATCCATCTAGGGTAGGAGCCAACATGCCTTTTGCATCAACATTCGGAGAGGGTATGTGTTTCGCGTTTCCAGACGTGTGCAATACCCCAACGCCGGCCGGGCCGATCCCGATTCCGTATCCGAATATAGCCAGCCTGATGATGGCCAATCCCGAGACATGCTCGATGAAAGTTTTCATCACGGCGATGCCGGCCGCCACGGTAGAAACCGAAATTTTACTGTCGGAAGGCGATGACGCTGGCACTGCTGGCGGCTTGATCTCGGGGGTATTTTCCGGGCCCTGCAAATTCACGCTTGGCAGTGCTGTGGTATTTATCGAGGGCAACCCGGCGGTTTTCATGGGTAGTCTGATTGGCCAAAATGGCGTGTCGAGCGCCAATATGCCCATGGGGTCGCAAATCGCGCCGAGCCAAGTGCTGGTGCAGGTAGCGCCTTAAAGTAGTCAGTCTTCGTTCAGTCGGCGTTCCCACCTGAGAGGGTGATGCCAATGGTCAGACCAGCCGTTGGCAACGCGTTAGATAGCAGGGCGGCAAGGGCGACCGCGCCGCCAGGTTCGACGACGAGTTTTAGGTGCTGGCGGGCGAAGTCGATCGCCGTGCGGACGGCGTCATCGGTGGCGGAAAGACCCGCCGTGACCAGGCGGGAATTGATCGAAAAGGTAAGCGCACCGGGAATCGGGGTCAGCAGGGCGTCGCAGAATTTGGAGCCTTGCATGTCGTTGCCGAGGCGTTTTCCGGCTTTGAGGGAGCGGGCAGTATCATCCCAACCGGCGGGCTCGGCAGCGTAGATTTTGGTGGTTGGTGAGACGTCGGAGAGGGCGAGCGCACAGCCGGCGATAAGGCCGCCGCCGCCCACACAGACGAGCAGCGCATCCATGGTCAGGCCGGCGGCTTGGGCGTCTTCGGCAAGTTCCAGCGCCAACGTGCCCTGCCCCGCGATGACATCGGGGTGCTCGTACGGCGGAATTAGGGCAGCGCCAGTTTGCGCGACAATCGCGGCGGCAATGGCCTCACGGTTTTCGCTCAAGCGGTCATAGGGCACAATTTTCGCGCCCCAGAATGCTGTGTGCGCGCGTTTAATGGCGGGCGCGTCGGACGGCATAACGATGGTGGCACTGGTGCCAAAGCGCTGCGCTGCACAGGCGATGGCCTGGGCGTGATTGCCGGAGGAATAGGCGACCACGCCGCGTTTTAGTTGTGCGGGCGAGAGGCGGAGCAAGGCGTTGGTGGCACCGCGCAATTTGAAGCTACCGGTACGTTGCAGAACTTCCGGTTTGATCAAGATGGTGGCGCCTGTGCGCGCATCGAGAGCGGCGTTACGCAGCATCGGGGTACGCACAATGTGGGGGGTTATGCGGGCGCGGGCATCCTGCACATCGGCGGCGCTGGGGGCAGCGTATAAGGTCATCGGCGGGGCATCATCACGGCATCATCCGGCGTTACGGTGTCGCAGAGATAGTAGGTCATCACCGGCGCGTCACCGCGCATACGGTCTGCCTTTCCGATCGGCATTGGGCAGGCGGGGTCGGGATGGCGTGAGATCGCCAGGCCGCTTTCAGACGCTGTAAAGGGCGCCAATGAGAGATAATGCCAGCGCGCACCGGCGGCGATGACCGGAATGCCGGGCGGGCCGGCCCAGGCAAGTTCCGAGAGGGTGGTATAGTCATCGGAGGTTACAAAACCGGGCCGTGGGGTGCGGAACTGACCGAAAAAATCCTGCCAGCCCGAGAGTTGCAAAGCGGTGGGGTCGGATTGTGCGGGCAGCGGGAATGGCGCAGCGAGCGCCTGCACATAAACCGCCAGCCCGAAGGCCAGGCCCAACGCCAAAGCCGGGGCCAGCCATTTATGAATGATTGTTTCCGCGCATGAAGCGACCGCGAGGCAGGCCGGCGCAAAAATGATCGCGGGCCAGTTGGCTTGCACCCGGCCGGAGATCACATGCTCAACGAACACCGACGCGGGCAGCAATATAAGCCAACGTAACAGGCGCGCTGCCTCAGTACGGTCTTTACGTAATTGCCAGAGCGCGTAGGCGCCCAGCCCGAATATGATCGGCGTGGCCAAGGCAAACTGGCCGACCACTAATTCGCCGAAATATTGCGCTGCATTGGCAAAATCAAAATGCGCCACCCGGCCGCCTTGCTTGAAATAGCTCACCCAGCCATGGCTGCCGTTCCACCAGATATTGGGGGCAAACACGGCCACCGCCAGCATCATGCCCGCCCATGGCCAGGGTGTCAGCAACACGCCGCGTAACGACTTTCCAGTGAGCAGCCAGAAACCAAGCGCGGCGATGATCAACACTGCAGTGTATTTTGAAAGTAACGCCGCACCGGCGGCCAGCCCAATGGCGAGCCACCAGCGATCATCCCGGCTGGCCAGCCATTTTGCCGTCGCCGCAATCAGGGCCGTGGCAAAAAATATCAACGGCGTGTCAGGTGTGATGATGACCGCGCCGACACCGCCGATCAATGTTGCATTAAACAAGCTGGCCGCGACCAGCCCGGCATGGCGGCCGGGAAATAATGTTTCACCGGCGTTCCAAAGCATATACGAGCCGATCGCGGCGGTGAAAGGTGCCGACAGGCGCACCCCAAGTTCGGTATTCCCGAGTATTGCGGTACCAGCGCGGATAAAAACTGCCACCATCGGCGGGTGGTCGAAATAACCAGGCTGCAAATGCCGCGACCAAACCCAGTAATAGGCTTCATCCGGAGACAGCGGCAGCATCGCCGCCACCAGCAGGCGCAGCACGGTGAGAGCCGCCAACGCCAACAGCCAGGGTTCGTATATTTGCCAGCCAGCCGGCATCTTTACCGGACGCCGATTCACCTGGCGCGCCACACCAAGGTAGCCGAAACCGCGTAATTCCACACCACACCAACCGCCGCACCGGCAGCGCCCGCCAGGATGGAACTGGCATCCTGTGCATAAAGCGCGTTGGCGATGCCGATATTAGCGATGGCACCCAAGCCGCAGACCAGCATAAACAGCAATAACCCACGCCACACCTTGGCACCCTTCAAGCGCTGGGTGCGGTAGGTGAGCTGGTTGTTCAATTCAAAATTCGCGATCATGGCGACAAAAGTGCCTATGGTTTGCGCAAGGCCAAATGAAACCCCCGCCGCGCGTGCTGCTTCCAACACCGCGATGTTGATCAGCACACCGAACGCGCCGACCAGGGCAAAGCCGATAAAGCGCAACGGCACGGTGCCTTGCAGGGCTTTATCAACCAGCAACCCGGCGAATTGTAGCATCACCAACGCGTCGAGCTTGCTTTCGCCCGCGGCGCGAGGGCGAAACTTATAGGGAATTTCTGCGATTTTAAGTTTTTTTGGGGATGCCAAAATTAAATCGAGCAGGATTTTGAAGCCCTGCCCGTTCAACCGGCTGGCGAGGGATTCAAATAAATCCCGCCGCAACATGAAAAACCCGCTCATCGGGTCGTTCACCTCTGCGCCGGTGAGCTTTTTAGCCACCAGAATGCCGAGATTAGATAGTTTTTCACGGAATGGCGAAGACAGACCGGCATTATCGCCGCCCGCCACATGGCGGCTGCCGATGGCAAGCTCAGCCCCGGCCTGCAAGGCTTCCAGCATAGCGGGCAAGCGGGTTTCATCATGCTGCATATCGCCATCAATCACCGCCACATAGTCAGCTGATGAAGATAGCGCGCCTTCAATCACCGCCGAGGACAGGCCACGCCGCCCGACCCGGCGAATGCAGCGCACCCGCGTGTCGGTTTTGGCGAGCGTGCGCACGGCATCGGCCGTACCATCCGGGCTATTATCGTCAACGAACACCACTTCCCAAAAAACTCCCGTGAGGGCCGCCTGCAAGGCGGCCACCATCGGGGCAATATTGGCGCGTTCGTTATAGCAAGGGACGACGACGGTAAGGGCAGGACTCACAGAATTTCGAGCACAGCCTCGGCGCGGCTGACATCGAAGCCACCGGCTTCTTCGACTGCCAGATGCGTGACCACGCCATCCTGCGTGACCAACGCAAAACGCTGGCTGCGAATGCCCAGGCCACGGGCCATAAGGTCCAGCTCAAGCCCAAGCGCCTTGGTGAAGTTGGCGGACCCGTCCGCCAGCATAACGATGCTGTCACCGGTTTTCTGATCCTTCGCCCAGGCGCCCATCACGAAAGCATCATTCACGGACATGCACACAATTTTATCAACGCCTTTGGCTTTCAGCGCGTCCAGATGCGTGAGGAAACCCGGCAAATGCTTGGCGCTGCAGGTGGGCGTAAAAGCGCCCGGTACCGCGAACATCACGACCTTACCGGTGCCAAATAGCTCACCAGTGTCAACCTCGCGCGGGCCCTCCACCGTCGCGGTCATTAGCTTCATTGCGGGGATTTTATCGCCAACCTTAATCATGGGATGCTCCTCAGTCATTTATGATGTGTTACTTCGTAGCCGAAGGCCGCGCGGACGGGAAGAGAACCATGCCGAAACCACTTGCGCGAAGCGCAGACAAGCCTAAAATTTATGAAATGCTGCCATCGTATCTCTCATCACAGCCCGACGCCTCTAGCTTGACCGGGCAAGTATTGATCGCGATGCCACAAATGGCTGACCCGCGCTTCAACCAGAGCGTGATTTATTTGTGTGCCCATACGCCGGAAGGGGCGATGGGGATTGTTGTGAACCAGCCGCTGAACAAGCCCAAATTCAAGGATTTGCTGAAGCAGTTGGAAATTGAGCCGAGCCCGCCGGGGCGCGAGATCAGGCTCTGCACCGGTGGACCGGTGGAGAATAATCGGGGCTTTGTGCTGCATTCACCAGATTGGACGTCCGATTCGAGCCTGTATGTTGATGACACGCATCTGCTGACCGCCAGCTTGGATATATTGCAGGCGTTTGCACAAGGCGGTGGGCCGGAACAATGCCTGATGGCGCTGGGCTATGCGGGCTGGGGGCCGGGGCAATTGGATGAGGAAATTTTGCAAAATGCCTGGCTGACCGCGCCGGCTGATGATCACTTACTGTTTGATTCTGACCACCGCAGCAAATGGACGCACGCTTTGGCAAAATTGCGGGTGAACCCGGCGATGCTTTCAGGAATGGCCGGGCGGGCTTAGGGTGCCAGCCATTGCAGTGGAAAGCCCCGAATGTTCAGGCCGAGAAACCTAACATCACGCGGTATATTTATCCTGGCGTCACCCATGGTCCAGACGGCACTCTCACCGGGACTCATAGAATGCCAGCCGAAGCCTACCAAAATTTCGGGTGCCACCGCACGGGCCCCGAATTTTACCCGGCTCACCGCGATGCCGAGTTGCCGGGCGAAGTATGAAACGGCGTGCCAATATACGTTGAAAAATTTCAGCGCGGATGGTGCGTAATACAGGGCCATTCAGGCATAAATCCGCCACCGCGCAAGCATTCCATTGCCCCCCGCGCCCGAACACTGGCGCGCCCCAGGCTTTGCCCCAACTATTGGCGAAAGCCCCGCGATTACCAGTATCGAGGTAAGTTGCCACCGCCGCGGCCTCGGCGATGATGATGCTATGCGCGGGCAGTTTAACTTGAGAGACATCATGCGGGTCGCTGCGCGTTATCGTACCGGGGCCGGTGAAGATAAAGGTTTGGTTGGCAATACCATCGTCGAAATTGGCGACGGCACCCCGGCCAAGTTCAATGGTGCCGCCGGGCACGGCTGTGCCCTGCCCGCCAGTCTGCCCCGATCATCCCCGTCCGGTAAATGTCTCACTGCTCACACAATGAGACGTAGCCTGCTTAAGTTGATTATTGGTTAACTTTTAATATGCACCTGACGCTGAGCGATCCGGAAAGGAGCCGCCGGATAAACACCGAGGATTTTAATCTCGGAGGAGAAGAACGCCAACTCCTCCAATGCCAAGCGCAAATTGGGGGATTCTGGGTGGCCATCCACTTCCGCCAGAAATTGCGTCGCCGTGAAGTTGCCGCCGACCATGTAGCTTTCCAGCTTGGTCATGTTCACCCCGTTGGTGGCAAACCCGCCGAGCGCCTTATACAAAGCCGCCGGCACGTTGCGGACCTTGAAGACGAAGCTGGTCATAAGGTTTGGTGCATCTGGTGGTTGCAATTTTGGCGTGGTGGCGGTGACGTAGAAGCGCGTGGTGTTGTGGCTGGCGTCTTCCACGTTGCGGCGGAGAATTTGCAGCCCGTAAATTTCGGCAGCCAATGAGGATGCCACGGCGGCATCCTCCTTATTTCCCAGGCTAGCGATGAGGCGGGCGGAACCTGCTGTGTCATCCTGGATAACCGGCTGGGCGCCTAGCTCTCGCACCACCGCACGCACCTGCCCCAACGCCACCGGGTGAGAATGCACGCGCTTCACATCCGCCAGCGTCGCACCCGGTACGCCCAGCAAACAATGTTCCACCCTCAAAAATGTCTCGGCGATGATGGAAAGCCCGCTTTCCGGTAGCAGCGCGTGAATGTCTGGCACCCGGCCTGCCAGGGAATTTTCCGTCGGCAACATACCCAGCGCGGCCCGGCCTTCGCGCACCGCGTCGATCGCCGCTTCAAACGTGTCGCACGGCAAGGTTTCCATGCCCGGGTACGCCAGGCGGCAGGCCAGGTCTGAATAGGCGCCAGGCTGACCCTGGAAGGCGATTTTTGGCGGGCTCATGAGTTTGGTTCCAGAATTTTGCGGGCATGGGCAAGGTCCGCCGGGGTATCCACGCCGAACGGCGCGTGTGCCACGCGGGCAGCAGCGATTCGCATACCGGCTTCCAAGGCGCGTAATTGCTCAAGCTTTTCACGCTGCTCCAAGGCCGACTCGGGCAGGGATACAAACCGCGCCAAGGCGGCCCGGCGATAGGCATATATGCCGATATGGTGCCAAAGCGGCCCCTCACCTGACGGGATTTTATGGCGGGAAAAATATAACGCAGGCGCCACGGGTGCGTTGCCCACAAAAGCGCAGGCGCATTTCACCACTGATGGCGCGTCCGCTTCGGCAGCGTTGGTAATCGGGGCGACCAACGTCGCGATATCATAGGTGGCATGAGTGAGCGGGGCGCAGACGGCGGTGAGGTAGGCTGGGTCAATACCCGGCAGATCGCCTTGCAGATTGATGATCACATCATGCACACCGGTAGGGTCCAGGCTTTGCAGGGCGGCGAAAATCCGGTCCGAGCCGGAAGGCAGACCAGGGTCAGTGAGAATCGCCAAACCACCGGCTGCCTGCACCGCCGCCGCAATTTCAGCCTCGGCGCACGCCACGGCCACTGGCCCCAAAGCGGCCTCGCGGGCGCGGTTGAGGACATGCACGATCATCGGTAAGCCGCCAATGTCGGCTAATGGCTTGCCGGGCAGACGGGTGGAGGCCATGCGGGCCGGGATGAGGATGATGGGTTTCACAATGATATCTTATGCTAACGGGGTGGCGTTCTTGTCGAGCCTGCCTAATTCGCTATAGGGATGAGCGCAAACGCGGTGAGGCAAGAGGTTTTATGAGCAAGTCAGGTAAAGATAGTCTGCTGATCAACAAAATTGCGGCAGGGATTCTGACCGCGGGCATCGTTTTCTGGTGTGCCAACCGCGTCGCCTCAATTATGGTGCCCGATGAAGCGCCGAAGAAGGTCGCCATCGCCATTACCGGCATGCAGACCGCCGCCGCACCGGCGGCAGCACCAGCCGGGCCGGAATCGATCATTCCGCTCATCGCCACCGCCGATGTTTCCAAGGGCATGGCCTTTGTGCAGCAACAATGCTCGGCCTGCCATTCACTGAACCAAGGTGGGGCGGCGGGCGTTGGCCCGAACCTGTATGGCGTTATGGGCGCAGCAATGTTCAGCAATGCCAGCTTTAGCTATTCGGACGCCGCCAAAGGCAAAGCCAAGGGTAATTGGGGCTATGACAGCATGGGCAACTGGCTGGCCGACCCATCCAGCTTCGTGCCCGGCACGGCGATGTCTTACCCGGGCATTAAAAACACCCAGACCCGGGCTGATGTGGTTGCTTACTTGCGCACCCTTAGCGCCAGCCCGATCCCGCTCCCCACCGCTGATGAGGTGAAGGCCGCTAGCGCGCCGGTGGCCAGCGCTGCCACTGCCACCACTGCTGCGGCCGCACCAGCCGCCGGTGCCGCCGCTGCACCAGCTGCCGCCCCCAGCATCGATACTATGTTCGCGACTGCCGACATCGCCAAAGGCGAAGCCTTGGTGACACAGCAATGCTCCGCCTGCCACAGCCTGAATAAAGGCGGCGCATCAGGCGTCGGCCCGAACCTGTATGGCATCGTGGGCGCCAAAATGTTCTCAGCGGCTGGGTTTGGTTACTCAGATGGTGCCAAAGCCAAGGCCGGGGCGACCTGGACTGCCGATGCGATGAGCGACTGGCTAAAAGACCCAGCCGCCTATGTTTCTGGCACCATGATGGGTTATCCGGGTATTAAGAACGACCAGACCCGGGCTGACGTGATCGCTTATCTGAACAAGAATTCCGACAGCCCCATCAAGCTTCCCGGTACCTAATACGGTGCCGAACGCCTGGGTAGCAGCCGCCGAAGCCGCTTTGGATGCGGCCGGGGCGGCGATAAAACCCTATTTCCGGGCCGGGGTGCAGGCGGATGATAAATCTGACGACAGCCCCGTCACGGTCGCAGACCGGCTGGCCGAGACCATTATCCGTGAGCACCTCACCACCGCCTTCCCTGATTATGGTTTTCTGGGCGAAGAATTTCCACCGACCCAAGAAGCCGCCCGCTATGTATGGGTGGTGGACCCGATTGATGGCACCCGCGCCTTCATTACCGGGCGGCCCAGCTTCTGTACGCTATTGGGACTACTGGAAGATGGCGTGCCGATTCTTGGCTTCATCGACCAGCCAATTACCGGCGAGCGTTGGGCCGGCGGGCGCGACATGCCGCCGCGCTTTCGCAACAAGCTGGGTGGAAAAATTGGGACGCGTGCCATCACCCGCTTGGATCAGGCCGAATTATCATCGACCGCGCCAGAAATGTTCTCAGGCGATGGCGCTGCCCGCTTTGCGAAATTACAGGCACAGTGCCGCCGCACCTATTGGGGGGGCGATGCCTACGCCTATGGCTTGCTGGCTTTGGGGCAGGTGGATATCGTCGCGGAATGTGGATTGAAACCATGGGATTGGGCGGCACTGGCGCCAGTGGTGGAAGCCGCCGGCGGCGTGGTGACGGATTGGGCCGGTGCCAAATTACGGCTGGGCCATAGTGACGGCTCAATTTTGGCCGCTGCCAACCAAACGCTGCATGCGGCAGCCCTTGCGGCTTTATAGCGCGGTTTTTGCGGCCCTGATCGGGCTGGGCGCAACCCCAGCGCTGGCCCGCGATGATATCATCACACTATCCACCGCCCCGCAGCCGCCAGTGGGCTTTACGCACCTGCCCTATGTGAACCCGGATGCACCGAAGGGCGGCAGCATCACGCTTTCATCTGTTGGCGATTTCGATAATCTTAACCCGTTCATTCTGCGCGGCACCGCGCCTGCCAGCATCTACCGGGTCTGGCAAACCTTGTTTAAGCAATCCGACACTGATTCCGTCACGGTCTATGCAGACCTTGCCCGTAGCGTGGAGATCAGCCCCGATGGGTTGAACGTGACATTCCACCTCAACCCGCAAGCGCGGTTTTCTGACGGTACCCAGGTGTTCGCGTCGGATGTGGTGTGGACATTCAATACGCTGATCACCAAAGGCTCGCCATTTTACGCAAGCTATTATGCGGGCGTCGCTAGCGTGACGGCACCTGATGATGAAACGGTGGTGTTTACTTTAAAGCCTGGCACCGGGCGGGATATGCCGAATAATCTGGCCGGGCTGTATGTACTGCCTGCGCATTTCTGGAAGGGCAAAGATTTTTCGCAGCCTTTGCTTGACCCACCGGTTGGCTCGGGGCCGTACCAAGTATCGCAGGTAAGTTTTGGTAATTCCATCACCTATACACATGTGAAAAACTGGTGGGCGGCGAACCTACCCGCTGATGTGGGGTTCTATAATTTTGCGACCTACCGCGAAGTATTTTTTCAGAATGATACGGTGGCGCTGCAAGCTTTCAAAGCCGGACAGATTGATGCGCGGATTGAGGCGAGTGCAAAACAATGGGCTACGGCCTATCATTTTCCAGCCGTGGCGCAAGGTACCGTGACATTGCAGCGGGTGCCGCTGAGCCTGCCCGCAGGCATTGATGGCTGGGCGATGAATACGCGCCGGGCCGTTTTTGCCGATGCGCGTGTGCGACAGGCGTTAACCTTGGCGTTTGACTTTGAATGGATGAACCGGGTGCTGTTTTATGGCTCGTATGTTCGTTACGATAGCTATTTTTCGCATTCATTTCTGGCGTCTTCCGGCTTGCCTACTGCCGATGAACTAGCGCTGCTAACGCCGTTCAAAGGGCAGATTCCGGATGCCATTTTCACCACGCCTTTTAAGCTGCCAGTGACCGATGGCAGTGGCTATAATTTACCGCAATTACGCCAGGCGATGACGTTATTACAGCAAGCCGGATGGCGGGTAGTGGATGGTAAGTTGGTCAACGCGCAAGGCCAGCAAATGAGCTTTGAGATTTTGCTCGATGACCAATTATTTGAGCGTATCGTAATTTCCTATGCCGCTGACTTGAAGCTACTGGGAATTAATGCGGTGGTTCGTACCATCGACCCAGCCACTTATGAGCGGCGGGTGCAAAACTTTGATTTTGATATGACGATCGCACAATTTCCTGAAAGTGATTACCCAGGCTCTGAGCAGAGTAATTATTGGAGCTGTGATGCGGCCAATACACCAGGTAGCAATAACCTGATGGGCATATGTTCGCCCGCGATTGATGCGATGATCAAAGCGCAGAATGATGCCCGCACGATCCCTGAAAAAATCGCGGCCATCCATGCGCTGGACCGGCTGCTGTTGAATGGCTGGTATATTATTCCCGCCTGGACCTCGGAAACTATGCGGGTGGCCTACTGGAACCGTGTTGAAAAACAAGGTGCGGCGCTGCAGGGCGGTGTTGATTTCGACCTCTGGTGGGCGCGATGATCCGGTATTTGGCCAAGCGCGTTGCGCTGATCATTCCAACTTTGTTCGGGATTATCGCGATTAATTTCGCTGTCGTGCAATTTGCCCCCGGTGGACCGGTGGAAACCGCCATGGCAAAGGTAAAGTCTCATACGTTGCAAACCGGCGATGTAGCGGCAGCCAAAGGCGTTTATCGTGGCGCGCAAGGTATGGATGCCACGATGAAAGCGCAGCTTGCCAAACAATTTGGCTTTGATAAACCGCCGCTGACGCGCTTTTGGATGATGCTGCGTGGTTATTTAACCTTTGATTTGGGGCAGAGTTTTTTCCAAGGCCAATCCGTGCTGGCGTTGGTATGGCAACGTTTGCCGATATCGCTTTCATTGGGATTTTGGTCCACGCTGATTGTCTATATGGTCTCGATCCCGCTTGGGATTCGAAAAGCGGTTCAGGATGGCTCACGCTTCGACCTTACCACCTCACTGGTGATTCTAACCGCCTATGCGATACCCGGTTTTTTGCTGGCGATCTTTCTGGTGGTGCTGTTTGGCAGCGGCGGACAAATTCCCATATTTCCGCTCCGCGGCTTAACCTCCCCGGATGCGGCGAGCTTGCCCTGGCCTGCCCGGATTGCTGATTATGCGTGGCACTTGGTTTTACCCACGATCGCTATGACAATCGGCGGGTTCGCCTCTCTCACCATGCTGACGAAAAATTCGTTTCTGGAAGAGATTCGTAAACTCTATGTGCTGACCGCGCGGGCGAAAGGAGCTTCCGAGGCCCGGGTGCTTTATGGGCATGTATTCCGCAACGCCATGCTGCTGGTGATCGCGGGCTTTCCAGCGGCGTTCATCTCGATATTATTTACGTCCGCCCTGCTGGTTGAAATTGTGTTCTCGTTGAACGGGCTTGGCTTGTTGGGGTATCAAGCCGTTTTGCAGCGCGACTACCCGGTGATGTTTGGAACGTTATATATTTACACGCTGACTGGACTGATCATGCAAATTATCGGCGATTTTTTCTATACTATCATCGACCCGCGAATCGATTTCGAAACACGGCCATAAAAAAGCCGGGGCAAACCCCGGCTTTTTCAGGATACGTTCTGGTTTTAAAATGCTTCGGCGGCAAATTCCATCATGGTTTCTGAGCCAGACTGAATGGCGCTGAGCAGGGCGCCGGTCTGCGGCAGCAGGCGCTGCATATAGAATTTGGCTGTACCAACTTTTGCTGTGTAGAAGGCGCTGTCGTCTGCTTTCGGCAAGGCGATTTTCGCCATGCGCGCCCACATGAAACCCAGCGCCACCAGGCCGAATAGCCGCAAATAGTCAACCGATGCTGCACCGATTTCATCATGGTTGGACATGCCAACTTCCATGATATGACCGGTCGCAATCTGTAAATGTTCAAGCGCGGTCTGCAACGGTGCGATGAAGGGGTCCATGCCATCGGCATCGGCATTGGCTTCCAAAAACTCCATCACGGGGTCTAGGAACCGCGTCAGTAAGCGCCCACCATCCTGCGGCAGCTTACGGCCCACCAGGTCCAGTGCCTGCACGCCATTGGCACCTTCATAAATCATGGAAATACGGGCATCGCGCACATATTGTTCCATGCCGTGGTCACGAATATAGCCATGGCCGCCATAGCATTGCAGGGCAGTTGACGTGATTTCAAACCCAAGATCCGTGAACAGAGCCTTCACCACCGGCGTGAGCAAGGCGGTGAAATCATCCGCGATCAGTTTGGCGTCTTCGTCGGTCGAGCGATGCAGAATATCAATCTCCCGCGCCACCCAGCCGGAGAGTGCGCGGCAGCCTTCGATATAGGCCCGCATGGTGAGAAGCATACGCCGCACATCCGGATGTACGATGATCGGGTCGGCCGGCTTTTCCGGATTCTTCGCACCGGTCAGTGACCGGCCCTGAATCCGCTCACGCGCGTAATTCACCGCATTCTGATAGGCAACTTCCGCAACGCCGAGGCCCTGAATGCCTACGGACAGGCGCTCCGTGTTCATCATAGTGAACATGGCGCGCAAGCCTTTATGTGGCTCACCCACCAGCCAGCCTTTGGCTTCATCGAACGATAAGGAGCATGTCGCCGAAGCCTTGATGCCCATTTTATGCTCGATCGAGGTGCAGTTCACGCCATTGCGCGGGCCCACCGTCCCATCATCCTTCACCAGGAATTTCGGCACCACAAAAAGTGAAATACCCTTCACGCCAGCCGGTGCATCAGGCAAGCGGGCCAATACCAAATGAATAATATTTTCGGTTAGGTCATGTTCACCCGCAGAGATGAATATTTTGTTGCCGGTCAAGCTGTAGGAGCCATCATCATTGGCAACAGCCTTGGTACGCAACATACCCAAATCGGTCCCACAATGCGGCTCGGTTAAGCACATGGTGCCAGACCATTTGCCCGAAACGATGTTTGGCAAATAGGTTTTCTTCTGCTCGTCCGAACCATGATGCAACAATGCCAGGTAGGCCCCATGCGACAAGCCGGGATAGAGGCCGAACGCCACATTGGCCGAGCACAGCATTTCTTCCACCAACATTGCCGGGGCAACCGGCATGCCTTGTCCGCCATATTCCGGCACCGAGCTCATGGCCGGCCAGCCGCCTTCGCAGAAACCCTTATAGGCTTCCTTGAAGCCAGACGGGGTACGAACCACGCCATTTTCATAGGTGCAGCCTTCAAGATCACCCGTTTGGTTGAGTGGGAACAAAACCTCTTCTGAGAATTTCGCAGCTTCTTCCAGCACGCTATCCAATAGTTCCGGCGTGAATTCTTCACAGCCCGGCAATTCGGCAATGGTTTTGCTGTCATAAAGTTCGTGCAGTACGAAGCGCATATCTTCAAGGGGCGCCTTATAAATTGGCATGGTGATCTCCAGAAAATGAAATTTAGTTGCGAAGTGGCCGGCCGGTATCAATGATCGATTTGATCCGTGCCTGAGATTCCTTAGTCCGAACGAGCGACATGAAAGCCTGGCGTTCCAAATCCATCACGCTTTTCTCATCCATCACATCAATAATATCGGTCTCGCCACCGGTCAGAACCATGGCCAGATGGTCAGAAACCGTCACATCATGATTTGTGGCGATTCCGCGTTTATGGAAGCCCTCGACTGCCATTTTTAATCCAACACGGCCACCAGGGCCAGGCAGCATCACGGTCTTGGGCTCAGGCGGGGTATAGTTGGCCGCCAATGCCAACGCCTTGGCTTTGGCATCTGCCAACAGCCGGTAGCGGTTCATGGTAATGCCGTCGGTTGGGCGCAGGAACATCAGTTCCTTCGCCTCAGCAGCAGATTTAGACACCGTGGCGGTGGAGATGGTCTCAAACACTTTGGCGACCGCCGGCATCGGGCCCTTCGGCATGTCCTTGGCGTGCTGCCAGCGTGTCAGCATGGTCGCACAACCACCCCAGCCAGGGATCAGCCCCACGCCAACTTCGACAAGGCCGATATAGCTTTCAGCATAGGCCTGCACATGGTCCGTATGCAGCAGCAATTCGCAGCCGCCGCCAAGTGCCAAGCCCACCGGAGCCGCCACCACGGGAAATGGTGCGTAGCGCAGGCCGAGATACGCTGCCTGGCCCTGCTTGATGCCTTTTTCGATGTTGCCCCACATGCGGATATTAGCGGCAAACTGCACCAGCCCAATATTGGCCCCTTGCGAGAAATTGGTCTTTTGCGGCTGCTCACGCAGAATATCATCGTAGAACACCAGCGCCTGATAGCTCTTGGCCACCAGCGCCGTGGTTTTTTCAATGAGCGTAATGATGTCGCCATCAATCATGTTGCGCGTCACACCCTGCACTTCGGCATGCACCTCAAAGCACAGCACGCCATCGCCAATATCCCACACGGAGGCATTCTTGTTGCCCAATAGTGGCTTTTTGCCGCGCTTGAAGTCTTCGAGCAGGATGACGCCTTCCGGGCGGCGGATCGGCTTGTAGGTACCTTCCAGCGTGTATTGCCCAGCCTCGGTGTAGAATTTACCGTTGCCGATTTTCTGCAAAATCGGCGGGACTGCGAGATTGAGCGTGGCGAGGTTGCTTGCCACCCATTCCGCGCCCAGCATGTCAATCAGTTCAAACGGGCCAAACTTCCATGTATAGCCAAGCCGCATGGCTTCATCGATGTCGGCGATGTCAGTTGCAATTTCCGGCACCAAGGAAGCGGTGTAAGCGAGCACGCGGCCTACCACGCCCCAAGCATATTTGCCGGCTTTGGTGTCAGCGCCCAGCAGCTTCTTCAAATCCTTGCGGGCTTCTTTAACTTCCGGGATTTCCGGCTTCACGGCCGGGCGCCATTCCAGCGTGCCCGTGGCAGCCTTGCTTAAAATCAGCGCGGTTTTTTCGCGCTTACCGTCGGCACCGCGGGCTGAGCGGTAAAAGCCACCTTTGCCTTTTTTGCCGGTATACCCTTCGGCGATCATTTTATCGATCATCCCGGTATCGCGGTTCATGCTGTGGAACGCGTCAGATGGCGGCAGCAAGCGCGCCAGCGAGGCGTTCACATGCGGCCCAAGATCGATACCCACTAAATCCATCAGGCCGAAAATTCCGGTGGAGGGGAAGCCAAGTGGCTTGCCCATAATCAGGTCTGCTTCCTCAACCTCTAGCCCGCTTTCCAGCGCCAGCACCATCGCGGACTGGATCCAGTAAGTGCCGATGCGGTTGGCGATGAAGCCGGGGGTGTCGTTGCACATCACAACCGATTTACCCAAGGCGATATCAGCAAATTTTTCAACTGCAGCGAGCGCTTCCGGGTTTGTTTTCGGCCCGCCGACAACTTCCAGCAGCCGCATATAGCGCGGTGGATTGAAGAAATGGGTGATGCAGAAATCATGCACGATGGAATCCGGCAGTCCCGCGGTGAGTTCCTTCAACGGAATCGTCGAGGTGTTGGATGAAATCACTGAGCCCGGTTTACGCACCGCATCCAGCTTGTGGTAAAGTGCTTGTTTAATATCCAGCCGCTCGATCACGGCTTCAACAATCCAGTCCACATCAGCCAGCTTACCAAGGTCATCTTCGGTGTTGCCCGCTGTGATCAACCGCACGGCCTTGCTACCCATCAAGGGTGCCGGGTCCATTTTCTTGAGCTTTTCGATCGCCCCTTCAGCAATCGCGTTGCGGTTCGCCTCACCCGCTTTCACGATGTCGAGCAGCAACACTTTATAACCCGCATTGGCAACATGGGCGGCAATGCTCGCCCCCATCACCCCGGCGCCGATCACGGCGACGGATTTAATTTCGGTCATGTTAGATCGCCTCCAACACCGTCGCGATGCCTTGCCCGCCACCGATGCATTGGGTGGCGAGCGCATATTTGCCGCCTTCGCGCTTCAGCACCGCCGCCGCCTTGCCGGTGATACGGGCCCCGGTAGCACCCAGCGGGTGGCCAAGGGCGATGGCACCACCATCAAAATTCACGATATCGGGGTTCAGGTCGAGGTCTTTGATGCAGGCCAAAGCCTGTGACGCAAAGGCCTCGTTTAGCTCAACCACGCTGAGATCTTTGGCGGTAATGCCTGCCCGTGCCAGCGCCTTGCGGGAGGCACCGACCGGCCCCACACCCATAATTTCCGGCGCACAACCAGCCACGGCGATGGATTTGATGCGTGCCAGCATGGTCAGGCCATGTTTCACGGCATAATCTTCCGAGCAGACCAGCACCGCCGAAGCGCCATCCGTTAATGGTGAAGATGTCCCGGCGGTGACGGTCCCGGTTTGGCTGAAAGCTGGCTTCAGGCCTGCAAGACCTTCGGCTGAGGCATCCAGACGAATGCATTCATCTAGCTCAACCATCGTTTTGCCATTGGAAACCGGCACGATCTCGTCCTTTAAGCGGCCATCTTTCTGCGCGGCGCCGGCTTTCTGGTGGCTTTTCAGCGCGAAAGCTTCCTGGTCAGCGCGGGTAATTTGCCATTGCGTGGCAACATTCTCCGCCGTGTCACCCATGCCCATGTAAGCGGCGGGGTTTTTGGCATAAAGCTTTGGCGAGGGAATTGGGTTATAGCCGCCCATTGGGATGCGGGTCATGCTTTCCACGCCCACGCACACAAACACGTCGCCCGCGCCCATCTGGATAGCGCCCGCGGCAATATGGATGGAGGACATGGAGGAGCCGCAGAAGCGGTTCACTGTCTGACCGGCGGCCGAGATCGGCAGGTCCGCCAGCAGGCTGGTCAGGCGTGCCACGTTCAAACCTTGCTCCGCTTCCGGGAACGCGCAACCGACAATCACATCTTCAATATCTTCCGGCTTTACGCCGGTCCGTGTGATCAGCCCACGCACCACTTCGGCGGCCAGTTCGTCGGGCCGAACCCGGGCAAAGCTGCCTTTTTTGGCAGGGGCAAAGGCAGAACGGGCATAACCCGCGATCACAACATTGGTCATTTAGCTCTCCGGTTTCTCTAGCAAGTTTTAACTATTCCGGCTCGCCAAAATCGCCATTGATTGGCGTTCAATTTCAGTAAGCTCGGATAGGCTCTCATCAATCGCGGCACGCTGTTCGGATAATTTAACCATCCGCTTGCGAACCGCTGCCAGCAATTGGCGTAATTGCACATGGTGGGCGGGGTCTACGTCATAAAGGTCAAGGAACTCCTTGATTTCACGGAGCGAAAACCCCAGCCTTTTACCGCGTAAAATCAGCATCAGCCGGGCACGGTCACGATGGGTATAAACCCGCGTGGTGCCGGCACGTTGCGGCGAAATCAGGTTTTTGTCCTCGTAGAACCTTATGGTCCGGGCTGTTACACCAAGCTGGCGGGCCAGTTGGCTTACCGAGTACAAAGCAACAGCATCATTCGCCGCTGCAATTTCCGCTTCTTCTACACTCATCGTCTCAGCCATTGTCTCTAAGCCTCACTTCTTATTCATTCGGGATATTATAATTCGTTCCATAATGAACAGTTCCGTTTATTGACGCAAAGAGTATCGCGTTAACGTATAGGGTATATTCGTTATTTTGTCACGCCCCCTTTTAACAAAAATCTATCAGGGCGGCGTTTTTGCGGCCAGCTTGCCCAGCTCTTCGGCCACCAACTCCTTTTTGGAGAGCTTGCCGACCATCGTTTTTGGCAGCGTATCGCGAATTTCCACGTCCTTGGGAATCTCGATTTTATTGAGATGCTCCTGCAGGAAGGTTTTGATCTCAGCCGCCGTCGCGGTGGCACCCGGCTGCAAAGTGACGAATAATTTTGGCGCCTGGCCACGGTAACTATCTGGTATGCCGATGGCGATGGCATCCTGGACGGCCGGGTGCAGATAGGCGGCTTCCTCAATAACGCGCGGATACACGTTATAGCCACCGCACAGGATGAGGTCCTTAATTCGGTCCACGATGAATAAGTAGCCGTCCTCATCGAGGTAGCCGATATCGCCGGTCCGCAGCGCCCCATCCACGAATACGGCTTCCGTTTCGGCCGGGCGGTTGTAATAGCCCTTCATCACTTGTGGGCCGCGTACACAAATCTCGCCGCGCTCACCTTGCGCTAGTATGGTTTGTGGGCTGGCCGGGTCACGAATTTCCACCACCGTGCCGGGCAGCGCAATGCCGACTGAGCCGCGCCGCACCCCAGATACCGGAGTGGCGGTGACAACCGGGGAGGTTTCAGAAAGCCCATAGCCTTCCAGCACTTTGCAGCCGGAAAGCCGCTCAAACCTATCTGCCACTTCCGCTGCAATTGGCGCGCCGCCGGAGATACAGAATTTTATGAAGCTTAGGTCTTGGCCTTTGCCATCCTTGCCCTGCGCGGCATTGCTGATGGCGGTATAGAGTGTTGGCACGCCTGGCATAATGGTGGGGCGGCGGCGCAGAATGGTCTGCATCAGCAGCTTGATATCGAGCCGGGGGAGCAAAATCAGTTCCGCACCGATGGCGATCCCCAGATTCATCACAGTTGTCATGGCGAAAACATGGAAAAACGGCAAAATGCCCATGATCCGCTCCTCGCCTTCAACCAGCGGCGGGCCGGAGGCGAGAACTTGTTGCACGTTGGCCGTTATGTTGGCGTGGGTGAGCATGGCGGCCTTTGGCACGCCAGTGGTCCCGCCGGTGAATTGCAGTGTTGCCACATCGCTCAGCGGGTCGATCACAACCGGTGCCGGCTTTGTGGCGATGGCGCTGAGGGCGGCGAAGGTGATGTAGGGCGATTGATTGGGAATCGTCGCCAGTTCCTTGGCCTTGAACAATCTGAACAACAGCGCCTGCAGCCCCGGCAAGGCCGCTTCCATCGAACACATAATCACGCGCTTGAACACGCCGCGGGCGGCTAACTTACCAATTTTATCTTGAATGAGGGCAAGGTCGAGCGAGACGATGATTTCGACTCCAGCATCCTTGGCCTGATTTTCAATCTCACGCTCAGTATAAAGCGGGTTGAAATTCACCACCGTGCCGCCGGCTTTCAGCGTGGCATAGTACATCACCACAAAATAGGGCGTGTTGGGCAGGCACAGCCCCACTTTCACACCACGCGCCACGCCGATTTTCTGCAAACCCGCCGCTGCGGCATCCACCATCTGGCCAATTTCGGTCCAATGATAGCGCTTGCCCAGAAAATCGATGGCTGGGCGGCTGCCAAAACGCGCGACCGCCTGGTCCAGCATTGTATAAGCCGGTACCGGGGTGAATTTTAATTCCAAGGCCGCCGAAAGCGGCAAGAGCCCGTCCATCATTTCCTCCAGCGAACTTAACTGGCTTATTATGCCCAATACGTCTTTATCTGACGTAAACGTCATACTAACCTGTCCAGCGCCGTGATGCAAGAAACCTTCAGTTAAACGATATCGTCAAAAAAAACGGGGCCCACAGGCCCCGCTTCATATTGCTCAATGCCTTAATGATTAGACGGCTTTTAGGTTGATCGCCGCCGCCTTGCCGCGTTCCATCGCCACTTCGAATGTGACCTTCTGGCCCTCATTCAAGCCGCGCAAACCCGCCGCCTGCACGGCCGTAATATGTACGAACACATCCTTGCCGCCATCAGCCGGCACGATAAACCCAAAGCCCTTGGTGGTGTTGAACCATTTCACTGTCCCGGTAGCCATTCTTAGTCGTCGCTCCTTAACTTACCCGCCGCGCGCCCGCCGCGCGGTTAAGAGGGACAACCGGTGATTGGAAGGTCTTGTAGGCTTCCCGTCACCAGGACCGCGCGTCAAGTCAAGCCAAAGTCGATTGCCCCTAATTTCACGCAGAAACACACCGGAATGTCAACGATAACCTGAAAAGACTCAAAGTTCGCCTTGGTTTGCGGTGTTTTATTACGTTATGCGTTACAACGTCTGGCTGACACTTGGCCCGCTAAAGCAGTGCTCCTGCCCTTCCGGTTTTCACAAATCCGCGCCATAAGGCCTCCAACACTAATAAACACGAGGAGAAGCCACACTATGTCTGATGCTGATATTGTTGCGATTAAACCGGAAATTGCCGCGCACGCGCTGGTAAGCACCACCCAGTACAAGGATATGTATGCGCGCGCCGCCAACACGCCGGATGCGTTCTGGGCCGAGGAATGCAAGCGCATTACGTGGATGAAGGCCCCCACCAAGATCAAAAACACCTCCTATACGGGCGATGTTTCGATCAAATGGTTTGAAGATGGCACGCTGAACGCCGCCGCCAACTGCCTGGACCGGCATCTGGCTGAGCGTGGCGACCAGGTGGCCATTATCTGGGAGGGCGATGACCCGAACGATTCCAAAAAAGTCACCTACCGGGAGTTGCATGAGAAGGTCTGCCGTCTGGCCAATGCCATGACCGCGCAGGGCATCAAAAAAGGCGACGTGGTGACCGTTTACCTGCCGATGATTGTGGAAGCGGCGGTAGCGTTGCTGGCCTGCGCGCGCATCGGTGCCATCCATTCCGTGGTGTTCGGCGGCTTCTCCCCGGATTCACTCGCCAACCGTATTCAGGATTGTAATTCGGTCGCGCTGATCACCGCTGATGAAGGCCGCCGCGGTGGCCGCAAGGTGGCGCTGAAGGTGAATGCCGACGCCGCGCTGAAAACCTGCCCGTCCGTGAAAACCGTGATCGTGGTGAAAGCCACCGGCGGCGCAGTGGACATGCAGGCCGGCCGCGACGTGTGGTACGAGGACGTAACCGCCGCCGCTTCCGCTAGCCACCAGGCTGCCGAAATGAACGCTGAGGACCCGTTATTCATCCTCTACACCTCCGGCTCCACCGGCAAGCCGAAGGGCGTGCTGCACACCACCGGCGGCTACATGGTATGGGCCAGCTTCACGCATCAATACGTGTTCGATTATCACCCCGGTGAGATTTACTGGTGCACGGCCGACGTGGGCTGGGTGACCGGCCACACCTACATTGTGTATGGCCCGCTCGCCAATGGGGCGACCACGTTGATGTTCGAAGGCATTCCGAACTACCCGGATACCTCGCGCTTCTGGCAGGTGATTGATAAGCACCAGGTGAATATTTTCTACACCGCGCCGACTGCCATTCGTGCCCTGATGCGCGACGGCGACGGCCCCGTGAAGAAGACCTCCCGCAAATCACTGCGGGTGCTGGGCTCGGTGGGCGAGCCGATCAACCCGGAAGCCTGGAACTGGTACTACCGCGTGGTGGGCGATGAGCGCTGCCCGATTGTGGATACCTGGTGGCAGACCGAAACCGGCGGTATTCTCATCTCCCCGCTGGTCGGCGCGATTGCCCAGAAGCCGGGTTCCGCCACCCTGCCGCTGCCGGGCGTGAAACCAATGCTGGTGGACGGCGATGGCCATGAGCTGCACGGCGCAACCGAAGGCAATCTTTGCATCTCCGACAGCTGGCCCGGCCAAATGCGCAGCGTGTATGGCGACCATGAGCGTTTTGTGCAGACCTATTTCTCGACCTTCAAAGGCTTGTACTTCACCGGTGATGGTGCGCGCCGCGACGCCGATGGCTATTACTGGATCACCGGCCGCGTGGATGACGTGATCAACGTATCCGGTCACCGCATGGGCACGGCGGAAGTGGAATCCGCACTCGTGGCGCACACCCTGGTGGCGGAAGCAGCCGTGGTGGGCTACCCGCACGACATTAAGGGCCAGGGCATTTATGCCTATGTCACCTTGATTGCAGATGCGACCCCAAGCGAGGAGCTTCGCAAGGAGTTGGTGGCCTGGGTCCGCAAGGAAATCGGCCCCATCGCCGCGCCGGATGTGATCCAGTGGGCACCTGGGCTGCCAAAAACCCGCTCCGGTAAAATCATGCGCCGGATTTTGCGTAAGATTGCCGCGAATGAGACGGATAGCTTGGGCGATACATCGACCCTGGCTGACCCGGGCGTAGTGACGGATCTGGTGGATAACCGGGCTGGGTAGGTTTTGAGATCAGAGCGAAATGAAAAGGCCGGGGGTAACCCCGGCCTTTTTGTTGATCTCACAGCTATTACTTTTATCATACCGTTATTTTAAACCGCCCCCAATGCAAACGATAAATCATGCTGCGGGCATCCAGGCTAGGATTACTAAGACCTAAGCTAAATAATGAGTGTATCGAGACATTGCCCGCCGCAAGCGTGGGATGGGTGGCGCTGCGCCGCCATGACAAAATGAGTCCGCTAAGCGACGCACCCCACCGGTCATACGCGCGAAGGCGAGTATCTTCTTGTTTCTTAATCAACGCAGCTCAAGAAGATTCTCGCCTTCGCGAGAATGACGATAGGGGGCGGGATGGCGACGGCTGGCCGGGATGACGAGCAGGCCGGGGATTTGGTGCGATGGTTCAGCGTTAACCCTGTCATTGCGAGGCGCGCGTAGCGAGCTGTGGCAATCCAGCATGTGTCCGCGTGCGCAGCCTAACGTGAGGACCCTGGATTGCTTCGGCCCGCGAACGCGGGCCTCGCAATGACGGGATTATCTGGGGTAGAGCCAAGCCGTGGATGCCGGCCTGCGCTGGCATGACGAAATAGGTCCGCTAAGCTACGCACCCCTCCGGTCATACGCGCGAAGGCGAGTATCTTCTTGTTTCTGAATCAACGCAGTTCAAGAAGATTCTCGCCTTCGCGAGAGTGACGATAGGGGGCGGGATAGCTACGGCCTACGGGATGACGAGTAGGCCGGGGATGTGGTGCGATGGTTCAGCGTTAACCCCGTCATTGCGAGGCACGCGTAGCGAGCCGTGGCAATCCAGCATGTGTCCACGGGCGCCGTCTAATGTGAAGACCCTAGATTGCTTCGGCGCTTCGCTTTTCGCAACGACGTTGGGAGGCCGCGCGACGATGCGGAGGGGTTTATGACACCGGGCGGAGAACGCCACGGGCAAAGCTGGTGAGGTTTTTGCGGTCTTGGAAGGCGAGCTGAATTGCCAATGTGAACAGCAGCAGGACGCTGAACCAGAACAGGATCAGGCCACCGCGCACACCGCCGGCAATCGCGAAAGTAGCGCAGCCGCCGAGCAGGATGCGGCGGAACCAGATTTTACCTGGCCAGGATACCAGGCTGAAACATTCCGCAAGAACCGCGAGGCCGAAGGGGAGCGTAAACTGGTCATAATCGAGCAGCCGCGGGTAGAGCAGAAGGCAGATGGTGATGCCGAGCATGATACGCTCAGCCGGTGGCAGGCGGCCGTAATGCGCGACCAGCAGCCCGGCACCCAGGATGGCCAAGGCGAAGGGAAGGTAGATGATAAATTCCGCCAGTGCGTTGCGGATTCCAAAGAATTCAAGAGTTGCCATGATGCTATGGCCTTGCACGAAAACCGTATGCACAATTTGCAACTGATGCAGCCATTGGCTGAAATTCTGCGGGTCAATGAAATAGGTCGCACCGGTGATGACAAGGATTGCCAAAATGGCGCTGCCGGCCAGGATGATGCGGCGGATAAATTTTTGATCGTGAAACATGAACAGCACAGCGTAGATGGCGATGGGCGGTTTTAGCACGGCAGCCAGCACAATTGCCGGCCACAGGAGGAGCGGCGTATCGAGCGTGGCCAAAGCCAGAAAGAACAAAGTGCCATGAAAAATAATCGAAACATTACCCTCCATTAGCCCGCTTGCCGAAAAGCTCAGCAGAAAAGGGGCGCGCCAATATAGCAGGGTATCGCGCCGCAAGGCCGCGCGCAGGACGGCTGCGAATACGGTGAAATAAATAAAACCGAACATCATGATCACGCCGGTGGCGCCGATGCGTGGCTGAATTGCCGACTCCAACCAAGCGGTTATCGGCGGATAGACGAAGCTGGTTGGGACCATGCCAAAGCAATTGGTCGGCGCGTAAATCGGCGTGTGCGTTAAAACATTATTGCCAGCACAGATGATGGTCTCGGTATCCAAAAACTGTTGGATATGGCGGTGAAGCAGGCGGAATATGCCATAGACAAAGGGCAGCAAAAACAATGCTGGAAACAGGCTGGGCGGCACCAGCTTTTTAACAACCATCAAGGCATTGTCATAACGGCCTTGCCAGGTTGTCTCTGCGGGCGGGGTGTCATTCATCCAGCATGTTTCTTTGACTTAAAATTATAGTGCAAAAGCCTAATTGATTTCCCTGCGCGGCCGAAGCGGCCCGACATTTTTATGGTTGTGCCGTCAGCCCCTCGGTAAAAACCCTACGATGCGTTCGGCTTCATCCACAATCGGGTTGGCAATGGCCGCCGCGCGGCGGGCGCCAGATTGCAGGATGGATTCTAAATAAACCGGCTCAGCCAATAGGTCATTCGCGGCCTTGGTGATGGGGCCGATATGCGCCACCAAAGCTTCCGCCAGTTTTTCCTTGAACGGCCCAAAACCGGAGCCTGCGAATTGTGCCAGCACAGCACTGGAAGTTTGGTTGGTCATCGCGGCATACATGCCCACCAGGTTGGCGGCTTCCGGCCGTGCTTTCAGCGCCTCGATATTATCCGGCAGCGGTTCAGGGTCAGTTTTGGCGCGGCGGATTTTCAGGGCGATGGTGTCGGCATCATCAGTGAGTTGAATCCGGCTTTGCTCGGACGCATCGGATTTTGACATTTTCTTCAAGCCATCGCGAAGGCTCATCACACGCGCGGTTTCCGCCAGAATCAGCGGCTCGATGCGCGGGAAGAATGCCACGCCGT
This sequence comes from Acidocella sp. 20-57-95, assembly GCA_002255575.1. GTDB lineage: Bacteria > Pseudomonadota > Alphaproteobacteria > Acetobacterales > Acetobacteraceae > Acidocella. Next base: position 54,965 of record NCAT01000004.1, read on the forward strand.
AATCATGGTTGAATTTTTCCGCAATGTCGTTGGCGAGTTCCAAATGCTGGCGCTGATCATCCCCCACCGGCACCAGCGTGGCGTGGTAGGCGTGAATGTCGGCTGCCATTAAATTGGGGTACACGTACAGGCCGGTGGAAACGGCCTCGCGGTCTTTGCCGGCTTTGTCTTTGAACTGCGTCATGCGGTTGAGCCAGCCCACGCGGGCGACGCAATTGAATATCCAGGCCAGGCGCGCATGGGCGGCCACGGCGGATTGGTGGAACAGAATTTGGCGCTCTGGGTCGATCCCGCAGGCGATGAGGATGGCGGCGTTGTGCAGGGTTTGCTCACGCAGCGCTTTGGGGTCTTGCGCCACCGTAATGGCGTGTAAATCCACCAGGCAGAAAATACATTCATTTTCCGCTTGCAGCTTCACCCAGTTCTGGATAGCGCCCAGATAATTGCCAAGATGCGCGATGCCGGTGGGCTGAATGCCTGAAAATATACGTGCCATGGGCGGGATGGTTAAACGCGCTTGCGCCGCCGGGCAAGCAGGGCGCGCAGCTCCGTCAGGTCAAAGGCCCGCAGCAGCAGCCCGCCGCCGCCATACACCACACCGCCCACCAGCGTGAGGAGCAGGAATTCCGGAATGGTGGTTTTGCCGGGCGGAAAGACATGCTGGGTGAGCGCCAGGGCCGCCGCCATCAGGGCACCGGCCAGGAGAATCCGTGGCACGCGGCGCTTGGCCGGCTCGTCCAGCTTAAAATGGCCTCGCCGGTACAATATCACCGCCAGCAGCACCGCGTTGAACGCCGAGGCGAGACTGGTCGCCAGCGCCGGGCCCACGGCTTTCAGTGGATGCATGAACACCAGGTTCATCGCCAAATTCAGCACCACCGCCGCCACGCCTATTTTCAGCGGCGTGATGGTATCACCGCGCCCGAAAAACCCTGGCGTGAGGATTTTCACCAGCGCAAACACCGGCAGCCCCAGCGCGAACGCCGCCAGCGAGTGGCCGGCCAGCACCCCCGTATGCAGCGTGAACGCGCCGCGCACGAACAGCACATCCATCACCGGCACGGCCGAAACCGAAAGCCCGATGGCGGCGGGTAGCGTGAGGATAAGCACCGATTCCAACGCCCGGTTGAGGCTGGTGATGGCCCCAGGCGTGTCCCCCAGCGCGATTTGCCGCGAGATCACCGGCAGCAAGGCCGTGCCCGCCGCGGTGCCGATAACCCCCAGCGGCAACTGGTTCACCCGGTCGGCGTAGTAGAGGATGGAGACTGACCCGGCGGGCAACAACGTGCCGATGATGATGTCGATGGAGACATTCAGCTGCGTCACCCCCGCCCCCACCAGCCCCGGCGCCATCCGGCGGAACAAGGCGCGCATCCGGGGGGTGAGTTTTGGGCGCGGCAGGGTAATGCGCATCCCGGCCCGGCGCATGGCCCAGACCAGCAGCAGCAATTGCGCCACACCCGAGACCGTAACACCCCAGGCCAGCGCGTAGCCGGGGTTGGCCATGTACGGGGTGAGACCCAGCATGAAGGCGATGGAAAACACGTTGAACAGCACCGGTGCTGCCGCCGCCGCCGCAAACCGCCCCATGGCGTTCAGCACGCCGGAAAACAGCGCGGTGAGGCAGACGAAGAACAGATACGGAAACATGATGCGGGTGAAGCTGACCGCCAAGCCAAACTTGCCCGCATTGCCCGCAAAGCCCGGTGCCAGCACATACAGCACCCAGGGCATGAAAATCTCGCCCAGCACAGTGATAGCGCCCAGCCAGAACACCATCACCGCCGTGGCTTCCTCAGCAAAGCCAGTGGCGGCTTCCATGCCCTCCGTGTGCAGAATGGCGGCAATGGAGGGCACGAAGGCGGCGTTGAACGCGCCCTCGCCAAATAACCGGCGGAACAAATTGGGCAGCCGCAGCGCCACGAAGAACGCATCGGCAATGGGGCCGGTGCCGAGAATGGCGGCGATGAGGATGTCCCGCGCGAAACCGAGGACCCGGCTCGCCATTGTCCACAACCCGACCGTGAAAGCGCCTTTTAACATGGCGCCCGTGCTACATGGTTAATGCGGCAGGATAAACCCGTAGGTTGGGTAAACTGTCGCCCCCATCGCATTCACCGGCTCGTACCATACCCGCACGGCCGACCAATCATTGGCGGCGGACACATCGATGACTGGCTGGTTACTCTCAATCCGGTAGGGCACCCAGTTGGATTGCGTGACCTCGATGCTGCGGGAATCCTGCACGGCGGTGACCACCGCCAGATGGCCGCTGGTCATTGACCCGTAGGGCGCGAACACCAGCACCGCGCCCACCTGCGGGGCGTGGGCGCGCGGGTACAGCCCGGCGGCTTCGTCCCACCATTGCCACGCATCCCCCGCAAGCCCGATGCCGGAAACCTGCCGCGCATAGGGCACGCAGGTGAGGTTGGTGGCGGTGCCGACATTGGGGTGCGGGCCACCGCAGGCGGTGAGGGCTGCCAGCACCATGAGCGCCAAAATTTTTCTGAGCGACACCAAAATCCCCGGTATGGATCATCGTTAACCGACCATAGGGATGGCGCCCGTGGTCATACAATGCGATAATTCGGGTATGAAAAGACTTGTCTTAGGCGGGTTATTTTTATTGGGCGTGCCTGGTGCAAGCTGGGCGCAGACCATTCTGAGCCTGACCGCGACCGGCACCGATATTGTGGTTCCAGATGAAATGACGGCGCGCTTTAACGTCACTGCCAATGCCGCCACCGCCGCCGCAGCGCAAAATTCCGTCAACCAGACGATGGCCAAAGCGCTGGCAACCATCAACGCCAACAAGAATGTGACGGCCACGACTGGCAATTATTCGGTTGATGAGGTGACGGACGGCCCGGCCGCGGCGCAGAAAACAATGTTCCAGGCCAACCAGACGCTGCAACTGACAATCCCCGCACCCGGCGGCAAGCCGCCCAGCGCGTTCATGGATCTGGTAAGCCGCCTGCAACAGGACGGACTTTTGATCCAGCAACTTGCGGGAGACTTATCGGCCAGTGGCGAGCAAACCGCCGAAGCTGCCGCCACGGTGGATGCAATTCACAAATTGCAGACCCAGGCGAACGCGGTAGCGCAGACATTGGGCGATAAGGTTGGCGATATCAAAACAATCGACATCGGCAGCAACGCGCCAAGGCCAGTGGTGTTCGGCGCGATGAGATTCGCAGCAGCGACCCCCGCGCCGGCACAGTCTGAGCCAGGGCCGATGACTGTGACTGTGACGGTGAACGCCACGATCGAATTTACGGTGCGAAGTCAGTGAGCGTAAGGCGGAACAGCAAAGCGAATTCCGTCATCTTTGCTGCCAATTCCGCCGTAATCATCCGCATGGCCATCTTCATTCGCGCCATCCATGACACTACATCACTCGTCCCACCTCCGCTGCTCCGCCCTTGGATTGCTCTACCTAATAATAACTGAACGCGGCATTATTTGAGTCACCGTGCGATTTCCGCATTGTCCTACAAGCCGGCTGACGTCCAGATTTAAGTCGGTAGCAGTCACCAAACCATGCAAAAGTATTGGTTTATACTCCGGCACGACATCTAAAAATGAGAACGGCGTTTGCCAAGCGAAGTGTGGCCTGCGCCAATAGGGGATCGAGCATGCGAGGAAGCTGAGCGGCTTTGGTGAGACGTGGATGCAGGGCAAGACGATGGCGAAGAAAGGCTGCCTCGTCGCGTGCCCAAAGGTCGAACCATGGATTTAGGACATCGATGGCTGCGGCTGCCGTTCGATAGAAGATATGTTTCTGGAGATTATACTGTTCTTCATTCACCCAACTCTGCCGTTCCTGGTTGGGTCGGTTGCACAATTTCAACGCATGACTCACATGGAGAGCAGTGCGTTGGGGCGCCGATCCAGGCGTAAACCAGTGGACTAAAGGCGCCTTGAGGTGGGGTTCGATTAGAATCTCCTGAGTAGGAAAGATTGCAATAAGTACGCCGCCAGGGCGAAGTACCCGGGCCAACTCAGAGCCTACTGGCGCAAGGTCGGAGATGTGCTCAAAGACTTGGTTGCTAACGACAAGGTCAAACGTATCGTTCTCGAACGGTAGAGGCTCACCGCGGGACACTCGAAGGATACGGTCCCCCCGACCGGAGGCAGCTGCCTGATATTGGTCCCACATATCCTCGAACGTATCGACGCCAAAGGCGTCAAATCCGGCCGCTGAGGCCAACCCGACGATTTCACCTCCACCGCATCCAAAATCGAGGAGACGGGCCGGAGGGGGCGCGTATGCGCGTGCAAGAGCCACCATAAAGTCATAAGTCTGCGACATCGCTTAGGTTAGCCCTGAGAAGAAACAACATGCCCACCCTCGTTTGGGAAAGCCTTGTTTTCATATCGCGAAACAAAATTTTATACCAGCTTAGTCGACTTGATGGCGTAAAATTCTTGGTAATTACGCCGCACCCACCACAGCCCAATGGCTACTTCAAGTCGCAACTTCAAATTCCGACAATAATACCGCTTCACCATCCACTAGCCCACCAGCAATATAATGCCTGTGTTAGCCTCACATGGCGGGTCGAAAAAGCAAGCGTAGGGTGCAATGCCTCCGGGCATTGCACCTGCTTGGCTAGCCAACATCTTTACCGAACCGTCTTGCCGTTTGATGATGGATGAGTGGTGCAATGCGAAAGCGCATTCCACCCTACGGGGTTACGCCGCCGCGTCAAATTCCCGCATTGCTGCCACTTCCCCCTCCACCAGCGCGGCCAGCAAACTCATTGCGGTATCTTGCCAGCTTGGTGGGTTAAAATACGCCGCGATGCGGGCTTCCAACGCTGCCACCCGCTCGGGCTGCATGATCAACCCGGCGATCACCGCCGTCGCCTCGGCCAGATTATCCGGGTCGAAATAGGTGCAGAATTCGCCACCAGCTTCGGGGATGGAGGCGCGGTTGGAAGCCGCGACGGTTTTGCCGAAACTCAAACTTTCCGTCACCGGCAACCCCCAACCTTCATACAGCGACGGGTAAACTGTGAACAAACATTGCTGATATAGCTTCGCCAGTTCGGCATCGGTGGGGCTTTCGATGAAGCGGATTTTACCCTCCAGCCAGTTGGCGTTTTCCATCTGCTGCAGAAAGTCGCCGGTCAGCCAGCCGCGTTTGCCGGCGAACACCAAATCCGGCACCATCGCCTGTGGGTACTGCGCCAGCAACTGCTGCCAGATTTTAAACATCAGCGCATGGTTTTTCCGTACCTCGATGGTGGAGACAAACAGCACAAATGGCTGGGCGGCTGGCACCGGCCCCGCCGCGCGCGGCCGGCTTCCCAGGGGTAGAATTTTCACCGGCGGCAGATTTGGCCCTAAATGCGTGGCAATGTCCGCCGCCGTATTGCGCGAAATGGTCAGCAGCATATCCGCCGCCGGTAGCGTCTCGCGCACCCAGTTGCGAAATTCCTGCAACGTGATTGGCGCAGACCATTCGGGGAACAGCAATGGAACCAGGTCGTACACCAGCACCGCAAACCGCACCTTGCGGGCTTTAAGCCCGGCCAGGCAATCCGGGCTGTAAGGCGCACTCCAGGAGCTGCCGAGATTGACCAACCAATCGCCTGGTTCAAACACCACCGGGCCTGCAAGATCAAACGCCGTGTCACACGTGATGGTGGCGTTTTTGGCCGGCCGCAGAATGTCGCGCGATGCGAGTAAAATCTCCCGCCCGGCGCGCGCGATCCGCCCAAGGTTGCGCCGTAGCCCGGGGGGTAAAGCCTTGGCACGTGTCCGCAACCAGGTATGACGCGGGCGCGCAGCCGGGCTGGCAGCGGTTGGCGTCTCGATCAGCGTGGTCAGTTTTGCCTCAAATGCGGCAAAATCGATCGCCCGAAAATATGGCGGCACGGCGGTACGGCGGCAAAACCGCACGCCATGCGCCGCGCCCACAAGGCGTAACTGCTGGAACATCTCAAAGCTGAGCCGCTGGATGCCGGTTGGCCGGGTGGTGGCACAATAATAGCGGATGAGGTCATCAACATCGAACCAAAGCGACATAGTTACACAACCTTAATAAACATATAATTAAGTTGAACCTACTTAAAGATGTATTTCAAGTGAATCTTTGCTCAGTCGTTTCGGGCTTGGCTTTCAATTAGAAAGACTTATGGGTATCAGCGTAACCTGCCTATCAATCCGCGCCTGGAGCCTGAACGCATGAAAAAAGCCTTAATTACCGGCGTAACCGGCCAGGATGGCGCGTATTTATCGAAATTTCTGCTCGGCAAGGGCTATCATGTGATCGGCATGATCCGCCGCTCAGCCTCCTCGGACGTGATCGGCGAGCGGCTGCGCTGGCTGGGCATTTTGGGCGATGTTGAGCTGGTGGATGGCGATTTGCTGGATTTGGCCAGCCTGGTGCGGCTGATGAGCACCCATAAACCAGATGAGGTTTACAACCTGGCGGCGCAGAGCTTTGTGGCCACCTCATGGCATCAGCCGATCCTTACCGGCAATGTCACCGGCATGGGGGCGGTGAATATGCTGGAGGCGTTGCGCTTAACGCACCCGGAAGGGCGGTTTTATCAGGCATCATCCTCTGAGATGTTCGGCAAAATCCAAGCCGAAAAACAGGCTGAAACCACGCCATTCTATCCGCGTTCGCCGTACGCCGCGGCAAAATTATACGCGCATTGGATGACGGTGAATTACCGCGAGAGCTTCGGGCTGCATGCGTCTTCGGGTATTTTATTCAACCATGAAAGCCCGTTGCGGGGGGTAGAATTTGTTACCCGCCACATCACCGACGGCGTGGCACAGATTAAGCTGGGACTGGCACATGAATTGAAGCTGGGCAACGTGAATGCCACGCGTGACTGGGGCCATGCTGGCGACTATGTGAAAGCCATGTGGCTGATGCTGCAACAGGACGTGCCGGATGATTACGTGATCGCGACCGGGCGTACCGTGAGCGTGCAGGAATTTGCCAATCTTGCCTTCGCGCATGTGGGCCTGAAGGCTGCGGATTACGTGAAAATTGACGCCGCGAGGCTACGGCCGGCGGAGGTGGATGTGCTGTTGGGCGATGCTTCGAAGGCCGAGCGTAAACTTGGCTGGAAGGCTGAAGTGCAGCTTGAGCAATTGGCCGCCGAAATGGTGGATGCCGACATCGCCCGCTACCAACGCAAAGCACAGTAAATGCAGCGCATCCTGCTCACCGGCGCAGACGGGTTCGTGGGCAAGCATTTGCTGCCAAGCTTGCAGGCGGTGTTTCCGGGTGCTGCCATCATCGGCACCGGCGTCGCCACGCTGGACGTGACGGATGCTGCAGCAACCAGCGAATTTATCAAAGCGCACCAGCCGGACGCGTGTATTCACCTGGCCGGGATCGCCGCCATCGGGGCCGCGCAATCAGACCCTGACACTGCCTGGGCGGTGAATTTTTACGGGGCGCTCAACATCGCACGTGCGATTCTGGCGCATGCGCCGCCATGCCGGATGATATTCATTTCAAGTTCGGAAATTTACGGCACAAGCTTTACAACCTGGTTGGCGCTGGATGAAACCGCCCTGCCCGCGCCCTTGAACCTATATGCCGCCACCAAGGCAGCCGCAGAGCTGGCGCTTGGCGCCATGACCAGCGATGGTTTGCGGCTATTGCGCCTGCGCCCCTTCAACCATACCGGTCCCGGCCAGCGCGAGGCGTTCGTGGTGCCGGCATTCGCGCACCAGATCGCCCGTATTGAGGCAGGTTTGGCACCACCGCAAATGGCCGTTGGCGCATTAACGCCAGAGCGGGATTTTCTCGATGTGCGTGATGTGTGTGCCGCCTATGCGCAGGGCCTACAAAAATTCGACACGCTGCCCAATAATAGCGTTTTGAATATCGCTTCGGGTAAGCCTGTGAAAATCGGGACAATTCTTGAAATACTTTTGGCGCGCGCGAGATGCAAAATCCACATCGTGACAGACCCTGCACGGCTCCGCCCGGTTGAAATATCGCGCGCCGTTGGCGATGCCAGCCGGGCCAAACACGTGCTGGGCTGGCAGCCCAAATATCAGCTAGAGGACACGCTTGGCGATGTGCTCGATGCCGCGCGAAAATTTTACGGCGCGTCCAACTGAAATTGGATCGGGAATAAAATCACTGAGGCGACCGGTCGGCCAGCCAGCATCGCCGGATTAAATACCCAGTTCAGCGCAGCGTGGCGCGCGGCATCATCCAGGATGGCATAGCCCGAGCTGGACATGACATCCACTTGCACCGCCCGGCCGGTCTCTGAGACATGGATCGAGAGCAGTACCCGGCCTTGTTCACCATGCTCTCGGGCAGCTTCCGGGTAAGGCGGTTTAGGGTTGAGGTTGGCATCTGGTGTCGCCAAAATCATGCGCCCATATGCCTGCCCCTGCCCGGCTGGCTGGTTGTCCCCCAGATGCGATGGTGCCGCGACTGACGGGCGTGGGGCGGCATGGGTAACGGCGTGGTGTGGCGGCGCGGGCGCCGGCGGTGGTGGGACAGGCAAAGCAGGCGCCTCTGCCAACGGAGGCGGTTTGGGCAGCGGCGGCGCTGGTGGCTGGGGTGTTGGCGGTTGCGGTGTTGGCTGTGGTACGGGCTTCGGCACGGGCTGCGGGGTGATGGGCGCTTGGGGTACCGGCTGTGCAATTGCCAACGGGCCGGTGCCCACATAAGGGGATTTATCAATCACTAATTCCAGGCTTGGCTCCACCGGCGGGCGCGGCAAGCGGTCCCAACGCAGCGCCAGCAATATTGCCAGCACCGGCAGCACATGCAGAACAACGCCACCCAACCCAGCTCGCAGTTTTTGAAATGGCGGCGCTACGACGGCGCGTTTGGCATCCTGGTCAGCACGCAGCCCGGTGGCGACGTTGGGCTGAGATTCCAACGCGGCCGGGCGTTTAATCCTCAATCAACACGCCCTCATGTTTGGCTTTTTCTTCCGGCTCTACATGAATGGTAATCACCGCACCCGGCATTTCATGCTTGAGCGCAGCCTCAATACGGTCGCAAATATCATGCGCTTCATCCACACTCATGGCCCCCGGCACCACCAAATGAAATTCCAAAAACGAGGCAGGGCCGGCTTGCCTGGTGCGGAAATCATGCGCCTCAATGGCGCCCGTGCCGTGCATGCGCACCAGTTCATTGATACGTGCCGTTATGGCAGGCGGCGGCGCTTCATCTAACAACCCACTCAGCGAGCGCAGTACAGTGCGGCCACCAGCGAAAGCGATTTGCCCCGCGATCAGAACCGCAAGCACAGGGTCCAGCACCGGCAGCCCCCATGAAGCGGCGGCGACCAGCCCCAAAATTATCCCAATGGTGGTGAGAACATCCGAGACCAGATGCTGGGCATCAGCCGCCAGAGCCGGCGAACGATGGCGCTTACCAGTTTGGCGCAGCAGCACCGCCCATACGCCGAGCAGCAACCCCGCCGCGCCATTCAGCGCCATGCCCTGCCCCAGCGCACCGCGCAGCGGCGCTAACGGCACGGGATGCAGCAACACATGCAAAGCCTGCTCGAAAATAAGCACCGCCGCGATGAGGATCAGCGCCCCGGTTGCCACGGCGCTCAGCAGTTCCACCTTGGCATGGCCGTACGGGTGTTGGCGGTCAGCAGGCTTGGCTGCCCCGATCAGCGCGTACAAAGCCAATGAGGAGGCCGCAACATTCACCAGCGACTCGAGCGCATCGGAAAATAATGCCGCGCTGCCACTGATGCGGGCCGCCAGAAATTTCAGCGTCAGCACCGCCCCACCGACCAGAATGCTGCCGAGAGCAAATTTGATAACAGGTTTCACGGAACCATTAACCCTAATACGCCGGAATGGGCAGGAATTGGTAGTTTAGCAATTTTTTGGTGCGATCAGCAAACCGGGCAGGGGTTTTGTTGTGCGCCGCACCATGTGTCCAAACTGCCACATTTAGGATATATTCTGCCGTATGCGGTAACCAGGAATTGACAGTTAGACGGGTTCGGTTCGTGATAACTTTTAAGTGGCGCGTAATTTAACGCGCGTCGCAATAATTTTTTTTGAGGAGAAGTCTATGATTGGACGCAAGCAAATTTTACGCGCCTGTTTATTCTCAGCGGCGCTTGCCTTTACCGCCGGAACTGCCGGCAAAGCCATGGCGTCCGACCCGCTACCGGGCGATAGTATTGCCCCGCCCGTGAACGTGAATATTGGGCTGCTGTACAATCAGTTTAATGATGCCGGTGCCCTCGGCGCCCTGCGCGGCAGCAATTATGCCCATGACACGCATATTTCGACCGATATTGCGGTGCTGCGCTACATCCGCACCTTTGAAATTAAAGGTGTCGAGGCCGGGGTGCAGGTTTATGAGCCTTACGTGGCGTTTCTCGGCCAACAGAAGATTGGTCTCAGCAATACCGAGCCATCACCGTTCGGGGCGGGAACCGCTAATCTTTCCCATTCCAGCGGCTTTGGGCAGCCCAATTTCGGTGCCTTCTTCTGGCCGGTAAATGACCCGAAAACCGGCACCTACGTGGTGGTAGCCCCCTGGATCTCCCCGCCGATTAGCGGCTACAACAATTCGTCTTTTTTGACGCCTGGGAATAATACCTGGGTGTACGAGATGGAAATTGGTGCACGCACCACGCTGATCGGCACACCGACAACACCAAATCTTCAAGTGGAAGCTTGGGGCGAGGTTTATGGATTTGGTGATAATAATAAGTCAGCAGCGAATTCTCCGGCAGTGTCTGCAAATAATATTCCATTCCCTGCCAGTTTGTTTTTTAAAAACCCGATCGCCCAGGCTTCATCAACACCGGCAACCTTCCACGAGCAACCATCGGAAGAATTCCGCATTTATTTCCCGTATAATTTTGCGCCAGCGATGGGGGCGTTCATTGCGCCAGGCTTCTACCAATCCTTCGGCGGCAAGCAGACCTATACGATTCACGCCAATGGCGCGAAGGTAGATTCTGGCAACCGGACCGAGGAATCGCAACTGCGGTTGATCGCCTCAACCTTCGTAAACCCATCCACGCAAATAATGTTGGTCGGTGGATACGACATTGCCAACCATGGTGGGCCGCTGAACCGGTCGTTCGAAATTCGCATTGCGAAGTTCTTCTAAAACCTAACACTTCACCAAAACGGGCATCGCAAGATGCCCGTTTTGTTATGCGCGAATTTCACGACGACAACTGGGCCTCATCCCCCCCCTTTCGTCATTCCCGTACTCCATTTCCGTCATTCGTGCACTCCATTTCCGTCATTCGTGCACTCCATTTCCGTCATTCGTGCACTCCATTTTCGTCATTCGTGCACTCCATTTTCGTCATTCCCGCACAGGCGGGAATCTTCTTAGTCGAATAAGACAACACGCGCCTGCGCATATGACGATGGCAGGCGCGTGTAGCGAAGACAGCTAAGTGTGAGGCCACGGGAGAGAGTGCGCGTTTACTGCACCACCGCCCGTACCCCAAACAAAAATGACTGCCCTGGAATTTGCAGCCCGTTCACTGGCTCGAACCGCGAATTGAACAGGTTTTTGCCATTCGCAAACAAAGTCAGTTGCGGCGTTACCTGATAGCTGATGGTTACATTCGCGATCGTTCCTGGTTCGGCCATCCCGACACCGGAAGCCGTACCCGTGTAGCTGGTCCCATTATTATTATATAAAAAATCCGTGAAGCGGCCGATATATTGTACCTGCGGTACAATGCTGATGTGCGAGGTTGGTTTAAACGTCACAGTCGCACTACCGGCATTTTCCGGCCGCCGGTTGAGCGGAATGCCGGCTGAAAGATTGCGCGCGTAGGTATAAGTGTAAGTTAAATCTGCGCTCAACCAGGAAGTTGGCGTAAACACCAAATCGGTTTCAACACCGCTGGTACGCACCTGCCCAATATTGGATTCGCTCGATGCATTGCCATTATCAATCGAAACATAATTGATCAGGTTTTTGATGTTGTTCAGAAAATATGTGCCTGATAGGCTTACAAAATCAGGCTGGCCAAATGCGGGAATATCAAATTGTGCTCCTGCCTCAAAACCGGTTCCCGTTTCGGGTTTCAGGTTCGGATTGCCGATGTAAGGAAAGCCACCGTAGCTATCAACACCATATAAATCGAACAGTGAGGGCGCCAGAAAGCTGGTACCATACGATGTTTTCAGATGCAGATAAGCTTGTGGAACCGCGAGCACAGCGCCCACACGGCCGGTAACCGCATTACCAAAGCTTGAGACGTTATCATCACGCACAGCGCCCGTAAGCGTGAGCGCATTAAAAAGCGTGGTCTGCACACCAGCATGGCCCGCAACTGAATGCTGATAAGCATTGATGCTGGCGACAAACGGCCCGCTATCACTCACACGCTCCTTGGCATGGTCGGCAATATATTCAACGCCAAACAGGACCGAAGAGAATGTTGCCGGGCCATAATCTGGCAGATGGATGGTATTATTCCACTGCGCATCGGCTCGGTAGCCGTGGTAATGGTCGTTATTGCTCTGCGCGTTCGGGTCAGCCGCATCCAACAGGTTTTTATAATATAAATCATTCTCAAGCGCGGCCACAAATAGCTCGGTGGTCAGCAACCCGCGAAAAAGATCACTTTTGATGCTAAATTTACCAAAATAATTTTCATTATATAAAAAATTATTCGGGTCATCATAGAAGACTATATTCGCATCAGGGGAGGCTGATATTGTCTGCTGCGCGCGGAACGCGAGCGAAATGCGCGTGCCAGACACTGGCGAATACCCAACATTGAACGAGCCAAGGTTGGACCGGTACGGGTCGCGGGTACCATTATAAACACTCAGTCGCTTGGCGGTATAGTCAAACCCCGCCTCCTGGTCGGTCGCGGCAGTTAGTGCATAATCAAATTTGCCGGAAGCGCCAGAAAGGGTTGCCCCAGCTTGGCCTTGGGCCGGAAACCCGCCAGCCGCCGTAACGCTAAGCTTGGGCTTGCCAGTCCCCTGCACAGTAATGATGTTGATCACGCCGCCAACGGCGTTGGAGCCATACAGGCCAGACATGGCACCGCGCACCACCTCAACGCGCGCAATATCACTTACGGTATAGTTGCCGAAATTAAACGCACCATTCGGGTCGGACGGGTCATTCACCGGTACGCCATTCAGCAGCACCAAAACATCCTCAGAATTGGTGCCGCGAATAAACACGCTGGCAACACCACCCGGCCCACCGGTTTGTACCACACCAAGCCCCGGCACCGCGTTCAGCGCATCCACCAGCGTTGTATCACCGCGCGCCTGCATCTCGGCCTGCGTAATCACGGTGACACCGGCCGGCACGTCTGGTAGCAAAGTGGGTACTTCAGTTGCCGTAACAGTCATCGGCGGCAAGGGACTATCCGCAAAAGCCATTGCGGGGATCACAAAAAAACTCGTCATCAACAGGCTTAACCTGCCGCTTTTCAAAACGGGCATAAACGCCTCCAGCCAGAACCGCGCCCGCAAATGGGGCTACGGCGCATCGAAATGGCGACAGAGGCTCAGGGTCTTTCTCCCTTCCGCATATGGTGCATCCCGCCCATTTGCGCGCAAATGTCTCGATGCTGGCCGGTCTCCTGGCTCGTGGGTCAACACTTGCAACCGCCTTCTCATCTCCGAAGAAACAATGGCGTGTGGCTGCAAACTCACCACTTACAGTTGCGGGAGCAGCTGCGGCGTTTAACCGCATTCCCGTTTCAACCCTTGCGGGTCACCTGCATCTGGTACTTCAGTAACGGATTTTGGGGACCAAGCGCAAGCGCATGATCGCTTGGGCGGGTTCTGCCTTGAAATTCCAGCACTACTCAGTTGCTGGTGGGCCTGCCATCAACGTATCATGGAAGCGCCCATCATTTTCACGCGTGCCGGTTTCTGGCGCGGGGTTCGCCGCTCACTGCCGCTGGTGGCGGGGCTGGCGCCGTTCGGGTTTGTGGTAGGTTTGATCACACAGCATCACGGGCTGAGCCTGCTACAATGCATGACGATGAACGCGCTGATCTATGCCGGTGCCGCGCAGCTAGTCGCACTGGCCAACTGGACTCACCCGGCACCGATACTCGCAGCCGCCTTTGCCGCTTTGGTGGTGAATTTGCGCTTTGCGCTGATGGGCCCGGTGCTGGCGCCATGGTTGGAAGGCCTTAAGCCGGTGCCGCGTTATTTATGCTTGGCTTTGTTGGTGGACCATCCTTGGGCAATCTCAGTGACTGATATGCGCAATGGCGGCCGCGATATGGCGCTGTATGTGGGCATCAGCCTACCGCTCTGGCTGGGCTGGATGTGCACCACCAGCGCTGGGTTCCTGAGCGCCGATACGTTAAACCTGCCACCCAACCACCCATTATTTTTTGGCGCCCTTGCAGCCTTTATCGCGCTGCTGGTGCCGCTCTGGCGCGGCAAGCGCGATGCGCTGCCTTGGCTGGTGGCAGGTGGAATGGCATTATTGGTGGCACATATAATCCCACACACATCATGGTACATCGTTGCAGGCGCAGTTGGCGGCTGCCTAACCGGTGCAGCCCTGGAAGGGCGGGATCCGCATGAGTGATAGCATTTCGATTTATGCGGCGATTGCGGCGATGGCGCTGGTAACACTGGCCTGCCGCTGCGGTGGCTATTTTCTGTTTTCACGCATCACGCCGTCGCCAACTTTGCGCCGCGCTTTAGCCTATCTGCCGGGCTGTATTTTTACCGCTTATGTGGTGCCAGCTTTGGTCAATGGTCCACCGCAAAATTGGGGCGGGGCAGCCGTTACAATGGCGATGATGGCAAAAACCCGCAATTTAGGGCTCAGTATCGCCGCTGGTGTCGGCTCGCTATTCATCATCCACTTTATTTAGCCGCCACCTGCGCGATGGCCGCAACATGCACCCGGCAATCCTGCCCCGCCTGCCATAACGCCACAATATAGCGTGCCACCACCATCTGGCTGGTGGCATCTGGTACATCAGGCGCTGCTGCACAATGCAGGAGGCTTGCTGGAATCGGCGGCGTGAGAGTGACAATGCGCGTAATGGGTGGCGATGCCGCACAGCCCGCCAGCAGCAATAACAGACATAAAATTCTCATGGCGCGGCCTGCTGTAAATGACGGATATCATTCAGCGCAGCCGCCAATACAGGGGCCACCGGTGCATCTGCACTTACTGGCTGCGCATCAATCCGTTCATTGATAAGACTGACTTGATGGTCACTCGTGGCACTCTCCGCTCCCAGCGCATCAACCGCTGCATTCCATTTCACCGCCTGCGCTTGATACGCCGCGATTGCCGCCGCATTGGCCTGGTTGGTTTGTTCCAGCAGCGTGTTGGCGACTGTCGCTGCAGCCAACTGGTGGCGCAGATGCAGCATATAGGCGCATCCTGCCAGCGCGATCACGCCCGCGATCAAATAAGGTATCAAAGGTGCCAGTAGCTTAGCGAGTATCACCTGCATTCATCCCTCCCATAAACCGGCCCGTTACGGGGTCGATATCCCGTGCAGTTTGCACATCTTCATCCGGTGTCCAGCGCGCGCGAAGACCAAACCCGGCAGAGGTTGCCCCTAGCAATGCGCCAATCCCGGCGCCAAAGCCAAACGGGTCAAAATTCTGCCCACGCCAGGCTACGGAATAAATCTCAAGCCCAAGAAACACCGCCCCGCCCAGCAATGAAATCAATGCCTGTTCATCGGTATTGCCGCGGCCATCATCTAGAAGCTGCTGTAGAAAACGCATCATGCAGAGAGTGCCCCGGCCAGTGCGATAATCCGGCGCGACCAGCCCAGGCCAAAATTCGCCCAAGCGAGCAAATGCGAGGAAAATTCCAAACGCCGCACCAGCGCCTCGCGCGCCAATAACACCGGATCACCCGCGTTCAGTGCCGCCAACGTAGCAGGCCCTAACACGCCGTCAGCCGGTTGGCCCGCCGCCTGCTGTAACCAGCATACAGCACGGTGCGGCCCAGCATTCACCGCCGCATCAAACCCCACCATCGCGATCGGTATTGCCAACTCATCACCATGCAACGCCGTCCAATAATCCCGCCGATAAATATCTTCCGCCTGCTGCTCGGTGAGATTACAAATATCCAGCGTTGGATAGGCACTGGCGCTGACGCCAAATTTTGTGCCCTTCAGTTTACCGTGCCCCACCGCACCACCGGTCCAATTTCCCGGATCACTGGCGTTATCAGAATAGCCACCTTCAGCCCCCAAGGTGAAGGCAAAGCACCGCGCAAATTTATCCATAAGTTAGTGTCCGTGGAAAATATTCGTGGCCAGGCCGCCGCAAAGTGCTGAGAGCAAGCCCACAATCGCGATGGTGATGCGTCCCTCAGCATCACGCTCACCCCCCATCCGGGAAACATCCGCCCGCATGGCGCTCAGGCTCGCGACCAATTCATCAACTTTGGTAAATAATTTTCCAACCACCAGCTCCTCCTGCGAGAGGTAACGCTCCCGCCAATTTTCCAACGCATCAGCCCGTGCATCCAGCACGCCAATATCCTGCCGTACCCGCATTAAATCTGCCCGCATACCGGCAACATCAGACCGCAACAGAGCAATATTTTCTGGCTCCATACTTTATCTCTTTCAGGCTGGCGTATCAGATAATGTAATCGGGTAAGTCGTTGCTTGTAGCGGCAGATTTACCAACCAGCTCGTGCCTAGATCATTGCCAATATTCCAATTTGGCGGTGGCGCCATGAGTGAGGCATTATCCGTCACCGCGTTACCACGCCCAATCTGGGTACTCCCATAAGGGTAGAAAAATAGCACAACTGCCGAAGGATTTTTGATGGCACTGGCAAGCGTGATACCGATATGCGTGGCATCGATACGCGTTGCTGAAGTCGCGGTAATGATGTTACCAGGGTTCGCAACAGTGCCACCATCCATCACAGCAAAGCCTGCACCACGCGCTGCTTGCAACGGCAGCAACAAATCATTGCCAGAATCATGTGAGACGGTCAGAACTAAGCTGGTATTTGAAGCCCGGTAAACATGAATAATCTGCGGCCCACCCTTTAGTGGCAAACCTGTCGCGGGCAATGCTGTATTCGGAATTGAATCACTCTGTCCCAAGGCAACCGCCAACCGCCCAGCCGCATGCGCGCCGATTTTACCATAGCGCAGCAAATCTGGCTGGTCACGATGCTGCGGGTCACCGCCCGTGAAAATACCGGTCGCTGGATTATAGCTGGCATTTAGCGGGTTTGAATCCGCAGTTTGGTCGATAAACATCGTTATATTATTTGCGGCATCACCGGCAAGGTCAGCGATTGACTCGCGCACCATCTGCACGCCGTCATTTGTCTCATACGGAATCGCATTCCATGCCAGTAAGGGCAATGTGCCAGCGGTACGACCTAACAATGATCGTGTGAGTGCCAGCAGCCGCAACACGGTGCCTTTATACAAAGCCTTGTTAGCATAGGGCATCGTGCTGTCTTGCTCAGACCATGGCCATACCAAAAAACCGATATCATTATCATCAATTGCAGGTAGCAACGCGTTAAGACCAGTAAGGTAAGCGCTCACTGCCGCAAAGTCTGGCCCCGGCGCCCAGGTTGAAGGGTCAGACCCGTCCCCAGGGTTCGTGATAAATGTGCCATTACCGGCACCAGTGGGAAATAATGGCGGCGATGAATTGGAAATTGGATGACCAAATATCACCGTGTAGCGGTTGGGTGAAATATTTGTGCCCGAGAGTGATTCAATCATCGCATAAGACGCTGCACCACAGTACCAGGCAATGCCTTGCGCCAACGCCAAAGCACCACCTGAAACCGCAAACCACGCAGCATTAGACTGGCCCATCACCAGCACCATAATCCCCTTACGTGCGCCCAGCACCCAACGTGCCTGGCATTCGATCAAGGTGGTAATCTCCGCGGCACTTAGTGCGCGTTCCCAATTCGCCGCTTCATGAAACCAGCATTGCGCAGAACCTTGTGCGGTACCGTCATGCAAATATAAAACCTGACCCGTGGCAGAACTACCAAGCGGATTTGCAATGGCGGTTGCCACCTGCGCACCATCGAGCCAAACATCAACGCCCTCGCCCGGCGTATTTCGCAAAATTACAGCATGACTATGCCGCCGCGCCAGGCTGCTACTAAGCACACACTGGCTTGCCGTACCAGGAAATAACGTGAGGTTAGAGCCCACGCTATCAGCCTGTAAAATCGTTGTACCGGTAGCTACGCAATGCAGTAACGGAATTGGTGAGCCATTCCCGTAATAGGTGGACTGCCGTAAATTAGGCCGTGTCCATACCAAGTAGCGCGTCCAACCAGTGCTAGCCCCCAGCGCAAAGCCTGCATGGCTCAGCCCCCAATCGGGGTCGAGGGTTGGGCCATATGTCGCAATCGTCGCATCTGGCGCGCCCACCGCCCCTAGATACCCATTCACCCGTGGTGCTGCAATGGTCGCAGGCGGGCTGGTATCTACGGCGATGTGGTATGGCAACAAAGCAATACCGTTACCAGATTTATCCACCACCGAGCCCACCACAACATTTGCGGCAACCACAGGTGCTGCATTTACATCGCGCAAGCCGCCCAACAACCCAGCATCCCACCAACCGGAAAGTCCGGTGATCGCCGATGGATAAGGCCCGGCAAAACTACCTGCCGGTGCAGAACCACTCGTGGGCAATGCGGAAATCAAAGCGCGTTGTTGGCGACCCGTTGCCAATACCGAACCTTGCGAAGCAAACAGAAATGTCATTAAACCACCGCGATGGTAAAGCTGCTAACCGTTTGCGCGGCACCGGCCGTGGTTTCAACCCACACATAGTAATTCCCCGCCACTGCCGGCGTGGTGTAATAAACCGCCCACAGGGTATTGGCATAAATATTACTTGCCGCCTGCCAGCCAGTTGCCGGCGCCACGGTGTTGGATGTTGAAAGCGCCACCTGAGTCGGCACCGGTTGTGTCGGCGAAATACCGCCATTTAATGCGATCACGCCCAAACCATGCGTATAGCTACCGCCGGGATTATTGATGGTGTAGCTAACAGGCGTAGCAGCTGAGACGATAATTGCTGAGGACACTGCGGTAATCCCGGTCGCTGGGTCCTGCGCCCACGCATAATAAGTCCCGGCGACGCTGGGTGTCAGGGATATGTTAAAACTCCCGCTATTATTCGCAGCCACCAACCAACCAGAAATCGGCGCCACCGTATTTTGGGTGCTTAACTGTAAATTCACCGCATCAGTGGCTGGCGTTACCGTACCGCTCACCGTCAATGCCGTTCCAGCGGCCCCGTTTGCCGGAACTGAGATTGTCAGGGTCGCCGTGACGATGCTCAACGCCCCAGACACAGCCTGCACCGATGTTGCCGCTGTCTGCTGCGCCCAGACATACAACGTACCCATGGTTGTTGGGGTAACCGCGCCAGACCACGCACCGTTACTAACAGCCGCATTGACCCAACTCGTCGGCGCGACAGTTGCACTACTCGATAAGCCAATTTCTACTGCTGCATTGCCTGGCAGCACGGTACCTTGCACGGTCAAAGCCGCATTCATAATCGCTGCCATCGGTAACGTATTAATCGCTACTGAAGGCGGCATGATCGTGAAATTATTTGAAACTCCCATGACTGCGATATTCGCATGGTCACGCACCCGGATCGTATAATTTCCAGCAACCAAACCCGGTGCGATGAAACTATACACATCATGCGTGATCACTGGGCTCGGTGCGGCCAACCATGTCACGCCACCATCCGTTGAATAATCCAATGCATTTGGGGCATCACTGAAAATACCGCCGGTGACCGTGAATGATGCACCCGGCGCGGGTGCCGCAATCGATGCAACAGTGATCGTCGGCGCATTCGAGATCAGCCCGTTCCACCACACCATGGAGCCACCGGAATAGCTTAGCCCCAGCAATGAAGCAGACGCCCCAGGCGGTAGACTTACAGCACCCGAGCCCGAAGTGATCCCCGTGCCTAAAGTTACCGCGCCAGCACTTAAGTTGATCAGCGTGCACGAAAACCCCGCACCCATATTGGAATAATTAGCCGTTAGCGTCACTGGTTGGCTGACAATCAAAATCCGCTTATTATGCGCGGTGCCATCCAACACGGTATTAGCGGTCAACTCCACAATACCCGCCTTCACGCTTGGTAACTTGCCTTGCATATAGATCCACAGCGCACCGAAACTCTGTACGCTCAGCGATGTAGAGCCCTGCGCAACCAGCAACGCATCACTATCAGAAGCCGGTGCCGCTGCGGGCAGTTGGTTGATCGTTTGACCACCAATCAATTGACTATAGGGCATCCAGGCATTTGCACCATTTTGCCAAATCGCCACGTAATCAGAGCCAGCAATAGAACTGACGGAATTGCCAGCCGCCGGCGCGGTCAAGCCACTGCCTGCCGGCCCTGCAATACCTTGCGGCCCCACGGGCCCGGCAGGGCCGGTCGCACCGGCAGGGCCTGCCGGGCCCGCAATCGCCGAAGCGGTAACAGCAATCACGCCAGTCGCGCTGATGCTTAGACCTGCTCCGGCGGTAAACAGGCCCCGCAGAGCTGCCACCGGCAGCAGCCCAGGAGACCCTTGGTTACTAATCACCACATCATCGCTCAGCGACATCGCCGCCTGCACCGGATACCCGGCATGGTCAGCGCCAGTCGCGCTTAACGCACCATTCATAAGCGCCAGCCCTGTACCAACGCTCAGCGCCTCCGGTGCCCCAATCCCGGTACTCTGCCGCCCCAGCAACGCACCGGTCGGCACAGACAATAAGGGCTGCAAGTCGGCATTCAGCTGTGAAACTTTCACCGCGTAAAGCGATCCCGCCTGCGAAAGCAACAGCAAATCACTGGCCCCCACACTGGCTGCTGTGGGTAGCTGGGCAATCGTCGTCATATAAAAATCCTTATTTTAAGCGACTACAACCCAATTGGTGGAATCGGTATTGGCGAGCTTCACCCAAAAGGTCGCCCCGGCCCCGCCATTCAAATTTCGAAATGTCGAACCAGGCGGGGCAGCAACCACATTCAATGGCGAGCCACGTCCGATCAACTCCACAGCCCCCGTTGGCTCTACATCCGACAGCAGCCGCACCGCGCCGGCGCCAGATGGATGCAGTGAAATATCACCCGATTGTGTACGAATCGCGACACTGCCATCGCCTTTCGGCAATATATAATCATTCTGTGTAAAGTGCTCTGCCCGCCACCCACCATTATAGCCAACCCAGTCGATGCTTGCACCGGCAGGAATCGTAATGGGCGCACCTGTCCAATTGCTTTGAAACGGTACAGTATTGGCTTGTTCGAATATTACATTGGCCGCACAATCAACACTTGTTTTCTTGTTCTGCCATACTGGCAAGCCCACCTGCACAGAAATTGTTGCACCAGTACCATCGCCTGTAATCGTTGCCGTTGTACCAACGCCATAACCATTGCCATTATTACTCATTTGAATGCCAAGCACAGCCCCACCTGAGAGCCATACTTTTGCGGCAGCATTTGTGCCTGAACCGGAAAAACTAACGGCGGCATTGGTATAGCCACTGCCAGCATTGACAACTTTACAAAATACAATCTGACCAGCCAGCTGCGCTGCTTGCTGGGTAATGATGCTTGTCACCGGTGCATAAGCCTGAACGACCGTTATTGCGTCTGCAATATCAGGCACTACCAACGTATAAAGCCCATTTGCAACCGACGGCAGTACAGGCCAACGTTCCGTATAATTCAGCAAATTATTCCGAATGATAATACTATCGGTATAAGCTGAGAGCGCGCGGGTTAGGTCTGCTCCAGGATTTGCAAGGATAATATTATCACTTACCAAAATATTCTGGGCGGCATCGCGGATATAAATTCCAAATACCTCACCAGAATAGGTAATCCAGTTACCAACAATCGAAAGCCCGGTACAAGCCAGATTGAAGTTGCCCCCTCGGCCGTCAGACTCCACATTCTGTACTGAAATACCGATCGCCGAAGAATCTTGAATAAAATTATCGCGCGCCACGCAATATTGACCACCGCCAATATTTAACCCGTAAAGCGCGCCATTGATATAATTATTAGCAACCTCGGTATAAATCGATCCACCACAATCAATCCCGAAAGCGGATGCACCACTGATCATATTGCCGCTAACCTTGCAATAACCCGTATCGCATAAAATCCCAGCGCCGGCTGCTGCAATCGAACTATTATTGGCACATAGATTACCAGAAACCAAAATATTGCGGCCGGAAATATAAATGCCGTAGCCCCGGTTTTCATAGCAATTATTAGACGTAATCAGCGCGCTTAATACATCCGGGTTCGCATTACCATATATCAAATGACCCGTGTTTGTGGTATTAAAATTACCAACGATAATACCACACTGATTATTCCAGCATGTATTACCCACAATATGAAGTTCACGTATTTTTAATATGAATGCCGGGTCTTCGCTATCTGCCGAGATACCATTACCCCCATTGTCGTGCGCCCTACAATTTGTAATGCTAACCGCATCACTGGCAAAAACAGCAACGCCATGATTGATATTATTGTAAAACTCACAATCATCTAAATGATGCTGGGTTATCGCCGGGTCGCTTGCTGCAATCACCAATCCGGACCCATTATTCAGCCCTTTAGCATTACGAAATACCGACCGTGTAATGATCGATTTCGTACAGGCCTGCTGAATGATAACGCTATAAGTGTCAATCGTAACATTAGTGTTGGCATCGAAAATAATACCGTCAATAAAAACGCTTGCTGAGGAAATGCTCAGCCACGCCGCAGGCGAAGATGTCCCAACATGAGATTGCCCAGGCCTTACAATCTGGGTCAAACCAGGCACGCCAAGCATTGTGCAGGTAGTGCCGCCAATATCGCACTCACCCGCAACCGCATAGGTTTTAGGCCCAAACCGTACCGGATTGCCACTGGCCAAAGCGGCGAGCAACGCCGCACTGTCATCAGTAACACCATCGCCCACCGCACCGAAATCTTCAATTGCCACGGCGTTCGTTGCCAAGTTCGCCAGCGTACGTGCTACTGTTGCACCACTCGCTGTTGCGGTCAGCCCTCCGGCAGGCAAACCGCTTACACTGCTCAGCCCTGCCAGAAAATTAGCGTACGTGACGGCGGTATTCATGCCAGCTTGCCCCAACGGCACTAAGTCCGACGGTGCAGGCACAGTTCCGACAGTCAGTCCCGCCACCTCAAATGGTGCTGCCGTCGCAGAAATTATGTTGCCTGTAAGGGCCAAATTAGCACCAATATTAATCGCAACCGGCGCCGTGCTGCCGGGCCCCACCCCCCCTAGCAAACTATTCTGTGGTACACTCAGCGTCGTCTGTACGCCCGCCAATATCTGCGCGCGTGTCGCCGCCAATGTTTGACCATTCTGAAAAATGGGAATCTCATCGGTATCGGCTACTGAATTCGCAGCCGGTAATTGTCCAATTGTGGGCATAAATATCCCTTAGAAAAGAGTAATCGGGGTCCCGGTGGGGTCAGTCAAAGGCTGACCGCTCGGCGTCGTTAACGCAGTTGGCGGCACCGACACCGACGCTAAAGCAAGCACCGGCAGCATAACAGTACGGGCTAGCGTCCGCCCGCCAACAGTCGTCATCGTAATGGTCACTGCATATGTGGTCAGGGCCTGCCCACCACTTAACCAAATCACGGCGCGCGGACCATCCGCACTTGCCGACACAAGTGTGAGGTCGCCCGCGTTCGCTGGGCTGATCGTCACATCTAATGTCGCGATCGTGTCACCGGGATTGGCGGTCAGTGCCGGTGTAATATCAAACACATAATCCAGCGTATCGCCGGGATCCTTCGCTGGCCACGTCAACCTTACTGAGGGCGGCACTTGCGGCCCGCGCGGTATGGCCACAAAGCCATCAATCTGCACATAGCGTGCCGTAGATGGGCGCCACAAATGGCTCGCTGGCGTATTCATCTGTCAATCCTTTCAATATTCGACGATAACGATTCCAGGCGCACCCGCTCCCCCTAACGAGCCCGCAAGCGTCCCGCTGGTTGTCGTCCCACCACCTCCGCCACCACCGCCATAACCGGTTGCACTAAGTCCAGGCGTTGGCCCACTGGAACCACGGCCATTGCCGGGTCCACCACCATCGCCGCCACGGCACGCCACCACAATAGAATCGCTGCCGTACGAACCACCGCGATTCACCTGCCCACCTGTGCCTATACCGCCAGCGCCACCACTCAACGAAAATTCCACGGCGGTGCCGCCGCTACCCCCAACGCCGCCAGTTGCGGACATGAAAGTTCCAAAACTTGATGTACCGCCACTATTGCCAACACCCGGTGATGTTAGCGCTGCACCACCCGCCCCCACCGTCACAGCAATCGCCTGCCCCGGGGTGAGATTATTGATTATGCCGTAAGCCTCACCGCCAGCGCCTCCCCCAGCACCAGGCATGGTACTGTGATATCCCGATGACGCACCGCCACCCAGCACCCGCACGCGCACGCTCGTCACGCCATTTGGTACCGTGAAGGTGCCGGTGCTCGTAAACACCTGCAGCGCCGAAAACCCCGGCCTTAAATTCGGCAGTTTAAAATTCAAGAACGGCGCGCCCGGTATCACACTGATATTGGCAGCAGTAATGGCGCTCTGCCCATAATTGACCGTAATCTCGTATAACCCAACCCAGCCAGTATCCACTGCCGGTGTGGTCTGCGCCCCCGCCGCTGCCGCCGCACCCGCCTTCAATTGCAACTGTACCCGCTGCAAACGTTGTGTATTCTGTGCGGTCCCTGAATTGCTTGGCCCAGAATAGGGCTGCGCTGGACTCGTTGTATTCACGTAAGGCAACACAAACGGCGAACCGTCTGTTTCAGAAAACGCCGCCTCGATCAAGTAATTCACTGACTGACCAGACGTTACCGGCGCCGATAACGTAAAGCTGGTTGATTGCAGATTAATGCCAGTTTTTACAATCTGGTCAGCTAAATCTGCTGGCAGCGACCCATAGGCCGTTGCATCCAATGATGATAATTGCGTAATACTGCCAGGGCCAATATTCACTGTCAGGGATGTCGGCGAGGTTGGCATACAGGCAAGCCCGTCGGCCACTACAACATTTCCCAGCACCGCAGCGGTAAGTGCACCAATCCCCACCATCGCATTACGATTCAGCGCAAGTATATCCGTATCCAGCGGGATACTCCCTGGATAAACAATATTCCGATCCATGTATAATCCTTAGTTAGAAATTCGCATCCAAGCTGTCGTCGCCGCCGGAAGCACGCCAGCCGCGGCGGCATAAATATCAACATCCGTGAGCAAACCGGGAATATTGCTCAAATCCGCGTAGAACATCGGCGCGGTATTATAACCACCAGGCCCTTGGCCATACCCACCAGCGTTACTGATAGGGCTAACATTCGGACGATATGCCGTTACGAAGAACTGGAATGGCAGGTTAGCACTGCCATAACCGCCACGCAGCCCATACCCCAAACTGTTAGCGTTATATCCACCAGTATCGGTCGCGTTCAGCGGCTCGAAAATAACCGGAAGACGCCCAGTTTCATTGAACAGCGCCAGCGACAAACCATTTCGTGTCGCCCTCGGTGCAATCAGATTGGTGCGT
Source organism: Acidocella sp. 20-57-95 (assembly GCA_002255575.1). Taxonomy (GTDB): domain Bacteria; phylum Pseudomonadota; class Alphaproteobacteria; order Acetobacterales; family Acetobacteraceae; genus Acidocella. The sequence continues at coordinate 80,542 of NCAT01000004.1, forward strand.
AACCTTGCACTAAAAGCGGAATCAGTCTCACCCAAACGCCGGGGTAAATTACCCCCAAAATAGTCACCTGAGGCGATGTCCAGAAACATCCCGCTTGCAGTCACCAGCCTACTTTGCTGGCGTACATATTGCAGAATTTCAAACAATCCACTCCAAGCCCACGCCAGACCGCACAGCACCGCATCAAGGATCGGCGTAATATCGCCAAACCACCGCGCTGGCAGCACCATTTTTAGCCGTGCCAGCATGTCATTCATGTCGCCAATCATGCTTAGGCCACCGCCACAGTACCGCCACGTACCACGCCAAATAGCGGTGGTGCTAAATCAGCCGTACCGCCATTTAGTAAAATACTCTCAACATTCAGTACTGCAGGGGAAACTGAATAGGCCAACTGCGCTATGCGCGTGTAGTTCAATGTTGCACCCACACCCAACCCAGCAATATAGGTCGCAATCGCACCGGCGACCTGCGCGATCATGATCTGATGCGAAACATCTGCCGCTGTTATAATGTTCATCGATATATTAGCCAAACTTACAACCGGCGCTTGCACCGCGAAGCTCGAGCCGACGGGTCGTACCGCGTCCACCGCTTGATAGACTAAACTCAGTAAGCTCGCAGGCGGCACCCCCGAACCATCATCAACCGTCACCACGAAATGCCCCGCCTGCGTCGTGCCAGCCTGATTAATATTTTCGCTGATCTGATAGCTCAACCCTTGCCGAACACCCGTAATCGCTTCCCCAATTGCCAACCCGGTAGCCTTCGATAAACTGGCCAGATAATTGCCAAATCGCGCCCGAAATGCGGTATCACTTTCCGCATCATATCCACCGGTCATCATGTTTGCATTGGTAACAATATCGATTCCCGGTAATGCGGAGGTGATCATTGAAATCGCCGCAGGCTGCACATTGCCGGCCGCCCCCGGCGTAGTTGCCGTCACCGGCACCGTCAAGCTCGCCACGCCGGCCGCCAAACTATAGCCACCGAGACCACTGCTAAACGCGGCATTCGCGGTATCAGCTGTAACGATAAAACTCGCTGCATTCGCGGCCACTGCAACATTCGTTCCAAGGGGAATAAAGGCTGCAAGAGTAGGCGTGAACCGCGAAAAACTCACCAGCCCGCTTGCCGCCACAGCGGGCAAGCGCGTAAATCCAAAATCTGCGCAAAAACTATCACAATCACTACCCGTACTGGTCGCCAATCTTGTGGTCGTTAGCACCTGTACAATTAGCCACTGAACCCACAAGGCCACTGATGCATTAGCTTCCAATATCGCCCGCAATACAGAACCAACACTTAAATCCAACAACGAAGCCGCAGCGCCTTGCACAGAAGCGGCCATCCCCTCAACCAATGTTGAGAAGTTTTGCATCGATAATTGCATGGAGCCCCTATAATGAAAAACTGAGGAAATTATTTTTCCCGACCAGCGCGTCGGTATACTGGATTGTTAAATTTACCGTGCCATCAACGGCAGATGTTATGCGAACCGCTGGCGCGGGGGAGCGTGCCACCGCAGCTTCCAGAAGCATTTGCGTTCTCGCAACGCCCATAATCACGGCCGCCGCCCCTGGTTGACCTACAAACTGCCCAAGCCCGGCGCCATAATTCAACTGCCAGATGTAATCGCCGCCGTTCGTTAATAGCCGCCGCAATACACGTTGTTCTGTCAATGCTGGGCCATCACTCAGCGCCAAGTCTCCTGTCGGCCCAACATTCAAATCACCACCAAACAACAAACTAAGGTCCGCCATCACACAGTCACCGAAGGAAGACCCGTCACGCCACCCTGAGTATCTAGATGATCATGTGTATTATGCGCGTTGCGCAATGCCGCAAGCGTACCGTGTGTATTATTCTGATCAGAAATATCACCTGTGACTACCAGATTACCCGTCACCATAACGGTCGGCGCCTGCATTGTAATTGTTCCATCATTACGTAATTTAAGAAAGCTGCCAGTTTGGTGCTGCAACCATAGCTCGCCGCTTGGCGCTGGTATTGGCCGGTCAACCGAAGACCATACACATCCTGCAATCACACCATGTTCCGAGTCTGCCTCCTGTGCCAACACCAGTACCTGGTCACCCGGTGTTAGGGGTGCCGCCAACCCCCACCCTGCCCCAACCCAACTGGAAAGGATCGGCAGCCAGCCGGATAAAACATTCTCAGGCTGGATCAGTACGCGCGCTGCATAATGGGCAGGATCAAAACTAGAAACCAACCCAAAACGGACCACCCCAGCGAGAGCGTCTAACCCGCCTGCCTTTGCTTTAACGGCATTCCAAAAATGATCCATGTTATTCGATCACATTTGCATGAGCGCGAATTGTCTCAACAAATCCATGGCTGACGTCAATCTCCCGTACCACCGCATCAACCATATAGCTTCGATCGATATTTGAATCAGTACCTTGAAAAACAATTTGCATATTCGGACGAATTGTAAGCTCTCCTGGCAACCTTAACGTGAGGGTCGTTTCATGCCGCCCAAGCGCTGCCAAATGGCCCGTCGCAAGAGCTTGCGCTTGAATGCTAGAAAGGTTTGGTCTGATCAAAGTTGTCATGGTACCGGTTTGGTTGCCCGCCATCTTTGTTATCACTGCTTTGTTTTGTGTATTCCATGATTTGACAGTTGCCCCAACTGGCAGAGCGGCAGTGACGACGATTTCAGCATCAATGCAACTCGTCAGGGGAACCACCACTGCATCGCCCACCAATGCAGGGGCAAAATTCAATATCGTGCCTTGAACCGATAGCGTGTAATTTTCCAGCTGCGCCAATTGCACAAGTAAATTCCACGCGGTTGAGAAACGAGAATTTAATCCCAAACCACTGCGCGCATGGTCAATTTGATAATATTGCCCCACCGGGGTCGTCGTAGCCGTTACGTTCGGCATTAACCCAAATCGGTTAGCCAACTGTTCCGCTATCTGGCTGGAGGTTTGGTTGATAAAACTATCTGAAATTTCCGCATCAATAAGCCGCGCTGCCAAATCCCGGCCGGATAGAATGACCTCGTTAACCGCGAGATCAATCTGAACTTGGTCAACCTGCCCGGTTAGCAATTTTGTGTAGCCATCGGCCGTCATTGCCGCTTCAATCACAATCATCTGTAAATTCAGCGCTGCATAAAAGCTCAGCCCCGCGAGCGGTTCATGCCCCACCGCCAAACGCACGCTAAACCGGTCCGCAGCAAAATAGCCAACCTGCTCAATCCTGACCTCAACGGCACCATAAACCGCCTGTCCTGCAATAACAATACGGATTGAAGCTAGATTAACTGGCAAGTCCGCCACCTGCAGCAGAATTCACCGGCGGAATATACAGCGTCGTCATGCCGATCAATACCGGGTCGGACAACCCATTGGCCTGCGCAATCCGAATCCATTGCGTTGCGTCCTCCAAATAGGTCGCCGCAATACAAAACAAATTTCCACCAATGACTGTAATTTTCATAAAACCTACGCTCCCGGTGCAGCAATATTTTTAGCTGCACGATTTAAATATCCAATCATCGCTGCAGACCCGGCAAGTATCGCTGACGATTCTGCCACCTGATCAAGTGTCACCACACTGGCCGTACGATCCTTACTGTCCATAAACGCCGACCAATTTGAGGCCACTTGCCCACCTGCATCCACCAAAACTGAATTAGCGACGTTTTTGTTTGCCAGAATCAAAGGCGGCGAGATCAATTGGCCAGAGATACCTGTCTGCGCCGCTAAAGTGGTGGCATAAGCCAAGTCAGCCGCCACAACATCTACACCAGAAAGCAGATTGATCGTCCCTGATCCCACCGGATCTGGCACGATCGTACAAGTAATTTTAAACGGTAACCACCATGATTTCTGATAATCAAACTGAATATCATGGATCACAACGCGGAAAAAATAATTGTCCCAGCCAATTGGTAACACACTACCATCAACACGTGCTGTATCGAGTAGCAATGCACGCGCATATGCATTCGCTCCGGAAAAAACTCCTGAAAATGTAATCTCAGCATCCTGTGCGCCCATTGCATCTACAGCGCGCCCACCGCCTATAAACTCATGCACGGACAATATTTGCCGTCCGCCCATTTGAATTTTCGATGGTACTTCGAAATCTTGAAATGCGACGGGTCCCAGTATCAGCTTTATGCTGCTCATATCAAATCCTCAGATGGATAATTTCTGCCCAACCCAAGCTGGTGTTAGAAACGGATCAAACCCGGTAAGTCCTGAAGGCGGTAAATTTGCCTCGCGATGCAAAATATCAGACAATGCCACTCGCAACTGCCGATCTACCATCCGGCGCTGAGCCATTGCAGTCTTTTCATGACCATGTTCACCAATGCCAGCAACCGGCTCGGCGTGTGAACCAATATTTTCAAAGCCAACTCTTTTGGTAGAAAGAATCGTACGACCAACCGGCGCAAAATATCGGTCCAAAGTATTTACAGCATTTTGTGTAGAGTGATTCAATCTTGACTTATTATGCTGAAATCTCGGAGAAAGTATCGATTTCTCGAAATGAACGGCTGGGATGTTTGGGTCTGATACACGAAATCTTCCAAACACCCCGCCTGAATCTAACGTCTTGCGTAAGAACCCTTGACGAAAAGAGTTATCAACTCTGCGCCTTGTCTCGCATTTTACCCTCACTATATCCCGACCCTGGGTTATACCGACTAACCCTTTGCCACTTGAACCGCTAACCCTTAAATGAGACATCGCATTCGAATGTACGACTGCGGGTTCATAAAATTGGTTCACTCTCCAAGAGGGTGCTCGCCGCGTTGAATAAAGTATATGTATCGGCGCGATCGTTGGCAACCAATGTCTTATGTGGGCTGAAATCAGCGAATCGATCTTACGTTTTTCTAGTTTCAAAAATTGATTATTATCCAACATGATATCAAAATTTCACTATGAAATATTGATTGGTCTCAAGTAACACGCCAGCACAACCGACCCCAATCAAAATCATACCCCTCCAAAACTCCCATCGTAACCACAAACGCAATCCGCTCAGCTTCATCCAATCCAAAAGCCACATCATAGGGCACCCCGCATCGCACCAAGTACAAACAGTCGGTCAAAGCCGGGTGCCTTGTCAGTTTCCCGCTTCGGCAATCACCATGCCGTGGGCCGGCGCTGTCATAGCGTCTGCGATAGCGGTAATGCCATCATCGCCTAACCGCTCGATCAACAGCTCGACCCCAGCTTCATTTACTGGAAATGGCAACGGAACATCATCAATCATCGCTGCCGCTGATGCAATGCTTGCGGCCGACATATAGGCAGAATTTATGGAAAGCTCCGGTCCCACAGCTTTATAAAGTCGTAATGTCTCCAACACACCGATGCGCCGTAGCGCGATCCGCCGTCCAGCTTTATCAACGATCATTGTATTCATCACACACGCACCCTGCTGGACGCATAGAATTGCAAACGCTGCGTTACTGGCGCATCCCCTTTAAAAACACCGGCTGATGTTAGCTTAAACACCACACCGCTGAATTGATACGTCGATGTCGAGCCATCGGGCTCATTCACATATTGGTATAACGTTCCAGCACCGATTGGCGTTCCTGCAAAATAGGCACGCTCAATAACCGCAATGAAATCATCAGCAACAGATGATCCCCGGTCTAGCATGAACATTCCCGACCAGCCTTTTGGCAGCTCCGCTCCTAGCTGCACACCATCAAGCCTGTCCACCCGAATGGATTGCGTTACCTGGCTTGCTTCGAATCCCGTGACATGGGCCAGATCAATCCGGCCAAACGGGCCTACCACAACAAGCTGGCAGTCATTTCCAACAGAAAATGTATTATACGGCATCTAAAATCTCTCCCTCAGGTAATGGCTGGAACGCTCTGTCGGCTTACCTGAACCGTTTGCCCACCTTGCACATTGACAATGAACTTTTCATTGATTGCCTGATACTGAACCTGACAATCAGCCTGAACATAGCCGAGTCCAGTGCGGCTTGCAGGGTTGTTCGATGTATCACACACAACCGCAAACGGGAGTGAGCCATCCGTGCTGCCAAGTAACCCTTGGCTCAACAAACCATTCAAAAATGCTAGCAACGTTGCGCGAATATTTTGAAACAACGTCACATTCACTAACTGCCCAACATACTTTCCCATGCCGGAAGACAAGGTCTGCGCGATATAGTTTGTCAGCCTGGTATAATTATCGCCATTTGTGGCTGCGTTCGACGATGCATTATGCCCACCCCGCACCCCCCAATAGGCCCCACCCGGCTGCGGGTTTGCAATCACATCAATTCCGGCAGACAGCAAAGCTGAGAAATCAGCCGTCGCATAGGCTGTAGCCGTACCGGCACCCGGCTGGCCAGATTTCTGCGTTCCAATCACACCATATAGCGGTTTGTTCAGAGACGATTGCTCCGGTGATAGATTCGCTAATCGCCCGGCAACAAACCCTTGTGGCGAGACAAGGCGCGTAACCGCATTGGTTTGATCATACCAATAAATCCAGTCACCGAACATCATTTTAGCTGCGTAGCTATCAAGACCAGCTGACGCCTTTGTCGCCACGGCGTTCGAGATCACATCCCCAGCCGGCCCAGTCAAAATCATATAAATAGATTCCGACAATCCGAAGGCCACTTGCACGCTCCATTGGGTAGCATCATCTGCATCCGCTAATAGCGCAAGCGCACAACCTTGCCCGCGTAGCGCATACATCCCCAACCGTGGCAACGTATCACTCCCAACGAGTGATGCTGCTGACACTGCCGTTGAGCCATCACTTCCCGGCGTTCCCGCCGAGAAAGGATAAAGCCCAGCCACCGGTGCCGCACTCGCCCCTAACACACTCGCCACAACAAGCCGGGACGGTCCACGAAGTACGCCACTGCCAATATTTACCGCTTTGGCAAGATTATTCCAAAAGACAGCGCCCGAACCGTTAATATTGTCAAACACCTCAGGGCTTAATCCCGGCAACGTCACCGTCAATCGCCAGCTATTAGCCGCCGATCCCGCTGAAAGTGCCAACGTCAATTCGTTACCCAAACTACCCGTATAAAGGGCTGTGAAGGTAACAGCTCCCAGCAGAGCAACGGAGGACGCCGTGTCTGTCCCATCTGTTACCCGTACACATCGAAAATTTGCAGCACCCTGCTGCACTGCGGTCGCAACTTGCGTACCCATATCATATTTGTGGGCGGCAACCGGTCCGAATGAGGCAGCATAATCGCTCATCGAACCGATAATCGTCGGCTCACCCACCGGTCCCCAACTCGCCGTTCCCACAACACCTAAAATATCGGTTGGCACCCCATTCAAAAGCAATGTCTGCGGTGCGACAATCTGTACATATAGGTCGGGGACAATGAGTGCCGTTGTATTCAACGCACCTTGGGCGCTTATTGGCATTGCTTAATTCCCTTTGCTCGAAACCCGTACCACAAAACTAGCTTCCGGCCCGGCAAGTATTTTTGTGACGGTCGCGCCGTCAGTAATCACCTCACCACGCTTGTAATTTAGGAATGGTTTTAATACCACCAAATGAAACGCCATCGTTTTTCCTTAACTATTTATGGTTTCTATGTATTCATTGTTACCCGAGTAACGGCTTACGCCAAACAGCATCGCTGGGGTAAATTGTGCGATTGTTGTCGGGTACTCGGCGCTATACGTCAGTGTACGTTTATATAACCCGGCATTTTCAGCCGCATCTGTTGACTCGCTATCAATAAAAATCAGCCGCGCATTTGCACCATCAGCAAGGGGTATAAATTGCTGGCATGCCAGAGCTTGGTCAATCACGGGGGCAACCAAATCTCGACTTGCCGGGTCCGGGCACCATAACCCAATTTGGAATCGCTGCTCTTGCCGCTTAACTTCCTGTAATGCCCCAACGCTGGCAACCACGCGCCCACTTAACGCATAGGCCTGCGGCAACGTAATCGAGGCACCGCTGTAATCGACGATCCAACCAGCATCTCGCAACAGCACGGCAATGTTACTCGCAACCGTTGCCGGCGTGTCCATCGCCTGTACGGCATATGCATAGACCTCACCATTTAGCCCGATACCAGCAAGTTGCCCCACTGCACAAACACCAGAAAAAGTCAGTGTTTGTGCGTCCCGAACCACCAGGAGTGACACCACGATTTCTCCCATACTGTGCCAAATCCGTGGATAGCGCGTGGTATTCTTCATGACCCTGTCTGCATTAATGGTAATATTCACCACCTGCTCTACAAGATTTTCCTCTAAAGCTGGCGCCATCGGTAATCCGCGATAAATCCGGCATATCAGCCCAACAGTACTCTCTTGTAATGCCCCATTTGGGTAAAGTGCTGTCGCGATAATTGACTGTATGGCAATCTCAACATCAGACTGATCGGCCATCAGCTCACCGCCTGCACAAGTGATATGCGCCACACCGCCGCCAACGGTTCAACAGCCGTCACCAGAAACCTATCACCAGTTGAATTCACAACAATATCTGCGACCCGCGGCGTAACCGCCGCAACCGCTGGCAGCAGAGCAATAAATCCCGGCACCCGCGTATCATCGGGCAACCCCGCCCTAGTGCGGTCACCCAACCCGCCAACAAGCAAGCTTGCCGGAAATCCTTCAATCAGAAGCTGCAGGTTTTCGCTCAGTGGCGCTCCATAAGGGTTCACGCCAGCCACCCGACTGGGCTGTGGCCGCCAAAGACTGATCACATCATTGGTCATCACCACCAGCATCGGCCGCGGTGGTTCAATCGCCGCCACAAACACACAGCCTTCCGGCCCAGCCAGATAGTCACCCACTCTCAAGTAACTCCAATCGGCCCAGGCCTGGCGGTAAGGCGCGTCTGGCAGACTAGGCGCGCCAATCCCACCATTCGGTGAGACAAACGCCACAGCCAGCCTTAGAAACCGTTTCGCCGGGTCGGTCGGCGCCCCACCGCCATCCGGCCGATACGCATCATGCAAAAATCCCACACGACGCGCCGCACAGCCAGCACCATAAGCCAACCGGTCCGCCAACCGTACACCATCCATGACTATACCACCAAGCTAATGCCTGAATTATTCAATTCCGGCCCCACCGGAATACCCAGAAATCCACATAGCCGGCGTCGCCAATTATCAAACAACGCCATCCTATCCGCGGTCTCATTCGGGTTATGCGTCCAAGCCGCGGCACTCTCGGTATCCAGATTCGCAGAGCTAGGGGGAATGGCCGCCTCTAACGACGCAAGTGTATTCAAATACTGCAACGTCACCGCGATTTCGCCAGGGGCCAGATTATTTAGCCGAAATTCCAAACTCCCATAGGCCTGGAAAAATCGCCAATTCTCAAACCCCGCCGCCCCCGCACCATAAGCCGGGTACCCACAAAACCGCCTGACATCTACCTTCTGCGCGTCGGTAAAACCAGTTGGCACAGTGCCGGACATTTAATACATATCCCCATCACCTAGGGTAAAATATACAGCCCCTGAACCCGCCGACAGTACCACAGCCGCATAGCTAACAAACGGTCCCCCATCCACGAGCATCCGGCTGCCTGGCGGCACTGGCGTGTCGGTCGTCAGCGCAGTCATCCCAGACGCTGCACCAAGACGAAAAAACGCCGTTACTGAAGAAGCATTATAAACCAGCACCGAACTCCCACCGCCAACCAGAGCCGTTGTTGACGAACTCGTCGATGCTGCCACCGTTACCGTGCCGGCTGGCCGGAATGGCTGTGTTGAACCTGTTGCCATCGCGCGCTCTCCTTAACCAATATGCTCGATCATCACAGCGCGTTTATAATTTGCATTGGTTGCCGTTGGGACTGTCGTCGGCGTCGTGGTGGTATCAGACGGCGCGCAGAACCCACCAATCCAATACCAGCTTTGCGCAATAATTTGCTGCAACCGGTCAATCGGCTCGCGCGTTACCATCGCCACATTATCAATAATATTGACGAGGCTATCTTTCGGTGCCACGTCATCCGCTGCCATGCCGGCAAAATCACCTTCAATCAACGCGCCCTGCCCGCACACAATCGGCCGGCGTACATACAATCCACTAATATCCGGATGATGCTGCACATAGGCTTCGGTTGTCGTGATAAACCGCAATCCAAGAAAATCACTCACCATCCCCTGCCGGAAAACCGGGTTCGATGATGTGGCGCCCTGGAATAACTGCTTGAAATCCGAATCCGCAAATAGCTGTCTGGCAGAGACCGGATCAAGATAACAATTATAAACTCCATCAACCAACGGCACCGCATTTCGCCGGAGCAATGCCACCGCATCCAACAAGTTCCCCATCGTCAGCGTATCCGTCGCCTGCAAAGCAGCTGTACTATTTCGGCTCGCTGGCCGCACAATTGAACTTGCTGTTGCTGCCATTACAGCATTGCCGGCAGTGCCATCAGCTACGGTTACATTACTCGAAAATAGCAACGCGCCAGAAATCCCACTTGGCGCTGTCGAAACATTCACCGCATCCGGAACAACGCCAACCACATTATAGGTATTTGACCCCAGCGTTACGGTCAGCGGCGTTGACGACCCTACACTCTGCTGCACACCATTCACAAACACCGTTTGAAAACCGCGTACATCATCAACCTCAATACTCGGCCCCGCTGCACTCAAGGTTCCGGTCACCCGCGTATTACCACCAAAATACGGCGCAAATAGCGCATTGCGCGCCAGCTCATCCAAGCTACGCGCCGCCTGCTCACCATTCGTCGCGGCATTCTGCAAAAATTGTGTCGCGATGCCAACGCGGCTCGTGACCATATTCAAATCCTGGGTCGCGGCGTAAAAATTTAACGTAATCGTATATTGCTCAACACCCCAATTGGTCGATGTTAGCCCATTATCCAAATTGGTATTACTCGCCGCCACCAACGGTACCGTCACACTTGGCTTCAACCCGGCCCGCGTCTTCGTCAGAGTCTCACCAATCCCAACCGAGAACTCCTCGCGGTCTGCAATCAGACGATAGCCCAAACGCGATTTGAGCGACATTTCAAATTCGCGCTCCAAGAAACCCTGCATAATAATTGGCTGCAAGGCAGCCGGAAAATTTTGTATACCCATCGATAAATCCCTTCTGTTTCAAAACTACGCAGTTAGCCAACAGGCGCATTCCTTATGCACCCGCGCAAAAATTTATAATTTTACGAGATCAACGGCGTCGCAGTAACGCAGCCCGCGCTGCCAACCATTCTTCGTGTGACAGCTCATTCGCATGCCGCGTCCGGGGTGGCTCCGGCCGTGGCGGATGCGCCGCCGCTGACGAGGAAACCGCACCCCCAAACAACCAAGGCTTTATATGCTTTAATTTACTGAGCAGTGCAGGTGCGTCCGATATTTCACCTTGTGCATCCAATGTGACCTCAGATAAATCCAACAACTTCAGCCCATCTAAATCAACCATGCCGGCTCGGATCGCCTCTGCTTTAAGCCCGGCCCGAATTAATTTTTCAGAAGTTTCTTGCTTTACTTGTTGGAGCGTCGCCTCTGCTGTCTCCGCCCGCACCCGCCACTCTTCCGCTTCAGTTGCGTTAGCTTCCTCACTCATTCATCATCCCCACTTATCGCAGCTAACTCTGCACCAACATCTGCTACACCGGTGGCCGCTGCCAGGTTTTTCACCGCTGTTTCGCGGGATATCTGCCCCGCACTAGCCAATGTCGCCACCGCCTGGGCTTCCTTCAACCGGTCATCAGCTGAAAGCGGATACCAGCGTGGCCAACGCAATGTTAATCGCGCTCCTTCATCCATCGCTGCCACTGGCTTGCCCATTACCGTCAATGTATAAATATTCGAAGCTTTTAAGATCATTTTCACAATCGCCAGCAACCCAGAATCGCCATAAGAAATGCGTAAATTATCTGCGAGCCAGATTAAGCCCTGATTCATCAATTCCAGCGCCCGGCCAGATTGTGCCGCCGTTAACCTATCCGCACTACTACGGTTCCCATGCACCGCTTCCAGCGCAAATTCCCGCAATGTCCGCACATAGGAAATCACCGCCTCGCACGCCGTCCCACCAATTTCCAGCAGCCGTGCATCACCTTTCTCTGAGACAACCAGTGCGTTACCAGCACCTTTCACAATCTCAGTATCGCTAACCGCTGGCTCTTTAATCAAAAGCGTCGGGTCCGAACTATATTTTAACCCGCGCCCGGCCTGGCTCAGCTGATAATCAATTTCAATATTTGTCTCGATCGCAGCACGAAACGTACAAGCCCCATCAATTCCATCGCCACCAGGCAAATTCCGTACCCACACCAACGGCACAAACCCCAGTCCGTGCACCACACTTCGCACCACATCAATTTGTGGTCGTGTGGAAATATCACCCACGGCCCACGGCACATACCAAGTCTCGCTAAGCACATCCCATTCACGCTGAAACCAATAGGTGACACTTGGGTCAATATCCTCGTACCCCTGTGCAGCCAGCGCCTCACCATTCACTTGGTATTTTTGAATCACATGTTTTAATGTATCCGGCGCCTCCGGGTCCCATTGCGGCGTTAGATACAAACTATCCAAAGCTGAGACAAAAACCCGGCCCCGCAAAATTCGCAGCAACAGCGCAACCGACCCAACAGACCCACGGATCGCCGCATCAATCATCACCTCATTTAACTTTGTCTCGGCAATTATATCCGCAATGGTCACTGCCAACGCATGATCTTGCGTTTCAACCACAGGAAAATGCGCGTCACTGAACAGCAATGCCACCGAATCTTCCACCACAATCCGGCACAATCCATAACGTACAGAAGGCTTGCGCAGCCGTAACGGCACGTACTCCCCTGCCGCATTGCGCTCTTCATGGAACTCGTACGGTAGGCCATTATAAATGGTTCCATCCAATACACGCCGTAAAATATCCAGGCGTCGAACGCGCGCTGGTAACGTGCCATTTAATGGCACGGTCTCGCAAATCGTCTCGAACATATTGCCTCTTTTGGCTCGAAGTTTACCCGCTCACCGCCCGAGCAGAGACATATTCAACCGCCGCGTCGCAGTACCACTCGTCGTCGCCAGCGTATTTACCGCCCGCGAAAACGCATCAACCTGATCATCTTTTTGTGAATCCGGAAATGCCCCAAGCTCACTCAAAAATGCATCATTCCAAGGTGCCGCAATCAGCACCACGTTGCCTGCATCCATTTGTGTCGCTGCTGGCATCGCCCGCATAATTTTTGGGCCACTCTCAACACTCGCGTTCACATTATACCCAATCAAACCCGTCGTTAGTAACGCAATCTGCGCCAACCCTGCTTGGCCGGGGTCTTGTGGCAATGCCACAATCGTCGCCGTCCCATCCGCTCGTGCCGTCGCAATAATCCGTGCCGCAACCTGTGCCGGCGAAGCCTGCAGCCGAATTATATCGGCCACAAATAATTTATTATCCAATCCGATGCATAATTTCAGCCCCACGGTATAATCAGGGTCGCGTCCAGAACCAGGTAAACTGGCCGCCAAGTCCCACGCCCGAATACTTCGCGTCACCTCAGGCAAAACCGGCACAATCCGCACCGTCCTTACGTTAAACAAAGCCGCTTCTGGTGGCCGGGGTCGCTGCTGGTAAATCGCCGCAAAAGCGCGCTCCCCCACCTCCTCACGCCGCCGTGCAATCTCAGTCTCATCCTGCCATTCCGGCCATAGCGCGGCACCCAAGCGCCGACCCAACGGATCATCTGGCTCAGCAAGGGCTGGCAACCGCAACACATCCCAATGCCCGGCCGCGCGCATCAACCGCCCAGCCAGATCATCCTCGTGCCAGCGCGCCATCAGAAGCACTACCCGGCCCTTCGGCTTCAAACGCGCCGTTAGTTCCGCTCGGTACCAATCATATAAGGCATCCCGGTACACGAGACTTTCAGCCTCAGCCCAAGACTTTACCGGATCATCAATTAAAATCAGATCAGCCCGCCGTCCGGTAATCGGGCCTTTAATCCCGGCTGCAAAATACCCCCCACCATCCAATAGTGAAAACCGCCCCGCCGCCCGGCTATCCTTCGCCAGTTCCACATCCAATATATTGGCATGCTCAGTAATCGTCCGCCGCACCTGTCGGCCAAAATGCTCCGCTAACGAGGCCGTATGGGCCGTCGCAATAATCTGGCTACCTTTGTGCCGGCTCAAAAAATATGCCGGAAACAAAATCGACCCATAAGTCGACTTCGCATAGCCAGGCGGCATCTGCACCATCAGCCGGTCACTCCGGCCTTCAGAGATATCGTCCAGCCGCCCGATCAGCGCCTTATGATGCGCTGCCGCCGTAAAGCCCGCAATTTCGAGAACCCGCTCGACGAACCCACCAAAGCCTGTGGTTTTCGCCGTCAAGGAATTTAAAGTCTCACTCGCTTTTTAATGATAACCAGTATGCCAAGATGTATAGTGCAAACTGGGGAATGTGGGCAAGAGAAAATAACGCAATGTTAGAAAATAATTCAACCAATCAAAACCCGTAAGCCAACCCAAACATCGAGCTCACTTGCACAGTATCACTCAACGGCTCAAACAACCCGCGCGCCGACGGTTTGGACCCGGTATAGCTATAATGCGTCACACCAAGCCCGGCATAGGCATGCCAAGCATCGTTTAACCGGTAATCCGCATCCAGTGAGATGCGCTCTTCCATACTCGCGCCAAACGCGCCATTGAAATTCTGGTACGGCACCGAGACTGACCCGTTAACCACCGCCATCCCTTCGGCAGACGCGCTCAGCACCAACGCACGGTTTGCCGCGATATCCAAACGCAACCCACCACCAATCAAACCAGCTGAATAATACGCCCCATAGCCGCTCGGCCCGCCAATATTGCGGTACCAATTCTGGTAGCCGCCAGCCACATAGGGAATAATCTCACGGCCGCCACTGAGTGGCCGCCCCATCCCAAGCCGCACCACAACATCATTATAATATGCGTTATCATGGGTATCATACGCGGTCTGGGCCTTGTTATTCAGGTTGCCGTTATACCCCAAAGACCCTGCAGAAAAATCATATTCCACATCTGCATAAAGGTCGGGCAGTGCATATCCGGCAAAACCACCGGGCCAGAGCGCACGGACGCTTCCGGTAAACCCAATCAGCGCACCGGCTTCGGTATCTCGCGGTGAGATATTTTCCTGATAATGCGCATACCCAGCCGTCACCCCCAGCCGAACCGCCGTATCTGCCGCGACGATCGCAGGATCGCTGGCCCCGTCAGCCGTTCCGGCCTGGGCCACGCCACCAAGCGCGAACCCGGCTAACAGCAAAAACAAAAACATGGTCAAATTCGACATCGGCAGCCACTATGCGAAATACTTATTAATGAAATACTCTAACCAATTATAATGCTTAGGATAATTGTAAAATTGCCACAGTCGTCGAGAATAACCAACGGCCATGGCCATCGCAGGGGTTCCAAAGCGCAACCTCGGTTGAACATCCAACCATGAGCCTTCCTGATCAATCAACCCATCTCATCGCGGGTCCGCCGCCGGCCAACCCGCCTTTATTCCTCGCACTACTGATCGTAGCCATCAGCCTTACAAGTCCGTTTCTATTCGCCCGCGCCGGCGCTCCCAGCCCGCTTCTGGCAATTGCTGCCGCGGCTCTGGCGGTTTCTGGCTTCATTGCATTAACCAGCGCCATCAACGCACAAAAACAGCGTCGCGCGGATTCAGCGATCAAATGCCGCGCCAGCATCACCGCCGAAGGCATCATTTTCCATCCAACGCGGCACCGCCCCACCACCGATTTTTTCGCCAAGCCCGATATTGAAGCCGTCCAGCTCTTTCCACGCGCCCTGGTTGTTATTACTAAAAAAACCCACAATAAACCCGGCCGCCATCGCCTCACCTTCACCGAACTCGCCAGCCCGCAGGGTGAAATTGCAGCAGCCATCGCAGCACTTAACCTGGCTTGCACAAAGCCGCCACCAGAATAGCAACCCCCTGCCCGTGCCATCTCTGCACAGACTTATGGTCGGCTCCCAAAAGGGCACCCAAGCGGCGCCACGCGAATAAATGTCGGCCTGTTATCGGGTGTACCAGGGCCCGCGCCCCAACAATCCGCCGGATCATAAATTGCCCGTCGGGAATCAGCCGCAACCACCCGAAAACCTCATCCATGTCAGAAATCGCAGCCGACCCAGGGACGGGCGCCCGTAACGGCGGCGCCTCCCAGCCATAGGCTTCCAGGGCCGTATGAACCACGTCAAACCGCATTTGGCGCAGCCGGGTCGAATATCCCTGTCCAGGCATCGCCAACAACGTCGCGCCTGCCGCTTCCAACCTGTCTACAATCTCGTCCGCCCCACACGGGGCAAACGGCTTTGCGGTTGGCCGCCCAATATCACCCACCATTTTTATACTCCTTGCCACAAGCCACAGGTCCTGCCGCCGATTGTGAAATGCCCATACAACCCGCCATCAACCACGCAAAAATGTCACTTTTACTAACATTATCCGAACTCGCGAAAAACGCCCGCGCCACAACCTATAATTGCCGCCAAATTTCGTACCCGCCAAAAGCTGTGCATAGAAGGCCAAATTGTTTGTTCACAAAGCATCTTTTTGTTCCGATATATCATCTAATAACCTGCATCGGTCAAAATCGCGGGGATAATCGTCCGAACATATCAAGCCCCAGGTTAAAAGATGCCCAGCCGGCAACGCACTCCGGTTAGGATCATCTGAAACCAGCTTAACGGTTGGCAAAGTCAGGTCACGTTTGGGCGCCATGGCACATAGCCGGCGCCCCCGCTCAATCACGGTATTTCGTGATAATCCCAAGCATAATCCAATCGCCGACCAAGTCTGTCCAGACCCACGCATCTCGCGGATCACCCGGTCAGCTTCCTCCGTCCAGCCTCGTTTCGGGGGCATACCATCCTCCATCTAATGATCGACAGATTGTTATTAAATCTAACATTACATGTCAAGTAATACTAACATAGTGTCATCACTCGGTTCATGGTACAAAACTCAAATGTCAAAAAAACCAATTTCTCCTGAGTCAGTCGGTGCCCGGATCCGTGCATTGCGGCTCGCGGCCAACCTCACGCAGGACGAATTTGCGGCGAAGTTGAACGTGTCCCGTTCGGCCATCGCACAATGGGAAACCGACCGTGCCGGCCAGGTCCGCGATAATATGGAACGCATCGCCAAGGTGCTGAACACCTCGCTCGGCTACCTTGTCTCGGGCGAAACCGGTTCCCTACAGGGCGACGAACTGGCCCTGGTCCGCCTTTACCGCGCCTGTTCGACTGAGGACCGCCGCCTGCTCGTACTCACCGCCCGCCGCCTCGCGCGTAGCTAAGGCTCTAATAAGCGCAATTCTCGGTAAACCCCGCCTTCGCGGGAAAAATGCTGGTTGTAAAACGGATCATACGGCAGAAGCTCTGTATAACGCTGCTCCATCACCTTATTCTCCAGCATAAAGCGTGAAACTTTACCCTCGGTTAAATCGCTGCCCCGGCTCATGCTTTCATGATGCTCCACCACGCAATCCGCCGCATAAATAATCTTCCAACCAGCCTGGGTCAGCTTCACGCATAAATCTACATCATTAAAGGCTACCGCCAATTCGGCCTCGTCAAACCCACCAACCTCCTCAAACGCCACCTTGCGCACCAGCATACAGGCACCAGTCACTGCCGAAATCTGCTGAGCAGCCATCGCCCGCATCACATAGCCAGGCGTATTTCCAGGCTGCCCACGGAATGCGTGGTCGGCTACCCCCCCAACGCCCAGCACCACCCCGGCATGCTGGATCGTCCCATTCGGATACAGCAATTTCGCCCCCACCGCGGCGACCTCATCATTCATCAAACATTCATTTAATAAAACATTTAGCCAGTCAGGGTTCTTCACAAACACATCGTTGTTTAAAAACAACAAATATTCATGCCGCGCCTGCTTCGCTCCAATATTATTCAGCAACGAGAAATTGAACGGCTGAGCCACGCGCACAACTTGGGTGCGCGGCATGTTGGCCTGCTCGACGCAAAACGCCTCAGCGGCCGCCCCGGACGACCAATTATCGATCAAAATAATCTCGTAATTCACATCCTTCGTATATTTACGTATCGCCTCCACACATGCGCGAGTCATCTCAATCTGGTCACGAAACGGAATTAATATCGAAACACCCACCGCCTTACGCAATTCAACCGCCGGCTCCCAATTCACCTGGTAACACGTCAAATCGCCACGCTTCTTTACATGCGCATTCAGCCCCCGTCGGTTCAAATGCGCCGTTACCGCCATCTGCCCGGCATAACCCGCATTCGGCTTCGCAGCTCCCCAGGCAGCGCTCGACGTGGCAGATTTCCGCCAATGGTACAGCACCTCTGCCACATGATGGATCTGCGCGGGCTCCAAAATCTCACTGGCTCGCAGCAGAAAATCATGGTCCTGCGCACCATCAAAAAGGCTATTCAAGACCCCGATCTTCTTGAAAGTCGCAGCCTCCACCATCACCAAATGGCAGATATAATTCACCTCTAATAAAAACCGGTAATTAAAGTCCGGCTTAAAATGCGGCTCAGACAATCCACCGGTACGGTCAATCTTATCCTCATCCGAATACAGCAACTTCGCACCAGTTGCATGCTGTGCCCGCACCATAATTTCCAGTGCATCGGGCTCCAACACATCATCATGGTCAAAAAACGCGATAAACTGCCCCGCAGCTGCCTTCAGCGCCTTATTGGTCGCCACACTAATCCCGGCATTTTCCCGCAAGGTGAAACTCTTAATCCGCGCATCATGCTTCACCAGCCGCGCCATTGTATCGCTCAGCAGCGCATCCTTGCTGCCATCATCTACCAAAATCAATTCCCAATTCTGGTAGCCCTGCGCGACTACCGAATCAACGGCCGTCAAAAACTCCCCAATATCCGGCTTAAACACTGGGCACACCACCGAAATCAGCGGCAATTCATCTGGCATCTTCCCATAGCGCCGCGCCGCCCGCTTCGCCGCCAATGGCAGAGATTTCTTCGCCCAGAATGCGTAATCACCCAGCATGTAGCGCTCGCCTGGCAGTGCTGCCAACAACTCCCGCCGTAAATGGTAGGCATACGTAAACAACTCATCGGCGCGCGCAATCAGCCCCTGAATCCGCTGCCGCTCAGTATCTCCGGGGAACGCAATCTCAACCGGGCTGTTGCGCAACTCATGGCGCCCCGGCATCGCGTAGAACGACAATACCAACCGCCGCCCACTGCGCAGTTCACTCGGCGGCGAAAACGAAAAACCACAAGCCCCGTCTGATTGTAGTGACTCTGCCACATCCGCCCGAAACTGATCCGCCACCAATTCCGCCACCGGCAACCCACCGGCGCACACCAATATCTTCACCCCACCGGACTTAAATTTTCCCCGCCTGTCGATATTCAACGCCCAACCCTGGATCAGCCCATCCACCAACCCATCCAGGCAACCTTCAAAATAAGTCTGCTTCACTAGGCAAAAATGCAATTCCGGCATCGCCATCCCACCGCGCGAGGCCAACGTCACCGCCACACCTTCTACGGTGGCAAACCGCAGCACATGCCGCATCCCATCCTGGTAAGCCAGCGGTATGGTATAGAAAAACCCCACCAAATGGTCCGGCAAATTCAATTTTGCCACATCATCGCGCGGCCGGTCGCAGGTGATCACATCCACCACCAGGCCATCAATCAGCACGCGTAATTTCAGCCGCTCGCCCGGCGCATTGCCATCAAAAGCCCACCCCTCAACCGAGGCTTCATCAACCTTGTCAATAAACCCCCGCACCTGCCGCTCTAGCGGCACTGCGACGCGCGTCATCTTGCGTTTACTCGGTGCTTTATCCACCAGCGGCAATCTCAGCTAACAGCGCCTGCGTCGTAATCTGCCTGCAATAACCCGCATTATTCGCAAGTGATGTCTCATGCCTCACCCGGCTTTGGGTCGCACAAGCATCCGTCGGCACCGTCACCAAATACCCCAAATCACAAGCATCCCGCACCGCAGAATCCACACATTGGTCGGTTAATGCCCCTACAATAATCAGTTGCTTAATGCCCAAATTGCCAAGCACATAATGAATATTCGTCGAAATAAAAACCGACGAAGATGTCTTCGTCAGCACAATCTCATCGCCCACTGGCGCAATATCCGCCAGCACCTGCCCATCGTGCGAATTCTTATAACAAAACATATTCGAAATTTTGTAATCCAGGCTCAAATCACGGCCATCTTCAGTTAGCGCCGCAATCACGGTAAACATCACCTCAATACCGGCTTTTCGGCTCGCCTGCTGCAAAGCCTGAATATTGGGAACCACCTTCTCACGCATCTCCCGGAAAAAATAACCATATTTCCGTTCAATGGTTTCGGCGTCCAGCCCGGCATATTCGCCGCCGCCTGCCATGTTATAATTCTGCACATCAATCACCAACAGCGCCGTCTGCGCCGCCACGACCGGCACATTCCGGTTCAACCCAAACTGCTTCACAGCCCATTCTCCTCTAATTGCGCCAAAGCTAATGGCAATATCCCCGCCAGCCGCGCTGCCCATTCTGCTTGGCCCCGTTCAGACGCTATCAAATCCTGCCTTATCTCAACCTCAACATAATCCAGCCCAGCCGCCTCTGCATGCACGGGCACGCCGTAATCGGTTTCATCGCTTACCCGATAGGGTTCATTCTCCGCCACCATCAACCCAGCCTCTCGCCGCAACAACGCCGCCACCAGTTTTGAGAATGCTGGCCGCCGGTTGTACAACACCGCAACATGCATCGGGCGCGCAACATTTAAATAAACCGGCGTAAAACTATGCATCGCCACATAAATTGGCCGCATCGCCGTCCGCGCAGTCAATAACCGCTTTATCTCATGATGGTAGGGCTCAAAAATCTCCCGTTGCCGGGCCAATTTATCATCCTCATGCAGCCCAACATTCCCAGGTATCGGGGTTGCCTCACTCACCACAGGAAACGCACTCGCCACATAAGTCTGCCGGTTGCAATCAATCACAAGCCGCGAATAAGCCTGAAAAACCGCCGTCGCATCCAAAGCCACTGCGAGCCTGCTCGTCACCCCAGCAATCCCAATATCCCAGGCGATATGCCGGTCCATCTCCGCCGCCCTCACCCCCAAATCCCCAAGAGCCGCCGGAATCGCCCGCCCCGCATGGTCCGCCGTCAAAAAAAACCGACTTTTCCCATCGGCATTTTCCACCCGCACCGGCGCCACGTCGCTACCACCCAATAAAGCCATTCCCCCCACCCTTCAGGGCCGCCACACAATCTCTTCTGCCACCGGCGCCACCAAATCATACTCAACAATCTCGCCATTTGCGGCAGAAACCCCGGTCAGCGCCAGAATAAAGGCCCAATGGCTAACCAGCAGGGTATCATGCGCATCATCACGCCTTTGCATCTCTTCGCGAAACAACCGCGCCCGCGCGATTGTCGCGGCTTCAGTCTCATGGGAATCCGGCCACCATTTATCGGGCAAATGCCCAAACTCATGCTCGGGAAACGAAGCTGCCAACTCATGCGGCGGCCGCCCGATATCACACGAAAACGCAAAGCGCTCCCGCACCCCGGTCATTATCTCCACCGGCACTTTATGCACCTGCAGCACCGCCGCTGCCGTCTGCAACGCCCTGGTATAGGGCGAGATAATCACCCGTTTTATCGCTTTATCCGCCAGCTTCGCCGCCGCCCGCGCCGCCTGCTCATGGCCAAGCGGCGTCAATTCCGGGTCAGCAATCCCAGGGTCTCGCTTCGTCGCCGAGTAATGCAGGTTAAACAGGCTCTGCCCATGCCGCAACAAATACATCGTAATCCCCTTCAATACGGCATCAGTTGCCGCATCTCTCGCAGCACCGTATGTCTGCGTACCGTCATTTGACCAGGGGTCGCCGTGCAAACCACAGCATTACAAGGGTTGGGCAGTTTTCCCATCATCATGGTCCTGTTTGGGGCCATCGCTCTATTCCTCATCCTGCGGCTGCGCAGCGTGCTCGGCAAGCGCGTCGGCTTTGAAAAGCCCCCAATCCCGCAAGGCCAGATGCAGGCGTTCAACCCTCCCATCCTCGATACCCGCCAGTCCGCCTTCCAGCAAAACGCCCGCCCGGTGCCAGACCCGCGCTCAGCCCTTGGCGAACGCCTGATGCAAATCGTCAATGCCGACCCGAATTTTGACCCGCCAATCTTCCTCGCCGGCGCCGAAAATGTGTTCCGTGTCATCGTCACCGCCTTCGCCGCTGGCGACCGCCCAACGCTGCAAAGCCTCCTCACCCCAGGCGTTTACCAAACCTTCGACTCCGCCATCACCGCCCGCGAGGCCGCCAATGAGCGTCACCGTACCGAGATCAAATCCATCATATCCGCCCGGATCGAGGATGCCGAGCTTATCTCCAACCATGCTGCAATTATCGTCCGCTTCGTCTCCGACCAGATCAATGTCACACTCGATGCCAACGGCACTCCGGTCTCCGGCACCGACAACATCGCCGAGCTCACCGACCTCTGGACCTTCGAACGCGACCTTAAAAGCCCCGACCCGGTCTGGCGCTTAGCGGCCGCACGGAACGGCTGATATGCGCCTAAAATATTTACCCCTTGCCGCCTTACTCGCCCTGATCGGCTGCGTCCCACCGCCAAATACCGGTGAGCCAACCCCACCGGCTTCTGCAGGCCTCACCCCCATCAGCCTCTCCGCCCTCCCCGGCTGGGCCGACGACAATATCGCTGACGCACTCACCACCTTCGTGCGCGGCTGCAAAGCAATCCTCGTAATGCCCGCGGACACCGCACTTGGTGCCAGCAATAACGGCTATATCCAACAAATTGCTGGCCAAGCCGGCCTCTGGCAACCTGCCTGCAACGCCGCCGAAGCCGTTCCACCTAACGATGACGCCGCCGCTCGCACCTTTTTCACCAACAATTTCAACGCCTACCAGATCAGCAACCACGCCCTCATCACCGGCTATTTCGAGCCGCAATATCCCGGCTCCAAAAACCTCAAACCCGGCTTCACCGTGCCGCTTTACGCCAAGCCAGCCG
This sequence comes from Acidocella sp. 20-57-95, assembly GCA_002255575.1. Lineage (GTDB taxonomy): Bacteria > Pseudomonadota > Alphaproteobacteria > Acetobacterales > Acetobacteraceae > Acidocella. Next base: position 103,587 of record NCAT01000004.1, read on the forward strand.
ACCCCGCGCTCGCCAGCCTATCGCGCGCTGACATCGACCATGGTGCCCTCAACCGCAAAACCCCCGTCACCGCCTACCTCGCTGACCCGGTCGATGCCTTCATGCTGCAAATCCAAGGCTCCGGCCGCATCCTGCTGCAAAACGGCACCACCCTGCGCGTCGGGTTCGACGGTCAAAACGGCCAGCCTTACGTCCCCATCGGCCACATTATGGTCCAGCAAGGCGATATCCCGGCTGACCAAGTCAGCTTTCAGACCATCAGCGCTTGGCTAAAAGCCAACCCCGCCCAAGCCACCGGCATCATGGAACAAAATACGCGCTATGTGTTCATCAAGCCGCTCGGGCCGCTACCTGACAATCTCGGTGCCCCCGGCTCACTTGGCGTTCCCGTCACGGCCGGCCGCTCATTAGCCGTCGATCGCGCCGACATTCCGCTTGGCGCGCCGGTCTTTCTCAGCACCACCGAGCCAACCTCCGGCAACCCACTCAACCGCCTCACCATCGCGCAAGATACTGGTGGCGGCATCCACGGCACGGACGCTGCCGATTTGTTCTTCGGCTCCGGCCCGGATGCAGAAGCTTCGGCTGGTCATATGATGCAGCAAGGTTCACTTTTCATTCTCCTCCCCAAATCACCAACGGCCCCCACCTCATGAGCGTACCCGCCCCCAAACCCCGCATCGCGCTGTTCGTCACCTGCCTGGTTGACCTACACCGCCCGAGCATCGGCTTTGCCGCGATATCGCTCCTGGAAGCCGCCGGCTGTCTGGTCGAAGTCCCGCGCGCCCAAACCTGCTGTGGCCAACCAGCCTACAACGCCGGCGACCGCGCCACCGCCCGCGAGCTCGGCCTCGGCCTCCTAACCGCCTTCGCCGCCTATGACTATGTCGTCGCCCCGTCCGGCTCGTGCGCTGGCATGCTCTCGAAGCACCTGCCTCACCTCTTCGATGACGACCCCAATCTGCGCGCCAAAGCCGACTCGCTCGCCGCCAAAACGTACGAGCTAACCGCCTTCCTGACAGATGTGTTGCATTTCACCCCCACCCCGCCGCCGCTCGCCACCACCGCCACCTATCACGATAGTTGTGCTGGCCTGCGCGAACTTGGGATTAAATCGCAACCTCGCACCCTCCTCGCCACCGTCCCCGGCCTGCACCTGACCGAAATGTCCGACCCCGAAATCTGCTGCGGCTTCGGCGGCACTTTCTGCGTAAAGTACCCGGACATCTCCACCCGCATGGCGTCTGACAAATGCGCCGACATCGAAGCCACCGGCACCTCCCTGCTGCTCGCAGGTGATCTCGGCTGCCTCCTCAACATGGCAGGCCGCCTCTCACGCTTGGGCAGCAACATCGAAGTCCGCCACATCGCCGAGGTGCTGGCAGGTACGGAGGCCCCCGCGATCGGCAAACCCGCTTCGCTCTAAACCTCTCCCCCTCAAGCCTCCCCCCAGTCTCCCTCAGGACCCCCTGCCGTCTTTTCTTGTTATCTCCGCGATAGCGGCCAATTCCCCGCTACGCGCCCGCACCAGCATCCAACAACACCGCCTTGCCGGTCCCACTCACCGCCACTGCGCCGGTTTCGTGCAGGGTCAGCGTCCCCTCCAACGCCACGATATCTCCCAACCCAGGCTTCGGCGTCACGGCCACCACCACCCATTCCATCGTGGCCATCTCGTTCACTGGCACTGCCTTCAAAAACCGAAACCGATAATCCAACCCCAGCGGCACGCCCTTGCCAGCCAAATATGTCGCGGTCATTGCCATCATCATGCCCGTCGTCTGCGGCCCACATACAATAAGCCGCCCAAACCGACCCTTTGTCGCAAATTCTTTATCATGATGCGCCGGGTTAAAATCTCCCACCAAAGCCGCGAAAGCCCGCGCCCCTGCCTCATCAAACATAACATCCTTCGCAAACCGCTCACCAACCACCACCGACGCCATGAAGCTATCTCCATCTTTGACCATCCCGGCTTGCCCGGTTTTGCCTGCCATGGCACTCATTCTTCGTTGCCGCAATTCTGCCGCGAATGCCGTGTTGAACCCCGCCCGAACACCATTTCGCGCAGCTACATTTCAGGAGAGCCATTTGATCAAGCCGCTTCGCAAAGCCGTTCTGCCGGTTGCCGGCCTCGGCACACGTTTCCTTCCGGCCACCAAGGCCATGCCAAAGGAAATGCTGCCAGTTGTCGATAAGCCCTTGATTCAATACGCCGTTGATGAAGCCCGCGCCGCCGGCATCGAGCAATTCTGTATGGTCACCGGCCGCGGCAAAACCGCCCTGATCGACCATTTCGATATCGCTTTCGAACTCGAAGCCACCCTGGCCGAACGCGGCAAGCGCGAGGCGCTCGACGTATTGCGTGAAGAAGCCATGCCCCCCGGCGCCATCACCACCGTGCGCCAGCAGGTCCCGCTCGGCCTCGGCCATGCCATCTGGTGCGCCCGCGCCTTCATCGGCGAAGACCCCTTTGCCATCCTGCTGCCGGACGACCTCGTGCTCAGCCAGACTCCCTGCCTGCAACAGCTCGCTGATGTCTATCACAGCACCGGCGGCAACGTGGTCGCTGTCACCGAAGTCCCACGCGAGCAGACCAACCGCTACGGCATTCTTGATATCGGCCAGACCGATGGGAATAAGGTTGAAGTCAAAGGCTTGGTTGAAAAACCCGCCCCCAAGGACGCCCCCTCCAACCTCTCCATCATCGGCCGTTACATCCTGCTGCCGGAAGTGGTGAAATTCCTTTCAATGATGGAACGCGGCGCTGGTAACGAAGTGCAGCTCACCGATGCCATGGCCAAAATGATCGGTCACGCGCCGTTCCACGGCCTGAAATTCGAAGGCAAGCGTTTCGATTGTGGCGACAAGATCGGCTTCCTCGAAGCCCAAATCGCCTTCTCACTCGCCCGCCCAGACCTCAATGCCGCCGTGCGTGAATTCCTCAAACATTACACGAACCTTTGAGAGCGAATATGACCTTCTCGCACCAGTTCCACCCCAGCTCCTTACGCGAATACGACATTCGCGGCATCGTCGGCGAAACCCTGAACGAGGCCGACGCCTTCGCCATCGGCCGCGTGTTCGGCTCGATCGTCGCCCGCAACGGCGGCAAAACAATCGCCGTCGGTTATGACGGCCGCCTATCATCCCCCGCCCTCGAAGCCAGCCTCATCAAAGGCCTCACCGAAAGCGGCATGAATATCATCACCGTCGGCCGCGGCCCCACGCCGATGCTGTATTTCGCCGCCTTCACTGAGCATACCGATGGCGCCGTCATGGTCACCGGCAGCCACAACCCGTCCAACTATAACGGGTTCAAGATGATGCTCGGCAAAAAACCCTTCTTCGGCCAGGATATTCTCAATCTCGGCAAACTCGCCGCCGCCGGCGATGTCGTCCCCGCCTCCACCGGCACCGTCACCAAAAAAGACGTGCACGAAGCCTACATCACCCGCCTGCTGCAAGACTGGGACGGCGGGACCAAAAAACTCAAAATCATCTGGGACAACGGCAACGGCGCCGCCGGCGACGTCCTCACCCGCCTGGTCAAAAAACTTCCCGGCGACCACACCATCCTGAACGGTGAAATCGACGGTAATTTCCCGGCCCACCACCCCGACCCGACCGTGCCGAAAAACCTCGAGCAGCTCATCACCGCCGTCCGCAAACAACATGCCGATGTCGGCATCGCCTTCGACGGTGACGCCGACCGCATCGGCCTGGTCGATAATTCCGGGGAAATCCTGTTCGGCGACCAGTTCCTCATCCTGATGGCCCGCGACATTCTGAAATCCCGCCCGGGTGCCACCATCATCGCTGACGTGAAAGCCAGCCAGGTTCTGTTCGACGAGATCGCCAAAGCCGGCGGCACGCCCTTAATGTGGAAAACCGGCCATAGCCTGATCAAATCCAAAATGGCCGAAACCAACGCCCCGCTCGCAGGCGAAATGTCCGGCCACATCTTCTTCAACGACAAATGGTTCGGCTTCGACGATGCGCTCTATGCCGCGATCCGCGTCCTCGGCATCATCGCCCGTAGTGACCAAACCGTCGCGCAATTCCGCGAAAGCCTGCCGCACGTCGTCAACACCCCGGAAATCCGGTTCGACTGCGCCGAGGAGCGTAAATTCGCCGTCGTCGAAGAAGTCGCCGAGCGCCTGAAAGCCTCCGGCGAAACCGTCTGCGACACGGACGGCGTGCGCGTGAACACCGAAGATGGCTGGTGGCTCTTGCGCGCGTCCAACACCCAGGCGGTCCTCGTCGCCCGGGCGGAGGCGCGCTCCCCAGAGGGCCTTTCTAAACTCAAATCCATCCTGGCAGGCCAACTCGCCGCCTCCGGCTTGGCACCCGATTTCTCCGGCAACAACGCCGGCCATTAAGACTGTGCCGCCCAAAAAAGCCGCGCCAGCTTAACCGTTGGAGCGGCTTTTTGTTTGACCCCGCTAACTTTGCGGCTTTGCTGGACGCTGCGATTACGCGCTAAATGTTGTGAATGCCACAATATTATGTTGTAGTCGCAACCTGTCTGACGCCTGGGCCCGCATATGCTGTATGATCAAGACTTTCTCAACCGCCTGGAGGCTGGGCTGCGGTCGGCTCTGCCGGGATGGGGTTTGTCGACAAGTGCCAAACTCCGGCTGCTGACGATCTCAGAAAACGCAACCTATCTGGCGCAAGAAGGTGCCGCGAGGCTGATCCTGCGGGTACACCGACCGAATTATCATACCGAAGCTGAAATTCGCTCAGAACTGGCATGGATTGCCGCCTTGCATGCGGCTTCCATCATCACGACGCCACGCCCCATCCCCCTGCGCAATGGCGAGTTATTGGCAGGTTTTTCAGATGGCCAAAGCCAGCGTTTTGCTGTGGCGTTCGAATATATGTCCGGAGATGAACCCGATACGTCCCACAATCTGGTCAAATGGTACAAAGTTCTGGGCGAGATTACGGCCCGGCTACACCAACACTCCCGGCAATGGCAGAGGCCGGCGAATTTTGCCCGCAAGCTATGGTCTTTTGAGACGATCATCGGGCCGCGGGCGCATTGGGGCGATTGGCGGCTGGCACCTGGGCTCGATGCAGCGGGCAAAGCCACACTTGAACGTGCGGCCGCTTTGCTGGCGGCCCAGACCAAAGCCTACGGCCAAACGCCAGACCGTTTCGGGCTAATCCATTGCGATATGCGCACTGCCAACCTGCTGGTGGAAGCCGAGCGTCTCGGTGTGATTGATTTTGATGATTGCGGCATGAGCTGGTTTGTTTACGACTTTGCCGCCTCGGTCAGCTTCATGGAACATGAGAGCTTCATCCCAGACCTGATGGCGGCCTGGCTGGAAGGCTATCGGCATGTTGCCCCGCTGGCGGACGAGCATGCGCAAGCTTTGCCGATGTTCGTGATGCTGCGACGCATCCAGCTTACCGCCTGGATTGCGACCCATGCTGAAACCCCCACAGCGCAAGCCATGGGGGAAGCCTACACAAATGGCAGCGTTGCTTTGGCGGCGCGGTATCTTTCGGAGCATGGGCTATGAGCGTTGCCAAACAAATCCTTGATCTCAACCGCTTCGATGCTGGCAAGGCGAGCAGTATGCCACCGGTATTGGCAGAGCGCGTGCAGCGCCGTCAGGCAACCTTTGGTGCGGCCTCTGTGTTGTTTTATGAGCAGCCGATTGAGATGGCGCGCGGTGAGGGCGCTTACCTGTATGACACCAACGGCACGCGCTATTTAGATGTTTACAACAACGTCCCGTCAGTCGGCCATTGCCACCCGCGGGTCGTCGCGGCGATTGCGGCGCAAGCCGCCACGCTGAACACCAACACACGCTATCTGGTGCGCATTGTGGAAACCTACGCCGAGCGGCTGCTGGCGACGTTTCCAGCACCGCTTTGCAACCTCGTCATGACCTGCACCGGCAGCGAGGCTAATGATGTGGCGCTGCGAATAGCCGAAAATGTCACCGGCGCGCGCGGCTTTATCGTCACCAAAAGCGCTTATCACGGCAATACCAGCGCGGTCGAACATATCTCGCCTTCCTCTTTCAAATCCCAGAATACCGCGCCGCATGTGCGCACCGTGCCGGCACCCGACCCGCGTGATGCGCCAGATGCTGACATCGGCATGCAGTTTGCCGCCCAAATTCAAGCCGCCATTGATGATTTGCGCACGCATGGCCATGGCTTCGCCGGGTTTTTTGCCGATAGTATTTTCTCAAGCGACGGTATTTTCGCGGACCCGCCGGGTTTTCTGCAACAAGCCGCGGCGCTCATTCGCAAAGAAGGTGGGTTGTTTGTCGCCGATGAGGTGCAGCCGGGTTTTGGCCGCACCGGCGCTGGCATGTGGGGTTTTGCCCGCCACGGGATTATCCCGGACATCGTGACGATGGGCAAACCCATGGGCAACGGCTTCCCGATGGGCGGGGTGGTGACCAGCCCCGACCATCTGGCTGCTTTCACCCGTAAGACATCCTACTTCAACACATTTGGTGGTAACCCGGTGGCGGCTGCGGCAGGGCTGGCCGTGCTTGATGTGATTGCCGATGAGAACTTGATTGCCAACGCCGCACAGGCCGGTGGCGTCTTAAAAGATGGTCTGTTGGCGCTGAAATCTACATTTGGCCAGATTGGAGATGTGCGCGGCGCGGGGCTGTTTATCGGCCTGGACTTCAACAACCAGACCACTGGCGCACCCGACCCGGCCATGGCGAGCTACGTCATCAACGCCATGAAGCAGCACGGAATTCTGATTGGTGCAGCCGGGCTCTACGGCCACACACTGAAAATCCGCCCGCCTTTATGCTTCAACACCAGCAACGCGGCGTTCTTTGTTGAGACGCTACGGACAATTCTATCAGGGGCAAACTAACGCCCAATATCACGCCATAGCTTCAAGAGCGCCGAGTGATTCCGGCAGCACCTGGCCACCATCCACGCTGAGCGCCTGGCCGGTAATATAGGCTGCTTCTTCTGATGCGAAAAATAACGCCGCATTGGCAATATCCTCCGGCGTGCCCAAGCGTTTTTGCGGGATCGAATCTGCCATTTTGGCGATATAGTCCGCACCAACATCAGCCAGACCTTCAGTGAAAATATTGCCCGGCAGCACCGCGTTCACAGTAATATTGCGCGGGGCCAGCTCAATGGCAGCAGTACGCATAAACCCAAGCTGCCCGGCCTTGCTCGCCCCGTAATGCGCCCATCCAGGGTATCCGGTAATGGGTCCAGTGATGGACGAGGTAAGAATAATCCGCCCGCTGCCGGCTTTGGTCATGGCCGGGATCACGGCGGAAACGCTTAAGAACGTACTGCGCAGGTTGCTCGCGATCACATGGTCAAAATCAGCCGCCGTCATATCCGCCAGTTTTACGCCGGGAAAAATACCGGCATTGGCGCAGAGCACATTAATCTGCCCATAACGCGCCACGGCCGCCGCGGCCATTGCATGGCAATCTTCAGCCTGGCTGACATCGGCGCGGAAACCCGACGCATGGTCACCAATTTCAGCCGCAACCTGGTCGGCATCAGACTGGTTGCGGGACACCACCAACACATTCAGCCCCGCCGCACCAAAGCGCCGCGCAATACCCCGCCCAATGCCCCGGCTGGCACCGGTGACAATAACCGTTTTTCCCGCAAGCGATGCCAGCATGTAACCCCAAGCCTCCAGATCGTGATGGGCTTCAGGATTAGATGATAAATGTGGTAGTTACAACATTTGTCTGACCATGTTCCAACATCTATGTTCCGCCTATGAGCAACGTGAAATCAACCCGCCAGACCCGCATTCTGGCTGAACTGGATACCACCCCCAGCCTACGCGTGGCTGAGTTGGCGCAAAAACTTGGCGTTTCCACCGAGACCATTCGCCGGGACTTGGATGCTTTGACCGAGCTCGGGTTGCTGAACCGCACCTATGGCGGTGCCATCCGCCCGTTGAGCTCCGAACCGCCGGTGCATGAGCGGCATCGATTATTCGTGGCGGAGCGGGAGCGCATTGCGGCGGCGGTGATACCGCATCTGCAATCGGCCAAGGTGCTGATGATTGGCTCGGGCGCCACAACAAGGCATGTTGCACAGCGCATTGCCGCCGAGCTGCAAGACCTAACCGTGATTGCCCATTCATTCGGCGTTGCCCAGGCCTTGGGGGTGAACCCAACAATTAAGGTGCTGATGTTACCCGGTAATTATCACGCTGATGAGGACACGATGCTGGGTGCCCATGCGGTTGCCTTCTTAAATAATTTGTACGCAGATATTACAATTTTGGGAGCAAGCGGGCTGGGTATTGAAGGGCCATCAGATGCGTTGATTGAAACCGGTGCGGTTTATAGCGCCATGATCGCGCGCGCTGCCAAAACAATTTTAGCAGCCGACCACTCAAAGTTCGGCCTCCAATTCCCGGCTCGTTACGCCAGCTGGCGGCAGGTTGATCATCTGGTGACAGACAAAAAGCCTGAAGGTAGTCTGCTAAACGCTTTGACCGAAAACGCGGTTATGATTGATGGTGATTATGTGACTTCGTAAGGACCCAAGCTAGGCAACATATTTATGAAACGCCGGAGTATCTTATAGCTTCGCCGTAAGTCGAAGCTCAGCCGGAGTCGTGGCGCCGAAGCCAAAAAATTCGAGATAGGCGGGAATTTGTTCAAACAACATATCTGTTCCCACTTGCACCCGGCAACCTTTGGCCAGGGCGGCACGCAACAGCGCCGTATATTCCTCTTTCATGACCACTTCACCAACAAAACTGGCCGGACTGAGACGGTCAATATCAAATGGAAGCGGATCGCCCGCTTTCATGCCCATCGGTGTCGCGTTGACGATGATATCATATCCGGCGGGATCATTTGATCCGGTCAAAACTTCGATCTGCGGATAATGCTCACGCAGCCTCGCGGCGAGCGCTTCAGATGAGGCTGCCATGCCGTCATACAGCGCCAAAACCGCAACGCCATCAGCGGCTAATGATGCTGCGATGGCTGACCCAACGCCGCCATTACCCACCACCAGCGCCTTCTTACCCGTGATCACTTGGCCTTTATTTTTCAAGCCGCGGGTAAAGCCCTCGCCATCAAACATATCGCCGTACAGTGATCCATCCGTCCGGCGTAACACAGCGTTGCAAGACCCGGCGACACGCGCCGTGATGGAAAGCTCGTCCACCAACTTGGTCGTTGTCACCTTGTGCGGCATCGTCACCAAAGCACCAACGACATTTTTGGCTTTAAACCACGGCCGTAAGATGGTTGGATAGTCCGCCGCTTCAACAGCCATTGGCACCACCACCGCATCTATCCCGTTCTTCTCGAACCAAGGATTATAAATCATGGGAGATTTAAATGTCTCGGTCGGGAAGCCGGTATGGATAATAATCTTGGTGTTGCCGGTAATCATCTTCATCAATCCAAAATTATGAGTCGAAAGCGGCCATAGATGGATGGTTTCATCTATGGCCGCTGATTATTAGGCTTCGGTCGCGCTGCCTTTAACTTTCACGTCGAGAACATGAATATCACCAATCACGAAAATCCATGAGACGGCGCCAATGGCTGCGACAATGCCGATAAATGCCAGCGCCCCTACATATGTACCCGTTACCTGTACGATATAACCGATGGCAATCGGGACGACGATCCCAGAGAGGTTAGCCGCAAAGCTGAAGAAGCCACCGACCAGGCCAAGTAAGCCTTTGGGTGAAATTTCAGACAATACAGCCCATCCCGAGGATGACATTGCCTGACCGAAGAAGGCCACCGAAAGAATCGCGAGTACCAAGTTATTATCAGACACAAAGTTTACTGAAATAATGGTCGACGCCAGTAACAAGCCGGTAATCACAGGTAATTTACGGGCGACATTCAGGCTCGTACGCTTCAACAGGAAGTCTGACAGAAAACCTGCGAATAAAATTCCAAAGAACCCAGCGATGTAAGGCACGCTTGCATAGATACCGACGCTAATGAAAGCCATATGGCGCTGCGTTGCAAGATACGTCGGGAACCAGGTGAGGAAGAATACGAAGGTGGAGTACACCGAAAACTGGCCGATACATAGCCCCCACATCTGGCGATGCCTGAATAATTCGCGAACATTTTCCATGCTGAATTTGGTGCCGCTGGCATCTTTGGTGGTTAAACCACCACCGGCTTGGATATATTGCAATTCAGCATCGTTAGCCGATTTGCTGTCATAAGGGTCACGATAGATGGACCACATCAAAGCACCAATAATGATGCCGATGACACCCGTCACCAAAAATAGCGAGCGCCAGCCGAAATTACCTAAGAGCAAAAACAGGATCGGGCTTAAGAAACCCAGCCCGACATATTCAGCCGCCGTATAAACACCAATGGCGCGGCCCCGTTCACTGCGCGGAAACCACTTGCCAACGATGTTGCTATTGGCTGGAAAGCATGGCGCCTCAAACACGCCGAGACCAAGACGCGCTACAAAAAAGCTTGTAAGGCCCGACGTGAACCCCTGCAGGATGGTAAAAAGCGACCAGCCAATAAGGGCAAGTGTGTAAACCAGCCGGTTACCGAGGCGGTCTAGAACCACGCCACCTGGAATTTGGAAAGCCAAGTACGACCACGAGAACGCGGAAAATACAAAACCCATTTCCGCCGGGCTGATCGAGAATTCGGTACGGATCGAAGGTGAGGCAATACCCAGGATGGCACGATCCAGATAATTAATGACAACCGCGAGTGCGACAACGGCGAGCATCCGGGTCCGTATATTGGTTTTGGGACGGGATGCTGCCCTGGCGGCAGCATCCGAGATGGTTCTTGTGTTCATGTGAATATTTCCCCTTTGGATCGATTATCGTTAGAAAACAATTTTCGTTTGTGCGCCAAACACCCAGGCATTTGGGATATGTTTGTAGGCGAATGTGCCTGGATCGATGACATATTGCACATTCGGGTGGATCAGCAGCCACGGCGTAACCTGCAGGCCATAACCAACTTCAAAAACGCCCTCGCCGGTTGTTGCGTTCGGATAGGTAAGCGTTTGCTTGGCTTTAGCCGTACGGTTGTTCAAACCAGCCCGCACGTAACCAACAGCGATAAAATCATGGGGCCGGGCATCAAATAACCCCTGCGCAATCAAGCCCGCATCAAAAGTGCTTTCAAAGACGGCGGTTTTGGGGTCGGAGTAGGAAACTTGCGCCATTGCAATTAAGCCGCGATTTGGCGTGCCATTAAAGCTAAACAGCATCTGATCAACAAGAATATAGCCGCCATAACGGCCATCATCCAACTGGTGCGGCACCGAAGCATCCGCCACAGCCGAGGTATCGTAATAGCCACCAATCTTGTAATGACCGGGCAGCTTTGCTGCACCCAGAGCCGTTGTGTAACCTGCTTCGAACGGAATAATCGCACCGGTGGAGCCCGATAAACCCACTTTCAGGCCGTTATTATGGGCGTAGTAGGTTGGGTTGGAATCGAACACGCCGGCTTCAACATACAATGCCGGGCTAACATTCACCTTCACGCGCCCGCCCCATTTGCCGGTCGGGTAATCAGAATAACCGCTGGAGCCTGGCAGATTTTGCGGATGCGCACAGAAGCCAACATTCTGGAAGTCGCATCCGAGTACGGTCAAAGCAAAATCATTGCCGAACGGATAAAAGCCGATTTTGGTATTGATAAGGCCTTTCGCGAGGGTCTGTTCGTACGACATCTCGGTAACACGCAAAGTCTCGCCAGCGCCGTAAACTTCCTGCACGGCCAATTTATTGCCGATAAAGTCGCCGGACACGCTGCGACCCTGGCGCTGATTAAAACCGAAATGCAAAACTGCACCGGATATGTCGGCGATTTTGCCAAGGTCAACATCGACGCTCACGCCGAGTTGCTGCGCATAGCCATTGCCTTGCCGTTTGCCGCCAGACAATGCATCGGCAAATTCCCCAACATAAAAGCCATGAAAATCAAGACCATCATTTTTCAATTTGGTACGGCCACCATTCCAGTCGCCCGTCATTAAAGGCCGCGTCCAGAAATCATTATTAGTCGGCGCGCTCTGCGCACGGGCAGTTGTGGCAAAGCCTAGCCCGACCATCATGGCAGCACTCGCCAGTAGTGTTGCCCGCAAGGGCGCACGGTTCATCGCTTTCGAAAACATAGTTTGAAACTCCCTCTTCAATCATCTTTTTATCGGGCATCGCTACCCATTGCTTGGACCAGCCGACTTTGCTGTATTTATATAACGTACTAGTTGGTTCATTAAGTCAAGAAAAGATTCGCTGTGCGGTCACAAAATCCTGGACTAATGAGCGATATTTTCTATAATCCATTGAAAAAACAAAGTATCTGTATACAATTCTGTGGCTATTTTATCACATATATCAAAAAATGGCAATTTTTGTTAACTTTCTATACCGTTCAAATAAATCATTCCAGGCTGGCGCGTCCCACAATGTTCGTTCTATTTGGCGTGACGTCGCAAGACCCGACGCCATCAGCCTGCACTCGTGAGGCGTTGTTGCAATCGCAGCGCATCACGCGCATTCCCGCCACCCCGACAGGACCGACACCCGACCAATGCTGAATGTTCTCTCCATCACCGTGCCGATATTTTTGCTAATCGGCATCGGCTTTGCGGCGGCTTATTTCAAAATTGTCAGTCCGGCGGACATTCGGGCTTTGGGCCTGTTTGTGTTGAAATTCGCCCTCCCGGCATTGATCTTCACGCTCCTCTCGCAGCGTCATTTCACGGAGATTTGGAATCTCCGTTATCTTGGTGCTTATGGTTTAGCATCGCTTCTAGTGTTCACGGGGATGTTCGTTTTCGCCACAGTCGTGCAGGGGCGCAGCCGAGCGGAAGCGGCGGTTCAGGCGATGGGATCGTGCGTTTCCAATAGCGGCTATGTGGGCTACCCGGTAGCGGTCATGGTGCTCGGGCCGGTTGCGTCCATTGCGCTGGCGTTGAATATGATCATCGAGAATGCCGTCATGATCCCGCTCGCCCTCAGCATTGCCGAAAGTGGCGCTGAGGATAAAAAATCGCCCTTCAAATTATTTTTGCACCTGGCCAGCCGGCTTGGCAGCAACCCGCTGATTTTAGGAATTGCAGCAGGGGCGGCCGTCTCCTTTAGCGGCTACCAACTGCCGATGCCGATCGCCAAGCCGATTCAAATGCTCTCCATGACGTCGTCGGCTACGGCATTGTTTGCCGTTGGCGGCACATTGGCCGGGCTGCAAATAAAAGGGGTGATCGCGGATATTTCGCGGATCGTGGCAGGTAAACTGGTCTTGCACCCGCTGGCCGTGTTGCTGGTGCTGATGCTGGTCCCCACGCTCGACCCGGCAATGAAAAAAGCCATGTTAATCTTTGCAAGCGCACCGATGTTAAGCGTGTTCGCGCTGCTGGGGCGGCCTTACGGGCAGGAGCAAATCGGGGCGGCCGCTCTGATGGTCGCGACAACCTTGTCCTTCCTAACAATCTCAGTATTGCTGTCGCTTATTTAGAGTATTTGCGCTCGCCAGAGTTGCCATGTGGCCCGTCCCGCCGCTATTAACCAGAATCGCAAATTTGGCGGTGCCGTACCGGGAAGAAGATTTTCATGAAACCAACTGATTCAGTTACAGATAGCAAGGCTGACTCAGACGCACGCCCGGTCCGTTCGCGCGATCCTGAACGTACTAAACAGGACATTCTGGACGTCGCCACCATGGAATTTGCAGCGCACGGCTTGGCCGGCGGGCGCGTGGATGCCATCGCCGCCAAAACCCAAACCACCAAGCGGATGATTTATTACTACTTCGAGAGCAAGGAGAATCTTTACGCGCTGGTGCTGGAACGCGCCTATGCCGGCATCAGGCGTATTGAAGAACATATGGATCTCGACCGGCTGGACCCGGAAACCGCGCTGCGGCGGCTGGTGGAATTCACGTTTGATTATCACGACGCACATCCAGAATTTGTGCGGCTTGTTGCCATCGAGAATATTCACAACGCCGCGCACGTCAAAGCCTCGCGCGCGGTGCGCGAGACCAATCGCCCGGCCTTGATGGTGGTGAAAAACCTGTTGTCCCGCGGGCTGCAGGCGGGCGTGTTTAAACGCAATCTTGACCCCGTTGATCTACATCTGATGATCAGCGCGATGTGTTACTATCGCGTGTCGAACCGGCAGACCTTTGGCACCATTTTCGAATGTGACCTGAACGAGCCGAAATTGCGCGAACGCCAGCGCCGCATGATTACTGATGCGGTGGCGCTCTTCATGATGTCGGCAGATTAACCACCATATTCGCGCTGCCTCGTCATGGCGGCCAAGCGGATGGGCGCGTTATTGGCGCCAAACCCCTGGTAACCATGGCGCTCCAACAACTCGAAGAAGAACCGGCCAGAAAAATGTGGCGTGTAAGCATGGCGGAACTCACCATACGCATCGCGGTCGTACAGAATCCCGCATTTTTCTAAGGCGGCCAATATATCCTCATCCAGCCCGAACCGCGCTGCCAAATCCTCATAATAATTCGCCGGAATCGGCACGGGCTTCAGCCCCGCATCGCGCGCCTGAGCGGTTGCCTGCAAAATATCATTCGTGGCGAAAGCCACATGATGCACGCCGGGACCAGAGCCTTGGGCGACGAAACGTGCTGTCTCGGTAGCCGGACTTTCTGAAATATTCAGTGCAATCCGCACCTCGCCATTTTCGCTTTTCATGGTGCGCGAGCGGATCAGCCCAAACCGGTCAGCAAACTCAATCGTAGGGTCGGCGGTCAGGCCAAATAAGGTGCGGTAGAACAACACAAACCGGTCCATCGAGCCGGGGCTGAGCGCTTGTGCGATATGGTCGATTTTGAACGGCGTTTCATCGGTCGCTGAGGCCGGGTCTAAATCAAAATCCTGCGTCCACATTTGTGCGGCGGCGGACGGTTCTACCAGATAAAGCAACGTTCCATCCGGCTCGCGCACGGCTGGTATCCGGTGCTCGCCAGGGCCAGTGCGTTCGGCCCAGGTGGCGGAGAGAAGTGCGGTAGCCCGCGCCAAGGTGGCGTTCACGTCATCAATTTTCAGCGCCAAGGCACACACTGAAGCGCCGTGCCGCACAAAATGCTCCGAAGCGGCACTATCCGGCTCGGCATTCAGCACGATGTTTACGGCACCGTGCCGGTATAAATTCACTGCTTTGGAGCGATGCCGGCCAGTATGGTGAAACCCTAACGGCAGCAGAAACTCTGCCAATTGTTGGGCCGTCGGCTCATCCACAGCGAATTCGATAAATTCAAACCCATCCAATTTCGGCACGGGCGGCAATTTTGTCCGGCCAGCCTCGGCTTCCACCCAGATCAACGAGCGTAAGCCATCCAGCGCCATCGGGCGGGTCGGGCCGGCACGGAAATCATCATTGAAAATCTCCAGGCTGAGCGGGCCTGAATAACCCGCCTTCAAAGCGTCCCGCACAAAGCCAGCCACATCCAAGTCCCCCTGCCCGGGGAAGTTGCGGTAATGGCGGCTCCAGGAGAGCACATCCATATTCAAGCGTGGCGCATCGGCTAGCTGCATGAAGAATAATGTCTCGCCAGGCACTTCGCCAATGCCGGTCAGCGTGTCACCTAGCGCCAGCGTGTGAAAACTATCCAGCGCCAAGCCGAGGGCGGGATGGTCAACCCGCTTGATAATATCCCAAGCCTGCCGCCAATATTTAACATGCGTTCCCCACGCCAACGCCTCATACGCGACCCGAAAGCCACGTGCCCCTGCCCGCTCCGCCAGCAAGCGCAAATCTGCCGCCGCACGGTTGGGGTCGGGCGACGTGGCGGGTTGAATGTTACTGCAAAGCAGAAGCAAATCAGTGCCTAGCTCGGCCATAACATCAAACTTGCGTTCGGCACGCAGCAGATTGCGCTGTAACTGCGCGGGCTCCATGCCTTCAAAATCCCGAAACGGTTGAAAGATCGAAATCGCCAGGCCTAAATCACTTGCCAGCCGCCTCACATCGCGCGGCGTGCCATCGTAAGCCAGCAAATCAGCCTCGAAAATCTCAACCGACTGAAACCCGGCCGCTGCCGCTGATTCCAGCTTATCGGGCAGCGTGCCGCTGAGGGACACTGTGGCGATGGATTTTGGGAGCGCTGAAATAGGTGACATGAGCGGGATTGTTCCTAGAAACGCGCCTCGTTGGACGCACGACCACCCCTTCGATAGACCAAAGCTTATGGTCTGTATAGTTAATTAAGTAGGTGCTCGGCCTGACTTTTGAGCACCCTTCGCACGTGGCAGACAGCGCGTTGTGTTCACCAGGGCAGCGATGCGCCCTTATAGTCAAAAAAGCCTCCACTCGCAGTCGGCGCTAACCGGTTGATGACGCCCAGCAAATCCGCGGCCGCTTCGGCCGGTGGCCGCACATGCAAACCAGATTTTGCAAAAGGTGCTGAAAGTCGGCTGGTCACGGTCCCCGGATGCAGAACCACGCAGACAGCTTCCGGCCGGTTGCGCTTGAGCTCAATGGCTGCCGTATGAACAAGCTGGTTTAGTGCTGCCTTCGCTGCCCGGTAGCTATACCAGCCACCAATCTGGTTATCGCCAATACTGCCCACTTTGGCAGACAGGCTGGCAAACACCGCCCGGCCTTGGCGGGGAAATAACGGCAGGAAATGCTTCATCAATAAAGCCGGTCCCAGCGCGTTGGCCGCGAAAGACGCGGCCAAATGTGCTGCGTTCAACTCTTTAAAGCTCTTCTCCGGCATAAACCCATCGCCATGCAAAAACCCGGTGGCATCGATCACCAGCCGAATTTCCCGCCCGCTCAAGCTCTGCACCGCCGTAGCGATCGATGCTTCGGAGGTAATATCCACCGGCAACGCACCACTGCGCGAGAAACCTACCACCTCACTAAATTCTGGCACGCGCTGCAACGCCGTCACCAAGGCGCCGCCAACGCCGCCGCTGGCGCCGATCACAACCGCCACGCCGCCAGCCGGAAACCCCGAAAAATCAATTTGTGCTTCATCCATACCGCGTAATGTCGGGGCTGAGCCGCAACCCGCAACCACCCCGGCAAAATATCACCCTCAGAGAATTGACATAGCTGCGATTCCACCGGCCAAGGTACCGGCATGAAGCGCCTTCTCCTCGCCCTTAGTGTTGCTATGCTTGTGGCAATCGCGCGTGCCCCGGCCCAAAGCCTACCCGACACAACGGATCATTATTTCATAACGTCAGACGGCATCCACCTGCATTACGACGAAGCCGGCACAACATCCGCCCCTACCATCATCCTGGTCCCCGGCTGGACCATCCCGGCCTGGATTTTTGCCCCACAAATCCGTGCCTTCTCCGCCCACTTCCACGTCATCGCCTTCGACCCGCGCGCGCAAGGCGCTTCACAAATCGCCCCTGGTGGCTACAACCAGGACCGGCGGGGTCAGGACATCGGTGACCTCATTAACCATCTTGGTGTTTCAAAAACCATCATCATCGGCTGGTCATTGGGCGTGCTAGACACGCTGGCCTACATCCACGCCTCCGGCGACTCACGTATCTCCGCCCTTGTACTGGTCGATAATTCCGTCGGCGAAAATCCACCCCCAGCCCCGTCTGGCCAGCACCACCATTACCCCACCGAACACAGCGCCTTTATGCGCGCCTTCATTCCGGGGATGTTCCACACACACCAATCACCCGCCTATCTCAACCGCTTGATCACCGCTTGCCTGCGCGTTCCTGCCGATGATGCCCGCCTCCTCCTCACCTACCCAGTCCCCCGCACCTATTGGCGCGACGCGTTATTCTCTACCAATGTCCCGGTGCTTTACATTGTTCGCCCGCACCTCGCCGGCCAGGCGCATAATCTATTGCTTGACCGGCCCAATTCACAAACCGCTTTGTTCCCCAAAGCCGGGCACGCACTGTTCGTTGATGAACCGGCGCGCTTCAACGCGCTCGTCCTCGCCTTCCTAAAATCCAAGGCAAAAAGCCAATGAAACTCCTTCCGCTGTTCCTGGTCTCACTTGCCGCCGTCGGCATTGAGACGGCGCTGACGCGTTACTTCGCCGTCGCCAACTGGTCCGACTATGGCTACTGGGTCATCTCAATCGTCATGGTCGGCTTCGCCTTCAGCGGCGTCACATTGGCCCTCGCTGGCGAGGCCCTCGCCCGCCGCTCTGACATTCTGTTAGCCAGCCTGCCCACACTCCTCACCCTCAGCGCCGCGCTGGGCTACAGTTTCACCATCCTCAACCCGTTCAACCCGCTGCAATTGCAGAACCAAGCCACCTATCTGCCGCAACTGGGCAATATTGCGCTTTACTACGCAGCATTGCTGCCGTTCTTTTTCCTGGCCGGCCTGTTCATCAGCCTTACCTTCGTGGTGAATTATCAAAATATCGGCCGCGTCTATGCCGCCGACCTTACCGGCGCCGGGCTTGGTTCCATCATAGTGCTCGGCCTGATGTATCTGCTCAGCCCGTTCGACCTCATTCCAGCCTTGCTTCCCGCCCTTGCCATGGCTGCCGCCTTTACCACCAAATTCCGAAAACGCGCGGTCCTGGCTGCAAGTTTCGCGCTCATCCTCGCCGAAGCCTTACTGCTCCTCGGCCCGCAAGCCGTGGTCAGCCAATACAAACCCATCTACCCGCCGCTGCACACCCCCAACGCCAAAATCCTCGCCGAACTCCGTTCCCCGCACGGCGATTATCTGCTGCTTGATGACTTCACCGAACGGGTGAATACCGACATCTCAAATGATTCCGGCATGCTCGGCTACACCGACCCACCACGCAGCCTCGGCCTGTACCGCGATGGTATCCGCATCGCGAGCCTGCCACGCAACGCCACCCCCAGCACCGGCTACGCCAAAGGCGCGCTGGATGCATTACCCTATACGCTGCGCCCAAGCGCGGACATCTTATTAATTGGTGCCTCCGGCGGCTTCCGCATCGCCGAAACCTTGGCCCTCGGCGCTAACCGCATCACCGCGCTTGAACCCGAACCCGCTCTCTACAGCGCCATCACAACCGGCCTCGGCACCAGCCCGCCCTTCGCCAGCAACCAAGCTGTCACCATCAGCCGCCTCAGCCCTGTCGCCGCCGCACAAACCACCGGCCCGTACGACATTATCGACCTTTCAGCCGACTTCCTCGACTCCTCCCCCGCCAACGTCAACGCCATCACCGTGCAAGCCTTCTCAACCTATCTGCGCGATTTAAAACCCGGCGGCATCATCTCCATCCCCGTCTCGATCCAAGACCTGCCGGTCTATGCGCTGCGCATGCTCGCCACCGTCCGCGCCGCCCTGGCCGCTACCAACACACCCGACCCACTCGCCCATGTCATCATCTACCGCTCCGCCTGGAACGCCCGCATCCTGGTCAGCCGGGATGCCTTCACCCAGGGAGACATCAAAACCGCCGCCAAATGGACTGACGATCGCTCTTTCGACATTTCCTACTATCAAGGCTTCAACTTCACCGCCGCCCGCAACAACCTCTATAACGACCTCCCCGCCGTCTCGTTCGACGACGGCACCGTCACCTCCACAGGTGCCGATGATTCCATCGCCGATGAAGCTGTTCAAATTCTGCAAGGCCAGCCCAGCGTCTCTTCACAAGCCTTCAACCTAGCACCGGTCACGTCTGACCGTCCCAGCTTCTATTCCGTGCTGCGTCTCGCGAATCTCAGCGTGCTGCTGGCGCGCCTGCAAATTTTGCCACAATCGGAAATCGGTGCGCTGGTTAATCTCGCCGTGCTGGCTCAGGCCATCATCATCGCCGCCTTCGTCCTGCTCGTCCCACTAATCGCCCCACGCATCGCGCAATCAGAACCATCCGGCATCGGCCTCATCCGCCCCATCATCTATTTCCCAGCCCTTGCCCTGGGCTTTCTGTTCATCGAAATCTTCGGCATCGAAAAAGCCAGCGCCTTCCTGAACGACCGCGCCGCCGGCTTCGCACTGGTCCTCAGCTTCATGCTGATGTTTTCCGGCCTCGGCAGCCTCATCAGCACCCGCCTGGAAGCCATCGCCCAGCGCGGCGTTTGGCTTGCCTGCGGAATTCTCTCAATCTGGGCGGGCCTTGCCTTGCTGTTCCTGCCAAGCGGGATGCTCGCCGCCAGCGCTTGGCCCTTCCTGCTCCGCGCCATCCTGGTCATCATCGCCATCGCGCCGGTCTCCATCGCGCTCGGCCTGCCGTTTCCGCTCGGCCTCGAGAAAGTCTCCGGCGGCAGCTTCCTGCCCTGGGCCTGGGGGCTCAACGGCGCCTTCTCAGTGGTCGCCACCCCACTCGCCAATCTCATCGCCCGAAATTTCGGCCTGCACGCTGTTTTAGCCGCCGCCATTCTCCTGTATATCGCAGCCGCAGCATCTTTCCCCGCGACCAGGAGACAACTCAATTGTTCGACCACCCAACCAGCCTATCCCGTCGCGGACTAATCAGCACCGCCGCCGCACTCGCCGCCGCCCCGTCCCTCAGCTTCGCGGACAACGCCGCCCCCGCCGCGACCGCACCGCTGCTAACAACCCCGGCCACCCCAAATGGCCAGCCCTGGACCCGCGACGCTTTCCAAGCCGCCATGGCAGCCTCCGGCCGGCCAGTCACCCTGACTGATGCACAATTCGCCGCCATCCAAGCCCGCAAACCCGCCGCCATGAAAGCCATCGCCGACTATCTCAAAATGCGCCTAGGCTCAGCCGACCCGCTGGTGCTGGCCGCCTTCCAGGCCCTGCCGCGCGAATATTACCACTATATCTACTCCGAGCACCGCTCCACCTGCGGCGACGCCTACGACCAGCCCCCCAAACCCTGGGCGCTCGGCTACGGCTCCGCTTTGTCGGACTATCTCGGCCAGGCCTATATGACCCAGGTTTGCAAACCAGGCCCCAATGATGTCTCACTCGAAATCGGCACCGGCAGCGGTTTCCAAAGCTCGCTGCTCTCGCGCATCGTCAAAGCCGCCTACTCAATCGAAATCATCGAGCCGCTTGGCAACGCCGTCCATAAAATTTTCTCACCGCTCGGCTACGACAACATCACCACCCGCGTCGGTGACGGTTACTACGGCTGGCCCGAACAAAAAGACGGCTTTGACATCATCATCGTCACCTGCGCCGCCCAATACGCCCCCCCCGCCCTCTTCGCCCAGCTCAAGCCCGGCGGCCGCATGATCATCCCCATCGGACAGCCCTTCAAACAAGGCCAGGTCTTCTACGTCTATTCAAAAGACGAAAACGGCAAAATCCACTCCCGCCGCGACATGGGCTGCTTCTTCATCCCCATGACCGGAACCATGATGAAAATCCCCGCCAACGAAGCCGACTTAAAAAAAACCCTCGCCCATAGGTGTTTCAACACCTGGGAGCGAGGGTTTTTTCTTAAGTCCAGGGTTCTAAGGGCGAGCCCTTAGCAGGGGTCCGGGGGACAACGTCCCCTGGCCTTCCTCAACTAGCGGCGCAGGTTGAGGCGCGCGATGAGGTCCTGATAGCGCTTGAGGCTCTTGCGCTTCAAATAGTCCAGCAAGGAGCGGCGCTGACCAACGAGCACCAGCAGACCACGGCGCGAATGGAAATCTTTCGCATGGGTTTTGAGGTGTTCGGTGAGGTTCACAATACGCTCAGAGAGCAGGGCAATCTGCACTTCAGGGCTGCCAGTATCGTTGGCGGCGGTGGCGTATTCGGCAATAACTTCGGTACGGCGTTCTGGTGTAATCGACATCGTGATATCCTTCACGAAAAATGTTGAATGAGACGCTCTGATTTCAGCCAGCCCTCTGAAAGGCGGGCCAGTGCCAGAACGCGTCCTGCAGCCAGCACGCGCACCAACCCGTTATCGGGGTTAGCGGCCTCTGGAATCCGCCCCATCAGATCAACCAAACTGATTGGTTGACCATTTGAGAGAGCATGTGCCTCAACCGCCGTCAGGGCCAGTGCCGGGATGTCGTCCAGCGCGGTCTCGATCGGCAGTATAAGTTCTGCAAGAGTGGCGGGCGTATGCTCCGAATTCAGCATCATGTCCATAGGAACCGCCATTTTTGTCATAAACGGCCCCACTCTCAGCCGGCGCAGCACCACAATATGCCCAACGGTCCCACAAGCCCGCGACAAATCCCGCGCCAGCGAGCGCATATAAACGCCCTTGCCCGATGAAACTTCAAACTCGGCGGTATCCGCGTCAGGCCGGCCAATCAATATCCACCTTTATGGCCGAAAATGACGGCGGAATTTGCATAATTTTGCCCCGGAACGCCGGTAAAGCCGCATTGATCTCGGCATCAGTGGGCCGGTAATCGTGGGTTTGCGTCACCGCGCCCTCGGCATCATCGGTATCCCGCGCTTCACCGAACCTGATGGTGAAATGGTACAATTTCGTCCCATCCATCACATAGGGCACGGTTTTGGTGGCGGCCCCCAGCGCAATGGGCAAAATACCTGTCGCCAGCGGGTCCAGCGTCCCGCCATGCCCGGCTTTCTGCGCATCCAGCGCACGTTTCACCTTATTCACCGCCTGCGTGCTGGTAATGCCTTGCGGCTTGTCGAGAATCAGCCAGCCATCAATTTTGCGGCCATGCTTTTGCCGAGCCATAATAAGTCCAGTTCCAAATGAGAGGCGGGTGATAGCGAATGACGACCAATCCGCAAGTCCCCGCCCCGCAATGCTGGCAAGAAACGGCAGGCGGCATCATTCTGGCAGTCAAAGCCCAGCCTGGCGCCAAACGCACCGCGATCGGGACCATCATCGAAGCTGCCGCCTCCCCTGGCTGGCCACCTGCCCGCCTGAAAATCGCTGTCGCCGCCCCACCCGAAGACGGCCGCGCCAATCAGGCGATCCTGGCGGCGCTGGCCAAGCATTTTCACATAAAACCCGCGGCGGTCACACTTGAGACCGGAAGCACCGCGCGCGACAAAAAATTCCGCCTGTTGGGCGACCCCGCCAACCTTATTTCCCACCTAAACTTAACCGCTTATCCAAACCGATCATAACCAGCCCTGATCGTTCGCAGCGTGACGGCGGTTAAAGCGGCGTGGGATGAGGGCTAGCGGCCGAGGGCCACCATCATCTCCGTCCATTCGCGCTTGGACAGGCCACTGGTGGGTTGCTCAACCTGCTCACCGGATAACATACGTTTTAAAATATCCAGCATTTTGGCCGAGAACGTGACCGCACCTAAGCGGTAGTCGGTGAATGCGCCATAGCTTAAAGGCACCCAGGCTTTAACCGTCTCCATCATGGCTTCCGCATAGACGCGGATTTCGTATTGGGCGTGCGCGTCGGCGCGCAGGCGCAGGAAGTGGAAAAGGTTATGCAGGTCGGTTTTCCAGTACCATTGCGTATAAGTATTCAACGTCAAATTCATCCGCGCCAGTTCACGCGCCAGCCCGTATTTGCTCTCATCGAGCATGTCTTCGTAGTTGGCGTAGGTTTGCTCGGCGTCCCGGCGCAATATGTTCAACACGTCAGCGGCGGCCTGGCCTTCCAGCACCGCACCACGGCCTTGCCGGTTATCAGCTGCTTGCACGGCCAGTTGCTCAGGTGCCGGGATGTAGAATTCCTTGTCCAGAATGGAATAGCGGGCGGAATACTCATTCACATTGGCGGTGCGGTGGCGGATCCACTGGCGCGCCACGAAAATGGGTAATTTTACATGGTATTTAATCTCGCACATCTCCGCATCAAATAGCGGATCAGCCCCTCATCCTCGGTGGTTTTGCGGGTACCACGACCATACGAGACGCGCGCGGCCTGCACCACAGCGGCGTCATCGCCCATATAATCGACCACCCGGATAAAGCCGTGGTCCAGCACCGGGATGGCGGTGAACAGCATGGCTTCCAGCGCAGGAACGCTCGGGCGCGAAGTGCTAGAGAGGTTGGCGCGGGCGGCGGCGATTTCAGCTTGTTGGTCGTGCGAGAGGGTCATGATGCTATCTCTTTCATATCTCACCGTCCTTGCCTATATTAGCGATGCCAGCTTGCTGGCTATGGCGATAAACGGCACGTGGAATAAACGTTGTGGACCCGGGGGCAGTACCCGGCATCTCCACCAACCTTTTCTAGGCGGCCCGATTCAGACTACGCGGCTGCGCCGCTTCGTCATCGGGACGCCAAGAAATATTTGGGGATGAAACAGCCTCGACACGCGTGGTAAAGACCTGTCTTTTGCTCGGCATTGTACCGCCGTTATCGGGCTATAACTTAAATGCGAACGATAACAACGTAGCATTCGCGGTCGCTGCCTAAACAGCAGCTAAGCGGCGCCGGCTGCGCTTGCGGTGCTCACGTGCTTTAGCACGCTCCGCTGCCGGTTCTCACCGACACCACCAGCTGACCTGTGAGAGCGAATTTGCCGTTTCCCAGCGCTTGGGTGGGGTGTCGCAAATGTGTTTTGGGGATGATCGGCGTTTTGGCTAGGCTGATGAAGCTGAAACAAAAATCAAAGGAAACGCTGATGTCTGATGCTGTGCATGTATTTGCCCATGTGGTTGCGGCCCCTGGGAAAGAGGATGAGTTGCGGGCGGTGTTGAAGGAACTGGTGAAAGAGACCCATAAAGAGCCCGGCGTGAAAATGTATGTTCTGCACGAGGAGCCCAAGAAGCCCGGGAGCTTTCATGTATTTGAGATTTATGAAAATCAGGCAGCAGCAGATTCGCATATGAAATCTCCGCATCTGGCAGCGGCTTTTGCCAAGGCCGGGGCGCTTTTAGGGGCGGCGCCAAGTATTATTGAAACCAAAGCCATCGCTGGGCATTAGGCCTGCACTTTGCAAAAAAAAGGCGGCACCGAAGTGCCGCCAAGTTTAGGGAGGAAACGTCCAAGAAAGCAGCAGAGTAAACTCATGCTGCAGTGCACTGTATATGACTTCGGCGCAGCGCGAAGCAAGCATAATTGCGCAGCGCAGCAATGCTCCAAGCGATGTTAGGCTGGAATCATAACTATCACTGATGCTTGGGCGGCAATGCCTTCGCCTCGGCCTGTAAACCCAAGCCGCTCAGAAGTAGTTGCTTTAACTGAGATTTGTTCAACTGTGACGCCGAGAAGTTCGCTTAAGCGCGTGCGCATGGCGGTGGCATGCGGCGTTATTTTCGGCTGTTCGCAGATAATCGTAATGTCTGCATTGCACAAAACACCACCCCTGGCGGCGATGCGTTCGGCGGCGTGGCGCAAAAAGCGCGCGCTATCCATGTCCTTCCAGGTGGCTTCGGAGGGCGGGAAGTGGCGGCCAATATCGCCTTCAGCCAGCGCACCATAAATAGCATCACACAGCGCGTGAATGCCAACATCAGCGTCTGAATGTCCAGCCAGGCCTTTTTCGAACGGAATGGTCACGCCGCAAATAATCATCGGGCGGCCGCTTTCCATGGCATGCACGTCAAAACCAGAGCCGATACGCGGAATAAGCTGGCCGCCTAAAATATGTTGCACGCGTGAAAAATCCTCTGCGTAAGTGATTTTGATGTTTTGTTCGGCACCCGCCACCAACGCCACCGGCAAATCAGCGGCCTCCAACAAGGCGGCGTCGTCGGTTGCCACCATGCCTTTGGCCTCACCGTGCAGGCGCGCCAGGGTGGCAAAGCGGAAGGCTTGCGGGGTTTGGGCGCGGAAGAGCCCTCCGCGCGGCACGGTTTCTACAATCGCGCCTTCATGGCCGCGCTTGAGTGTGTCGGTCACGGGCACAGCAGGGATGGCCCCCTCATAGGTTTGCAGAGCTGCCAGCAGGGCCTCGATGGTCCCGGGCGGGATAATCGGGCGGGCAGCGTCATGCACCAGCACAATATCGGGCGCGTACGGCGCCAGCGCTTGCAGGCCGTTGCGGACCGAATCCTGCCGCTCTGCGCCCCCGGGGACGATTGGCCGGTAGTCTAGACCCTCCAAAGCCGGCCCGATGATGGCAGCGTCGCCGACCGGCTGCAGGAGATCGACATGGGCAAGCAGAGCCTCGGCGGCGTGTCGCATAACCGGTTTGCCGGCCAGAAGCAGAACCTGCTTTGGCACCGCACCGCCAAAGCGTGAGCCGGTGCCGCCGGCGACCAGGATGGCTGAGATTTTCATGAGGCGCAGATGTGACGAGCAGCGGCTTTCCCGTCAACAGGTGATTGCGTACTGCCCTGCAGGCAGGTAGTTTGCACAAATCATGAGCAATATATTTACCCCTCTCATTAAACCTATCATCATTGGCAGCGGCCCGAAGGCAGTTGCGCTCGAAAAGCCGGTTATTTTGGCACCTTTGTCCGGCGTGACGGATTTGCCGTTCCGGGCGCTGGCCAAGGATATGGGCGCGCCGTTGGTGGTCTCCGAGATGATCGCGAGCTGGGCAATGGTGCGGGAGAACCGCAACACCATGCGCATGGCCGAAGTGGTGGCGGGCGGTGGCCCGTCCTCGGTGCAGTTGGCAGGCTGCGAGCCCGAAGCGATGGCGGAGGCGGCGCGGATTGCCGTGAATAATGGCGCAGATTTAATCGATATCAATTTTGGCTGCCCGGTGAAAAAAGTCGCCATCGGCCAGACGGCCGGCTCCGCCTTGATGCGCGATGAGATTTTGGCTGAAAAGATTTTGGCCGCCACCGTGCGGGCAGTGGATGTGCCGGTGACGCTGAAAATGCGCATGGGCTGGGATTTGCAAAGCCTGAACGCGCCGCGTTTAGCGAAAATTGCAGAAGAAGCCGGCATTGCGATGGTGACGGTGCATGGCCGGACCCGTCAGCAATTTTATGAAGGTGTCGCTGATTGGGATTTTGTGGCGCAGGTGAAGGAGGCGGTGAAAATCCCCATCATCGTCAATGGCGATATCACCAGCATCGAGAAGGCCGTGGCAGCCTTGGCGCGCAGTAAGGCCGACGGGGTGATGATCGGGCGCGGCTCCTACGGGCGGCCATGGTTTTTAGCACAGGTGGCAGCGTATCTGACCACTGGTGAGATTGTGCCCGACCCAGATCTGGCAGCCCAGAAAGAGATTATGCTGCGCCATTATGCTTCAATCCGCGCGCATTTTGGTGAAAATGCCGGGATGCGGTTGGCGCGTAAACATCTGGCCTGGTACTCGCACGGGCTGCACGGCTCAGCGGCTTTCAGGGCGCAGATGAACCGGCTGGACAGCTCGCAAGACGTGATTGCCTTGATTGACGCGTTTTACGATCCGCTGATCGCGTCGGGCTTCGTACGCCAATCTGACGTGCAGATGGCGTTGGCAGCATGAGCGGCCTTAGGCGAGCGTTCGGCATGGTGCGGCGGTCATCGCCGCCAGCCAATGTGGTGAAGCTGGATTATGGGCAGATATTGGGGGCACTGCCAATTGCGGTGGTGGTCCTGAATGAAAATGACGCGTTCCGCTTCGTGAATTACGCCGCCGAGGAGTTTTTTGGCTCTTCAAGCGCATTACTGATGGATCAAGCGCTGAGCGATTTGCTGCCCGCGGATCATCCAATTTTTCTGGTGCTGGAACGCGCCAGGCGCGATGGGCTGACAGTGGCTGAGCATGATATGGTCCTGGAAGGGCCGCGCCTGTCGCGCCGTGGCACCTCAATTCAGGCGGCACCTCTGGCTGATGTTGCTGGCCAAGTTGTGTTGACCCTGCAGGATAGTTCGGCGGCACGCGCGCTGGACCAGCAAATGTCAGCCCGCAACGCGGCGCGCAGCATCACCGGTATGGCGGCAATTTTAGCCCATGAGGTGAAAAACCCGCTCTCGGGCATTCGTGGTGCGGCGCAGTTGCTAGAAACCAGCGCGCCACCGGCGGACCGGGAATTGGCCGTGCTGATCCGCGATGAGGCCGACCGCATCCGCGCGATGGTGGAACGGATGGAAACGTTCGGTGAGAAAAAATTGCAGCGTGACGCTGTGAATATCCACCGTGTGCTGGAGCATGTGCGCAAACTGGCGGGCTCCGGCTTTGCAGCGCGTATCAAATTTATCGAGAGTTACGACCCTTCCCTGCCGCATGTGCATGGTAACCGTGACCAGTTAATCCAGGTGCTGCTAAACTTGGTGAAAAATGCCGCGGAATCGATCGCCGGGATGGACCGACCTGACGGTGAAATTCATCTCTCCACCGGCTTTCAACATGGTGTACGGCTCTCTGCAGCCTCCAAACGCGGGCGCGCGAATTTGCCGTTATTCGTTTCCGTGCGCGATAACGGGCCGGGGATTCCCGATGATATTCGCAGGCATTTGTTCGAACCCTTTATCAGCACCAAGGCAACGGGCAGCGGGCTAGGGCTGGCATTGGTTGCCAAAATCGTTGCCGACCATGGCGGGTTGATCGATGTGGATAGCAGGCCGGGCCGAACCGAATTCAGAATTAATCTGCCGGTATTTGAAGAACCTTCTGAGAGTGAACATTCATGACCACCTTGCCGACGATTTTAATCGCTGATGATGATCGCTCAATCCGCACCGTATTAACGCAAGCGTTGGGTCGTTCAGGGTATCAGGTCCGGGCGACATCTTCTGCCGCCACCTTGTGGCGCTGGGTCGAGGATGGTGAAGGTGATCTGGTGATTACCGATGTGATTATGCCGGATGAAAACGGGCTGGATTTGGTGCCACGCATTCGGCGCATCCGCCCCGAGATGCCGGTGATTGTCATGAGCGCGCAATCCACCCTCACCACCGCTGTGCAGGCAACCCAGCGCGGGGCGTTTGATTATCTGCCAAAACCCTTTGACCTCGCTGATTTACTCTCCGTGGTGGACCGGGCGATTAAACAGCCGTTGCAAAACGCGGTGGCCGCTGAGGCGCCAAAGAATACTGACGAGGCATTGCCGTTGATTGGCCGCAGCCCGGCGATGCAGGAAATTTACCGCGTCATCGCCAGGCTGACCACCACCGATCTGACCGTGATGGTGAATGGCGAATCTGGCGCCGGTAAGGAATTAGTGGCGCGTGCGCTACATGATTATGGCCGCCGTCGGGCTGGCCCGTTCGTCGCCATCAACATGGCGGCGATTCCGCGTGAGCTGATTGAGAGTGAATTATTCGGCCATGAGCGTGGCGCCTTTACAGGTGCCACCAACCGGCATGTGGGGCGGTTTGAGCAGGCCAATGGCGGCACATTATTCCTCGATGAAATCGGCGATATGCCACCCGAAGCACAAACGCGGCTGCTGCGGGTGTTGCAAGAAGGCGAGTTCACAACGGTGGGTGGGCGCCAGCCGATCCGCGCCAACGCACGAATTGTGGCAGCGACCCATCGCGATTTACGGGCACTCATCCGGAGCGGCCAGTTCCGTGAGGATTTATTCTACCGCCTCAACGTCGTGCCAATCCGGCTGCCACCCTTGCGGGAGCGCGCGGATGATATTCCGGTGCTGGCGCAACATTTCTTGAACAAGGCAGCATCTGAAGGGTTGCCGACCAAGACCATCGACCCCGGCGCGATGGCGATGCTCTCGGCCTATCGCTGGCCGGGCAATGTGCGTGAATTGGAAAATCTGATTCGCAGGTTGGCGGCTTTGGTGCCGCAAGCAGTCATTACCGAAGCCATTTTAGCGCCGGAATTGGCCGATTACGTGGCGGTGGAAGAAGTTGCTTCACCAATGCGCGGTGATGAGGCGGATACGATGGCCGCGGTGGTCGAACGGCACGTGAACCGGCTGCTCGCCACACTGCGGGAAACCGGCGAGGAAGGCGTACTGTATGAACGCGCCTTGGCGGAATTGGAGCGGCCTTTGATCCGCATGACTTTGGCCGAGACGCGCGGCAACCAAATCCGCGCAGCGGCTTTGCTCGGGCTAAACCGCAACACGTTGCGCAAGAAAATCCGCGAACATGGCATCGGCGTGCAACGCCGCGTTGGGTAGGTGATATTTGTTCGGCTACCAGGCGGTTTTGTGGATTTGGCATTCGTTGCTGTGGCTGTTCTGGACGGTGGCACAATTCCAGCATTTGCTGTGATGGGTTAGAAAATGGATATGTCAGCGACCCTTGAACCTGACGTGAACAGCCGCTCCCGCGCATCGCGGTTGCTGGATATTTTGCTTGGGCGCATTTCCACCTTGCTGGTGGCGTCACTGGCCTTGCTGCTCGGCATTACAACCTTCGCGATTTTGGCCGGCCGGGTGAAACTGGGTGTGCATTCATCGGTGGCGGTCGGCATGTCGGTGGCTGATTTTGCTGCCTTGCTGCTACTGATTCTGATATTGGTCGGGCGTGTGACGCGGGTGGTGCTGGAGCGCCGGCAAGGCGCTGCAGGGGCCCGGCTGCATGTGCGGCTGGTGTTGCTCTTTGGTGGCGTAGCCGCGGTGCCTGCGATATTGGTGGCAATTTTCGCAACAGTGTTTTTTAATATCGGCATTCAGGCTTGGTTTAACCAGCGCGTGCAAACCGCACTCGATGAAAGTTCGCAGGTAGCGCAAGGCTATTTGGCGGAACATACCAACGATATCCGGCTGGATGCGCTGGCGATTGCCAATGACCTTTCCCAAAACGGCACGATTTTTTATGGTGACGCGACCGGGTTTGCGAATTTTCTATTGCAGCAGACGGCCACACGCGGACTAACCGAAGCGGTGATTTTTGAGCCTGTGACCGGGCAGGTCATTGCTTCCGCCGGCTTGCTCGCGGGCATGGGTGCCACGCTGCCGAGCTCGACTGAAATAGCTGCCGCACGCAGCGGCCAGGTCGCGGTGATCAGTGCGCCGGATGCGACATTAGAGCGGGCGGTAATCCAGCTGGATTCCACGCCGCCTTTGATGTTGCTGATCGAGCGACCGATTGACCCGGCGATTTTGGACCATGTCCAAAAAACCCAGGCCGCGGTTGCAGAATATCAAAGGCTTTCGCAGAACCGCAACGGGCTTGAGATCTCGTTTGCGCTGATTTTTGCGACCGTTGCATTGCTGGTTCTCTCAGCAGCGGTCTTGATCGGGTTGGTGATTGCGAACCAGATTGCGCGGCCGATCGGGTATTTAATGCGGGCCGCGGAACGCGTGCGGGCGGGGGATTTGACCGTGCGCGTCCCTGAAACCACCACCGGCGATGAGGTGGCGGGCTTGTCGCGCGCGTTTAACCGAATGACAGACCAGCTGGCGGCGCAGCGGGCCGAGTTGATGGTGGCTTATGGCCAGTTGGATGAGCGTCGGCGCTTCACCGAAACCGTGCTGGCTGGTGTTTCAGCAGGTGTCATCGGGCTGGATGCGCAGGGGCGGATTGAATTGCCAAACCGGGCGGCGGCGGAATTTCTAGGGATCGATTTGCAGGCACGGCTGGGCGAAAAGTTGGCTGACGTGGCACCAGAATTCGCGCCGATGATCGAGGCTGTGATGACAGCACCGGAGCGCCCCATGACCGGTGAGATCGAACATGGCCCCGCGATGCAAAAACGCGTTTTGCTGGTGCGGATCGGCGCTGAGATAAAAGCCGGTATGGCCGACGGGTTTATCGTGACATTTGACGATGTAACCGAATTGCTCTCGGCCCAGCGCAAAGCGGCCTGGGCCGATGTGGCCCGGCGGATTGCCCATGAGATCAAAAACCCACTCACCCCCATTCAGCTATCGGCTGAGCGGTTGAAACGGCGCTTTAGCCGCGAAATTACCTCCGATGTCGAAGGTTTTGCACAATGTGCTGACACAATCGTACGCCATGTGGGTGACATTGGACGGATGGTTGATGAATTTTCTACCTTTGCACGCATGCCTGCCCCGGTGATGAAGAGCGAATCGCTCGAGCGAATCGCCCGCGAAGCGTTGGTGCTGCAGCGCGTGGCGAGCCGCGAGATTGATTTTACGGTGGAGATTTTAGGGCCAGATTTGCGCGCAATGTGCGACCGGCGGTTGATCGGCCAGGCGCTGACCAACTTACTGCAAAATGCGGTGGATGCGGTGGCCATGCGCCCCGGCGCGCACCAAGTGAAATTGCAGTTATTTGCTGAAGCCGGCAACGCGGTGCTGCGGGTGATTGATGATGGAATCGGGTTGCCGGAGACGGATCGCGCCAAGTTGATGGAACCTTATGTCACCCATAAGACCAAAGGCACCGGGCTTGGTCTTGCGATTGTGCGCAAGATCATGGAGGACCATGGCGGTCAGTTGACGCTAGATGCGGCACCTGATGGTTTTGGTGCGATGGTGAGTTTAGTATTACCGCTGCTTGAAGTTGTTGAACCCCACCCAACGAATGATGCGTTAGCCGAGGATCATGCTGCACAATGATTGATATTCTGATCGTCGATGATGAGCCGGATATCCGGATGCTGGTGGAAGCAATTTTGCGCGATGAAGGTTATGAGGCGCGCAGTGCCGGGACATCTGATGAGGCTCTTGCCGCTTATAAAGCCCGCCGCCCGCATCTGGTGATTTTGGATGTGTGGTTGCAGGGCTCAAAGCTCGACGGCATCGGCATTCTGGATGTGCTGCACCAGGAAGCACCCCCGGTGCCGGTGGTGATGATCTCCGGGCATGGCACCATTGAGACGGCGGTAGCGGCCATTCAGCGCGGCGCTTACGATTTTATTGAAAAGCCTTTTAATTCCGACCGGCTATTGCTGGTGGTCCGGCGGGCTTTAGAGGCGGCCAAGCTAGTTTCGGAAAATGCCGAGTTACGACTCCGCGTTGGACCGGCGACAGGCCTGACCGGGGAAGGCCAAGCGATCGCAGCCTTGCGCGCGGGAATAGAGCGGGTCGCACCCACCGGCTCGCGGGTGTTGATTACTGGCGCGCCAGGTGCCGGCAAGGAAACCGTGGCGCGAATGATCCATGCCAAGTCGCGCCGTGCAGAAGGGCCGTTCGTCGCGCTCAACTGTGCAATCTTGGCGCCTGAACGGTTTGAGATTGAGTTGTTTGGTGTGGAGGCTTCTAGTTCGTCGCCACGCCGGGTGGGTGTTCTGGAGCGTGCGCATGGCGGCACCCTACTGCTCGATGAAGTCTCGGACATGCCGATGGAAACGCAAGGCAAGATCGCCCGGGTGTTACAAGAGCAGAGTTTTGAGCGTGTGGGCGGCGGCGGCGATGGCCGGGTGAAGGTGGATATTCGGGTCATTGCCAGCACCGCAAAAGACTTAACCTCAGAGATGGCGGCGGGACGATTTCGGGAAGATTTATATTATCGCCTCGCCGTGGTGCCATTGCGTGTCCCCTCCTTGAAGGAGCGGCGGGAGGATATTCCGGCCTTGGCGGCGGACTTTTTGGCCCGTGCCGCCGAGACATCGGGCTTGCCTGTGCGCGGGCTGGCATCAGACGCGATCGCTGCCTTGCAGGCGCATGATTGGCCCGGGAATGTGCGGCAACTGCGTAATATCATGGATTGGCTGATGATTATGCGGGGCGCTGAGACCAGCGATTATTTCCGTGCCGAGCATTTACCCACCGAGCTTTCCGCCCATGCGCCGCGGGCCTTGGCGATTGATCCGGCGGCAGATGTGATGGCGTTGCCATTGCGCGAAGCGCGGGACGTGTTTGAGACGCAATATTTGCAGGCGCAATTACTGCGCTATGGCGGCAATATCAGCCGCACTGCGAATTTTGTCGGCATGGAACGCAGTGCGCTCCACCGCAAGCTGAAGCAGCTTGGTATTGGGGCTGACGAGAAGGTGGCTTAGCGCCGAATGACATAAAAAATGACATAAAATCTGCCCGATGGAATGGGCCAAATTTATGTCATCGCTCTCTAGAGCCGGATGACATTAAGCGGCATCGCTTTGCGATACCTCTTAATGTCTGAATCCGCCTCTAAAATATATCTAGAGGGCGATTCAGACACAAAGTTGACCCATGGAATGGGCCAACTTTATGTCATCGCGCTCTATGCCTTTTTAAGCTTAAGCGCCGTTAAGCGCTTGCGGGCATTGCTGCGTGGGCCGCTGGCATCATAAATATCCCCAGCGGCACCCAAGCCAAAGCGAGGCATATTCACGTAAATACTCTCCGATGTGCCGGGCGCGACCAGATAAGACTCATGCCATATCCCAACATCGCCATTGGTGCTGATCGCGCGGTTAAAGGCGGTCCAGGCCGGCAGGTGGGCATTATCGCGCGATTGGGCATAAGCGTTAAGGTGCGCGAAGCTGCGCCAATATTGCACGATCATGCTGTTGGGAAAGCCGAAATGCAGCCGGTAATGCAGCAACCCAAGCTCCGGCTGACGGGCGAGCTCTTTCAACATTTTTGGCATCGCCGAAAACACCGGCAGC
Organism: Acidocella sp. 20-57-95; assembly: GCA_002255575.1. Lineage (GTDB taxonomy): Bacteria > Pseudomonadota > Alphaproteobacteria > Acetobacterales > Acetobacteraceae > Acidocella. The sequence continues at coordinate 137,654 of NCAT01000004.1, forward strand.
CATGTTGGTTTCCAGGGGCGGTTCAGCCTGATGCCAATGAGGAACAGTACGAAATCTCCGTCGATCTCACCGCAGACTCGCCGATTGATGGTTTCGGCCATTCACCCTCTCCCGCCTTGCAAGACGGTTTATAACGGTCTGGTAAGAATTTGGCCAGATTCACGTCTGCGTCATGCGGGGGTGAATGTCAGTGCCAGGCCGTCCATGCAGTAGCGTAAGCCCGTGGGCGGCGGACCATCTGGGAAAACATGGCCGAGATGGCCGCCACAGCGGCGACAATGAACTTCGGTGCGGTCCATACCAAGCGATGAATCGTCGGATGTTTTTACGGCATTGGGGAGCGGTGCATAGAAGCTGGGCCAGCCGGTGCCACTGTCATACTTAGTTTTGGAGTCAAACAATGGCAAAGCGCAGCCGGCGCAGTTGAACGTACCGGCGCGATGCTCATTCAGCAGCGGGCTCGTGAAAGGCGGCTCAGTGCCTTGCTGGCGCAGAATATTATATTGCGCGGGCGTGAGCAGCTTCTGCCATTCGGCATCGCTATGGGTAACTTCGAAGGTTTCCGCGGCTTGCGCCGGGGCGGGGGCGCGCAACGCGCGGGCAATCAGCATGGCACCGACTGACGCGGTGCCGAACAGGATAAATTTACGGCGGTTTGACATTAGGGGATCCTCCGGTTGAGTAGATCGGGTGCCGCGTGCGGCAAACAAATCAGATTTTTGTGTTCGATGGTTCAGGAGCGGTTGAATGGGTGAGCGGCAGGCAGGTGATCCGGCATTGTATTTCAGCACACATGTTTTTGTGTGTGGCAACCGCCGTCCCGAAGGGCACGAGCGGGGCTGCTGTGCCTCCAAAGGGTCCGAGAAAATTCGCGACTATATGAAGGTGCGTGTGAAAGAACTGGGGATCAAGGGTGTGCGGGTAAACCAGGCTGGGTGCTTGGATCGGTGCGAACTGGGCCCATGCGCGGTGCTGTACCCCGAAGGGGTTTGGTACCGGCTGGAGGATTTCGCGGCGGTGGATAAAGTGCTGGAGCAGCATATTCAGAAGCAGAGCCGGGTGGCTGAGCTAATGCTGCCGGCGTGATACATTGAGTTTTTCAACGATCTTTGCACCGATTACCGGGCGGGGCGGCGCGGTGAGCGTTGTCCGGCTTTCGGGTGAGCGGGCGGTGCAGATTGTGGCAGGGCTGGTGACCGCCCTGCCCCCGGCGCGGCGCGCCTCGTTGCAGGTTTTGCGCGATGCGCATGGCGCGGTGCTGGACCATGCGTTGGTGACTTTATTTCCCGGGCCGCAAAGCTATACCGGCGAGGATTGTGTGGAGCTGGCGCTGCATGGCGGCCGGGCGGTGCTAGCGGCCGTGAGTACGGCACTTGTCGCCGCCGGAGCAAGGCCCGCTGAAGCCGGGGAGTTCACACGCCGCGCCTTTTTAAATGGCCGGATGAATTTACTTGAGGCCGAAGCGATCGCCGACTTGGTGGCAGCCGAGACCGAGGCGCAACGGCGTCTGGCGATTGACGGTGCTGATGCGTTGCAGACCGCCTGTGCCGGTTGGCGTGAGGCGCTGCGGCAGGTGATGGCCCAGCAGGAAGCGCTGATCGATTTCCCGGATGAGGATTTGCCCCCCGAAGTGGAAGCCAAATTATTGCTGGACATGCGGCGGCTGCATGACGAAATGCTGGCCGTGCTGGCGGCCTCCCCACGGGCCGAGCGGCTGCGGGAAGGTTTGGAGTTTGTGATTCTGGGCGCACCCAATGCCGGGAAATCGACGTTGTTGAATGCGCTGGCAGGGGAAGATGTGGCGATTGTCTCGGACATGCCGGGCACCACGCGTGATGCAATCGGGGCGCGGGTGGACTTAGGCGGCGTGCCGGTGCAGATCACTGATACGGCGGGCTTGCGTGATACTGATGATGCAATCGAAGCCGAAGGCGTGAAGCGGGCGCGCGCCCGGGGTGAACAAGCTGATCTGGTAATTGCGGTAGCGGCAGCGGATGCACCGCTGTTTCCACCAGTGCCAGAAAGCGCTGAGATACTATACGTGATTACGAAATCTGATGTGCCAGTGTTTACGCCTTCGGGGTTTTTAGCCGTCAGTGCCAAGACCGGCGATGGTCTGCCAAAGCTTCTGAAAACGCTGACAGAAAAAGCGATAAACCTGACCGACACGCGTGGCGCCGCGGCTTTGGCAAGGCCCCGCCAAGTGGCCTGTGTGCGCGAAACAGCGGCTGCTTTGGCACAGGCGCTGGCGGCCGATGAGCCCGAATTGCGCGGTGAGGAGTTGCGGATTGCCGCCAGTGCGCTTGGCCGGCTGGTTGGCACGCTCGGGGTTGAAGAAATTCTTGATGCCGTATTCAGCGGATTTTGCATCGGCAAATAAAAAAGGGCCCCGCTTTCGCGGGGCTGCCGAGGAGATGTCGCACGCTACGCGGCGGCCATAGCCGAAACTTCGTTGCGGTCGGCTAAAATCATGCGGGCAGCTTTTTCGCCGATGACCATGGTGGGGGCATTGGTGTTGCCGCCGATGACCCGGGGCATGATGGAGGCGTCAGCCACGCGCAGATTCGTAATGCCGTGAACGCGCAGACGGTCATCAACCACCGCCATTTCATCCTGGCCCATTTTGCAGGTGCCGACCGGGTGGTAGATCGTTTCGGCATTATTGCGAATATATTCGATGAGCTGCGCATCTGAAGTGGCGTTCGGGCCGGGGTCTAGTTCCACGCCACCCGCAACATCCTTCATCAGCTTGGTGTTCATAATCCGGCGGCCCAATTTATAGCCCGCAAGCAATTCAGCGAGATCATCATCGTGGCTAAGGTAATTAGGCTGGATCAGCGGGTCAGCGAACGGGTCGTTGGATTTTAAGCCGATATAGCCTGTGCTTTTGGGACGCAACTGACAGCAATGCAATGTCATGCCGTAGCCGGGGGTGAGTTTACGGCCATGGTCGCGCAGCATGGTGGGCAGGAAATGGAATTGAATTTCCGGGCGTTTGGATTCTGGGGTCAGGCGCGCAAAGCCACCAGATTCGGCAGCGTTGGAGGCGAGCATGCCGGAGCCAGATTTACGATATTCGAGGAAGGCTTTGAACATGGTAATGGCAGACCCCGGGCCGACGCCGACAGCGCGTTTGGTTTTGTCTCTGGTGATGATGCTGGCATCGAGATGGTCTTGGAGATTCTGGCCAACGCCGGGTAGTTCATGCACTTGTTGGATGCCATGCTTGGCAAGTTCAGCCCGCGGGCCGATGCCAGACAGCAGGAGCAATTGCGGGGAATTGATGGCGCCGCCTGCCAAAATCACTTCGCGTCGGACCATCATACGTTGCATCCCCTCGGCGGTTTTCACGTCCACGCCGGTTGCGCGTTTGCCTTCGGTGATGATTCTAGTGGCATGCGCGCCGGTGAGGATGGTGAGGTTGGGGCGGGTTTTGGCCGCATCGAGATAGGCGCGGGCGGCTGAGAAACGGCGGCCGTTTTTCTGGGTCACTTGGTAGTGGCCAACGCCTTCTTGCTCGGCGCCGTTAAAGTCGGGGTTAAATTTTATGCCGGTTTCGATGGCGGATTTTACGAATAGATCAGCCAGCGGGTTGGGATTGCGCAAATCCGCGACATTGAGTTCACCGTCACCACCGTGGAAATCATCAGCACCCCGTTCGTTATGTTCGAGTTGTTTGAAAATCGGGAACAATGAATTCCAGCCCCAGCCCGGGGCCCCAAGGGCTTCCCATTCGTCATAATCAGCCGGTACGCCGCGCATATAGATCATGGCATTCATCGAGGATGAACCGCCCAAGGTTTTGCCACGCGGCCAGTACAGTTTGCGGTTGTTTAAGTTCACCTGCGGTTCGGTGTTGAAATACCAATTGTAGGTTTTGGTGGCGAGCAGCCCGACGATCCCCATCGGCACGTTGATCATGACGGAATGATCCGGCTTGCCGGCTTCCAGCACGCAGACTTTGGTCGTGCCGTCAGCGGAGAGGCGGTTGGCCAGAACCGAGCCAGCGGAACCGGCGCCAATAATCACATAATCGAAATCGGGCATGGAGCTTTCCTCGCGCGTTTTTTAGTTGCCGTAAGCGGTAAGGTAATCCGGGATGACCGGCTTGTCAGCAATTTTCATTGCGGCGAGACTAGTGTGTATGGCGCTAAAACCACCCACCGAACCCAAGCTATATGAGGCAGCGCTGAACCATCTGGCGCGATATGCCGCGACCGAGGTGAGCCTGGGGCAGGTGCTCTCGCGTAAAATTGATCGTTGGGCGCGGCTGTATGCGGGGGAAGATGCCGACCCGGAAGAGGTTGCACTGGCGGCGCGGGGGGCGAAATCAGCCATCCCGCGGGTGCTGGCGCGCTTGAAAGAGGCCGGGGTGTTGAATGATGCGGCGTTTGCGGCCTCACGCGGGAAGCGGCTGACGCGGGAGGGCAAATCTCGGCGTTACGCCTTGGCGCATCTGGTGGCCAAAGGGGTGGCGGCAGCCGCAGCGCAGGCGGCATTAGCGGACGACCCTGCGCGGGAATTGGCGGCGGCGGCGGCATTTTTGCGGCGTAAGCGGGCCGGGCCGTTCGGTGCGGCGCCGGAGCTAAAGGTCCTAGCGGCGATGGCGCGGCTGGGATTCAGCCAAGATGTCGCCAGACGCGCGTTACGGCTGGAACGTGATGAGGCAGAGGCGCTGATTAAAACCCTGCATGAATAATTGTGCAGGTTGTCAAAACCCAGAACCAATGCCACCTCCCGCGCATGGATATTCAGGCAAAACATTCGAATAAGGCCGTGGGGCTTTGGCTGCTGGCCGTGGCATTTATGATCTGGGTGATGGTGGGGATTGGCGGCTACACCCGCGATTCCGGCTCTGGTCTGTCGATTATGAACTGGGACCCGGTGATGGGGACGCTGCCCCCCCTTAGTGACGCAGCGTGGAACCAAGTGTTCGCGCTCTATAAAACCATCCCGCAAGCGCAAATTCTGCACCCTAATATCGATCTGGCTGGATTTAAAACCTTGTTCTGGCCGGAATATTTTCATCGCTTGTGGGGGCGGTTGATCGGGCTGGTGTTCTTTGTGCCGCTGGTGGTGTTCGTTGTGCGCGGCCAAATCGAAAAACGGCTGGTGCCATGGCTAGCACTGCTATTTTTGCTGGGCGGGCTGCAAGGCGCAATCGGCTGGTTCATGGTGGCCTCGGGGTTTGACCCGAATAGTGTGGCGGTGGAGCCCTGGCGGCTCAGCCTGCATTTCTCATCCGCAATGTTCTTGTTTGTGGCGGTGTTATGGACCGGGCTCACGGTGCTGCGGCCCGTAGCGGCCCCGGTGCCGGGCGGCTTGATGCTGCGCAGGGTGGCTTTTGTGGCCACCGCCTTGCTGGTAATGACCATGTTTGCTGGCACGTTTGTATCCGGCACGCATGCAATTGATGTCTATAACCCTGCAACCGGGGCAGGCATGGGGGCGCCGCCAGCGGATTATTTGGCTTTGCAGCCATGGTGGTTGAACTTATTTGCCAATAAGGCCGCGATTTTGTTTGACCATCAGACCATCGCGACACTAACGGCATTAGCTGTGTTAACCGCAGCGGTGATGGCCCTGCGGAGCAGCTTGAAAGGGCCGGTGCGGGATGCTGCGTTGGCGGTGGGCGCTTTGGTGCTTTTGCAGTACGCTTTGGGTGTGACGGCGCTGGTCTCCAAAATTATTGACGTGGGCGTAATGCACCAAATGAACGCGGTGCTGCTGTTGGGGGCATTCGTGTATATGTTGCATGGGCTACGGGGAGCTGCGCGGTGAGCAAGCCGGACCGGCTGATCGGCAACTGGATATTACTGCTGGCTGCAATGGTATTTGGCATGGTGGCGGGCGGCGGCCATGCGCGCACCATTGGTGCCGGCTATATCATGCAGGTCTGGCAGCCTTTTACCGGATTCATCCCCCCCCGCACCGATGCCGATTGGACCCATCTGTTCCAGCTTTACCAGCAGACCAGCCAGTATAAAGCGATGCATCCGCCAATGCAGATCGCGCAGTTTAAAGCCTTGTTCTGGCCAATGTTTCTAGACCGTGTCTGGGGGCGGATCATGGCGTTGGTGCTGCTGGTGCCACTGGCGGTGTTTATCGCGAAAGGGCGGATTTCAGCGCGGTTGGCGTGGTGGTTGTTGGCGCTGTTTGCGTTCGGGGGGCTACAAGCCGCCTATGGGTGGCTGATGGTAACCACGGGTTTACGCCCCGGCGTGCTGAACCCGCCGCCCGAATGGCTAGCGCCGCATTTTGTCTCTGGCATGGTGATTTTCGGTTTGCTGATCTGGACGGGTTTGAGCGTGAAGCGGCCTGTGCCAGAGCGAATCGAGGGCGGCGGATATTTAAAACATTGGCTGAATCTATCGATATTTTTGATTATTTTCACAATGGGTTTGGGGGCGCTGGTGGCAGCGACCGATGCCATCACGGTTTACAATAGCTTCCCCTTGATGGGGGGGCGCTGGGTACCCGCGGATTATTTTGCGTTGCACCCAGGCTGGTTGAACTTGCTGGAAAATAAAGCGGCAGTGCAGTTTGACCATCGGGTCTTTGCAACCATTACCGCCCTGACGGTGCTGATCACCGCAATCCTCGGTTTGCGCGAAACTTTGCCGCCAGGGCCGCGGGATGCGTTTCTGGTGATGACCGGTTTGGTGAGTTTGCAATATCTGTTGGGGATGGTGACGATCATCTCAGGTTCGGTCGATTTGGGTTATGTGCACGAGCTGAATGCGGTGCTTCTGCTGGCCGCAGCGATTGTGGCACGGCATGGTTTGCGCGGGGCGGGGCCAAGGCCCATGTTAGACACAGAATTTGCAGCGGCGGAGTGAACCAATGAACGCGCTTGAGACGGCACACACACTTTTCCACGGTGATGGCGGGTTAGACCCGGTGGTGGCGGCAAGGCATATCGCCGCCGCCCTTGAGGGCACGGATGATGGTGAATTATTCCTGGAATATCGGGAATCTGAAGGGATCAGCCTGGAAGACGGGCGGATCCGTTCAGCTAGTTTTGATACGCGGCGCGGCTTTGGCTTACGGGCCGTGCTGGGGGATGCCAGCTATTATGCCCATGCCGGAGATTTGAGCGAGGCGGCCTTGGCCCGCGCCGCGCAGACCATTCGGGCGGCGAAGGCTTCAGAGCAGGCGATGGTGGCGGCCGGCCCGGCGGGGGCAAGTGCGCCACTTTATGCCGGGCTGAACCCGTTGGCTGAGATGCCGTTTGCCACGCGCGCCGCGTTGCTAAGCGAAATTGATGCCTATGCGCGGGCAGCGGATTCGCGCGTGACACAGGTGATGGCCAGCATCATGGGCGAGTGGCAGGTGGTTGAAATTCTGCGCGCTGACGGCAGCCGGACGGCGGATTTGCGGCCTTTGGTGCGGCTGAATGTCGCGGTGGTGATGGAAGAAAATGGCCGAAGGGAATCTGGCAGCTATGGCGCTGGAGGGCGGACATCTTACGCACCCTATATGGCGGCGTCATATTGGCAGGGTGCCGTGCATGAGGCGATCCGCCAGGCTTCGGTGAATTTAACCAGCATCGCCGCCCCGGCGGGCGAAATGCCGGTGGTGTTAGGCGCCGGCTGGCCGGGGATTTTGTTGCATGAGGCGATCGGGCATGGGCTGGAAGGTGACTTCAACCGTAAGCAGACTTCGGCGTTTGCAGGGCTGATGGGCAGCCGGATTGCCGCAAAAGGGGTGACGGTGGTGGATGACGGCACATTGCCAGACCGGCGGGGGTCTCTGACGGTGGATGATGAGGGCACGCCAACATCACGCACCACCTTAATCGAGGATGGTATTCTGGTGGGGTTCATTCAGGACCGGCAGAATGCGCGGCTGATGAATATGCGCGCGACCGGCAATGGGCGGCGGCAATCCTATGCGCATTCGCCAATGCCACGCATGACCAACACCATTATGCTGAACGGCGAGGCCACCACCGAGGACATGATCAAATCGGTGAAACGCGGCCTGTACGCCGTGAATTTTGGCGGCGGGCAGGTCGATATCACCTCCGGCAAGTTCGTGTTCTCAGCCGCTGAAGCCTACATGATCGAGGATGGTAAAGTGGGCGCACCGGTCAAAGGCGCCACCTTGATTGGCAACGGCCCGGACGCGCTGACCAAAATTGAGATGATCGGCAATGATTTTGCACTCGACCCGGGCGTGGGTACCTGCGGCAAGAATGGCCAGGGCGTGCCGGTGGGTGTGGGGCAGCCGACGTTGAAAATGTCTGGTCTCACGGTCGGCGGGACTGCCGCATAACAGTCATGAAGCTGTCGCTTCTCTGTCACGGGGGAATCTGCGATATTAGCTTTTATGGATCAATTCTCCGTCGATGACCGGCATGTTGACATGCTAACCCAGCCCACGCGGCGGGCAGTGGTTGATTTGGGGTCCAACTCGGTCCGGCTGGTGATTTACGAGGGTGATTCTCGTAACCCGGTGCAAATTTTCAACGAAAAAGCAGTGCTGCGGCTGGCCAAGGGCATGACCAAAACCGGCCGCATGGATAAAGATTCGCTGGTGCAGGCTGAGACGGTGCTGCGCCGCTACGCGGCCGTGGCGCGCGCCATGGGGGCTGAGCATTTTGAAGTGCTGGCAACCTCCGCCGTGCGGGACGCCGATAACGGCCCTGAGTTTGTAAAGCATTTGCAAAAGACCATTCCAGACATGCGAATTTCCGTACTGTCCGGCAATGATGAGGCGTCGCTTTCGGGCGAGGGCGTGCTGTGCGGCATTCCCGGGGCGGATGGTATTTTGGCAGACCTGGGTGGCGGCTCGCTTGAGCTCGTGCGGCTGGAGGCCGGCAAGATCGGGCGGTCGGCAACGCTTCCGGTGGGTGTGATCCGCTTGGCGGACCGCTCCGGCGGGGATTTAATGAAAGCCCGGCAGATTGTCACCGCGGCCTTACAGGATGCGCCCTTCACCGGTGAGGCCGCGGGCCGGGATTTGTATTTATCAGGCGGCGCGTTCCGGGCGCTGGCCCGCATTCACATTATGCAAACTGGCTACCCGCTGAATATGGTGCATCACTACACCATCGGGCGGGAAGAAGCGCGGGATTTGGCCGGCGTGATCAGCGAGGCCGGCCGCAAACTGATTGAGCGGATGCCCGGCGTGCCAAAGCGGCGCATTGAGGATCTGCCCTATGCGGCGCTAATTTTACGGCGGCTGCTGCGCGCTTCCGGCGTGGACCGGGTGATATTCAGCGCCAACGGGATGCGTGAAGGCTGGTTTGCCCGCCTCATGCCGCCGGAAATTCGCGCCCAGGACCCGCTATTGGCGGCTGGCCGGGATTTGACGCGCGGGACATTGCGGGACCCGGCTTTGCCGCCGGCGCTAATAACCTGGACCAACCCATTATTTCCAAGCGAAACCGGAGCACAAAAAAGGTTGCGGGAAGCGGCGTGCTGGCTGTCAGATATCGGCAGTCACGAGCACCCAGAATATCGGGCCGAGCAGGCGTTTTTACGGGTGCTGCGGCAGTCTGGCATTGGGCTGGACCATCATGCCCGGGCGTTTTTAGCACTCACCATGGCGCTGCGTTACGAGGCTGAGCCGGATAGTGCATTTTTGGCCCCCGCCAGGTCGCTGTTGGATATGCACGCGAACCGGCGGGCTGAGGCGTTGGGGGTGGCGCTGCGGCTGGCTTACACGCTCTCGGCCGGAACGCCGCAATTGCTGGCAGGAACCAGCCTGCGGATTGCGCCGGGGCGGCTCATACTGGGCCTCTCAGAAGGTAATGGCGTGTTCGCCGGGGATTCGGTGCTGCGGCGGCTTGATAGGTTGGCGCAGATGCTTGGTTTGGAAGCAGAAACCGAAAAACGATAATCGTCCTTGACGATTAATGGCGGGTACTTTCCTATAGGGCAGGCAAAAACAACATCGCCGACAACATAGGAGACCGCCATGAGCATGTTCGAGAACCGTCAATTCCGGCTGGCGGCACGCCCGGTCGGCCTGCCGAAAGCCTCTGATTGGACGTATGTGAAAGAACCGGCACGGCCACCCGAGGATGGTGAGGTACTGGTGGGCGTCGAGTATTTATCGCTCGACCCAGCGATGCGTGGCTGGATGAATGAAGGCAAATCCTACATCGCGCCAGTTAAAATCGGCGAGGTTATGCGGGCACTTGGCGTGGGTAAGGTGGTGGAGAGCAAGGCGGCTGGCTTTGCAGCTGGGGATTACGTCTCGGGCGCGCTTGGCATTCAGGCTTATGCCACTGTGAAGGCAAAAGAACTGACCAAAATCGACCCACGCTTGGCACCGCTACCGGTGTTTTTGAATGTTCTGGGCATGACCGGCATGACCGCTTATTTTGGTTTGCTGGATGTGGGCGAACCAAAGGAAGGTGACACTGTGGTGGTCTCAGGTGCAGCGGGCGCGGTTGGGGCCACGGTCGGGCAGATTGCCAAAATTAAAGGCTGCCGGGTGGTGGGCATTGCCGGCGGTGCGCAGAAATGTGCGTTCCTGACAAATGAGTTGGGGTTTGACGCGGCGGTTGATTATAAATCTGCTGATTTTAAAAAAGAGCTAAAAGCGGCCTGCCCAAACGGGATTGATGTCTATTTTGACAATGTCGGCGGCGAGATCTTGGATACTTGCTTGGCGCTGATTAACCTGCATGCGCGGATTGTAATCTGCGGGGCGATTTCTCAGTATAATAACACCACCGCCATACAGGGGCCGGCGAATTATCTCTCACTGCTGGTCAACCGCGCACGGATGCAGGGAATGGTGGTGTTTGATTATGCAGACCGCTACGGGCTGGCGGCACGTGAAATGGCGGGCTGGATGGCAGCGGGCAAGCTGATCGGCAAGGAAGATATTGTGACCGGCCTAGAGAGTTTTCCGCAGACTTTGTTGAAGCTATTTTCAGGTGAGAATTTCGGCAAGCTGGTGCTGAAGGTCTGAGTTGTAATGCCAACAACTGACCGGTCTCTCATCAGGTTTTTGTAAAATGCGAGCGTCTGGTACAACGCGCCGCACCACACCCCATCGTCATTGCGCGCCCCGCGCAATGACGGGTGAGCTTCTGCTTCGCGTCTGGCGCTACGCTCCTCCCGCGCCACTCCCGCGCAAGCGAGACTCTCCTTACCTCGCCCCACCCCATCGTCATTGCGAGCCCCGCGTAAGCGGGGCGCAGCAATCCATCTTTTACGTGGCCGGGATAGTGGCAAAAAGATGGATTGCTTCGCTTCACTCGCAATGACGGGTAGGCTTCGGCGCCGCGTCCCACGCTCCTCCCACGTCATTCCCGCGCAGGCGAGACTCTCCTAACCCCGCCCAACCCCATCGTCATTGCGAGCCCCGCGTGAGCGGGGCGCGGCAATCCATCTTTTACGTGGGTGCAGTGGTGGCAAAAAGATGGATTGGTCTTCCGGCCTGCGCGGTGGTCGCGATTGCGGGAGGGGCTGGTTTTGTAGGCGGGTGCTGCCTTGAGGTTGCGTACTTGCTGAATTTGTCCGGTCAGTTAACATAAATTATGGCAATTCCAGATTATCAGTCGCTTATGCTCCCCGTTTTGAAGTCGGCTGCTCGTGGAGAAGTCAGAATTTTTAACGTCGTAGAGTTGCTGGCTGATGAGTTAAGTTTATCGTCGGATGATCGGGCGGTTTTTTTGCCGTCTGGAAAGCAGACGTTATTTGCCAACAGAGTTCATTGGGCCAAAACTTATTTGGGTAAGGCTGGACTAATCGAGCTGACGCGCAGAGGATATTTTAAGATTACGGAACGAGGCATAAAAGTGCTTCAATCTTCGCCTATCAAAATCGACAATAATTATTTAAAACAATTTGAAGAATTCAGGAAATTCACTGACAGTGCCGAAAAATATATTTCCGGAATTAGCAAGCCTTTAGAAACAAAAGACTTTTCGGCATCTAAAGACGAAGCGACTCCCGATGAAATTATGAGATCAGCACATGAAAAAATTAATGCGGCTCTTGCTCAAGAACTTTTGGAACGAATACTCGCCGCACCTCCAGAGTTTTTTGAGAGGCTGATCATAAATTTGTTGTTAAGCATGGGCTATGGTGGTTCCGTGACGGATGCTGGCCGGGCTCTCGGGCGCAGCGGAGATGACGGCGTTGATGGTGTTATTGATCAGGACGCCTTGGGTCTTGATCAAGTTTATATACAGGCTAAGCGCTACGCAATTGGTAACAACATCGGTGCCGGTGCGATTCGCGATTTTTTTGGAAGTTTAGATAGGCATAAGGCATCAAAGGGGCTGTTCGTAACCACGTCAACATTTTCATCGTCGGCGCGAGATACCGCGCAGTTTTTGAGCAAAAGGATCGTACTCGTCGACGGTGAGCAACTGACTAAACTTATGATCCGCCATAGTGTTGGTTGCCGAGTTGAAGAGACGATTTACTTCAAAAAAATCGACGAAGAGTTTTTTGAATAAATTTTCCGCCGAAGCATACTTGCCTCAGATGAACCTTAACGACAGGTCACCCAACGACACTCCCATACCAGCCCCGCTTCCCCGTAATTGCCGCCGCCCCCGCCCGGTTGTATGACCCCAGCCGAAACAAACTGCCGCTGTAAGGGGACTTCGCGCCATGGCTGACCAGAATTTCGACGTTATCGTGATTGGCTCCGGCCCTGGTGGCTATGTGGCGGCCATTCGGGCGGCGCAGCTGGGCTTGAAGACCGCCTGCGTTGAAAAGCGTGCCACCCTAGGCGGCACCTGCCTGAATATTGGCTGCATCCCCTCCAAGGCGTTGCTGCAATCCTCTGAAAATTTCCACGAAATCAGCCATTCCGCAGCCGACCACGGCATTCAGGTAGGCGCCATCAAGCTCGACCTTGCCCGCATGCAAGCCCGCAAGGGTGAAGTTGTGGCCGCCAACACCAAAGGCGTGGAATTCCTGTTCAAAAAGAACAAAGTCACCTGGATCAAAGGTGCCGCCGCGTTTACCAGCCCCACCGCCATCGATGTGGCCGGCACATCCTACACCGCCAAACACTTCATCATCGCCACCGGCAGCGATTCCGTGCCGCTGAAGGGGGTTGAGGTAGATGAGAAGCGCATCGTTACCTCCACCGGCGCGTTGGAACTGAACGCCGTGCCGAAGCACATGGTCGTCATCGGCGGCGGGGTTATTGGGCTGGAGCTCGGCTCCGTCTGGCGCCGGTTGGGGGCTGAAGTGACCGTGGTAGAGTTTTTGGACCGCATCACGCCGACGATGGATTCCGAAGTCTCCACCGCCTTTCAGAAAATCCTCGCCAAGCAGGGGTTTGTGTTCAAGCTGGGCGCAAAGGTCACCGCTGCCAAAACCACTGATAAGGGCGTCACCCTCACCGTTGAACCCGCCAAGGGCGGCGCGGCTGAAACAATCGAAGCCGACATCGTGCTGCTGGCCATCGGCCGCTACGCCTACACGGCCGGGCTGAACCTGGAAGCCGCCGGCGTGGCGGTGGATGAGCGCGGCCGGGTGAAGACCGACGCGCATTTCGCCACCAACGTGCCGGGCATCTACGCCATCGGCGATGTCATCACCGGCCCAATGCTGGCCCATAAGGCTGAGGATGAGGGCGTGGCCCTGGCCGAACGCCTCGCCGGGCAGGCAGGTCATGTGAATTACGACGCCATTCCTAGCGTGGTTTACACCTGGCCGGAAATCGCCTCGGTTGGTAAAACCGAGGAAGAGCTGAAAGCCGCCGGCACCGCCTACACAGCCGGCAAATTCCCCTTCACCGCCAATGGCCGCGCCCGTGCGATGGGTGCCACCGACGGCTTCGTGAAAATTCTGGCCGACAAAACCACAGACCGTATTTTGGGTGCCCATATCATCGGGCCGGATGCCGGCACGCTGATCGCCGAGCTCGTCACCGCCATCGAATTCGGTGCCTCATCTGAGGACGTGGCGCGCATCTGCCATGCTCACCCCACTTTGAGCGAATCTGTGAAGGAAGCGGCCCTGGCGGTCGACGGACGCGCCCTACATATCTAGGCTATGAACCAAGCAATTCGCCTCGGCGTTAATGTTGACCATGTCGCCACCCTGCGGAACGCCCGGGGTGGTGCACACCCAGACCCGTTTACCATCGCCCAAGCCTGCGTGGCGGCGGGGGCAGACGGGATTACCATCCATCTGCGCGAAGACCGCCGCCATATCCGCGATGCCGACGCCGAGAAAATCTGCGCCGAAATCTCCGTGCCGATCAATTTCGAAATGGCCGCGACGGAGGAAATGACCACCATCGCCTGCCGCCTCAAGCCGCATGGCGTATGCATCGTCCCGGAGCGCCGCACCGAAATTACCACCGAAGGCGGGCTAGATGTCGTCTCCCACCAAGCCCAGCTAAAACCCATCATTGCCCGGCTGAACGCTGCGGGCATCGTGGTGTCCCTCTTTATCGACCCCGAACCCGCCCAGCTTGAAGCCGCGTTGGCGGTAGGAGCCGCGGTGGTCGAGCTGCATACCGGCGCCTACGCCAACAACCGCCCTGGTGAGCTGGCACGGCTCACCGCCGCCGCCGCCCTCACCACCAAGCTTGGCCTGGAATGCCACGCGGGCCATGGTCTCACCTACGCCAATGTCGCCCCGATCGCCGCCCTGCCGGAAATCCGCGAGCTAAACATCGGCCACTACCTCGTCGGCGAAGCGCTCCTCGTCGGCCTGCCGGAAACCATCCGCCACATGAAGGGGCTGATGAGCGCGGCGCGTTTGGTGGGGAAGTAAGGGAAAGGCCAAGGGGCTCTGCCCCTTGGAACCCCGCCAAAGGCTAGCCCTTAGCGGGGTCCAGGGGCAGAGCCCCTGGCCTTTCCTTACGCTCCTGCAAACGCCTCGGTGATTTGCTCCAGCACGGCCGGGTCTTCGATGGTGGCGGGGATGGCGGGGGTTTCGCCGTTCGCGATTTTGCGCATGGTGGCGCGCAGAATTTTGCCGGAGCGGGTTTTGGGCAGGCGTTGAACCACCAGCGCATCTTTGAAGGCGGCAACGGGGCCGATTTTTTCGCGCACCAGGGCGACGAGTTCGCGTTGCACGTCTTTCGGGTCGCGGTTGCAACCGGCTTTAAGGACGACGAGACCGAACGGGATTTCGCCTTTCAGGGCATCGGCCCGGGCGATCACGGCGCATTCTGCGACATCAATATGTCCCGCCAGAACCTCTTCCATGACGCCGGTGGAGAGGCGGTGGCCGGCAACGTTGATCACATCGTCGGTGCGGCCCATGACCCACACATCGCCGTCCCCGTCCACCATCCCGGCGTCGCCGGTGCGGTACCAGCCGGGGAAGGCGTTGAGGTAGGCGTTGCGGTAGCCTTCCTCATTTTCCCACAAAGTGGGCCCGCAGCCAGGCGGGAGCGGTAGTTTGATCGAGAGGTTACCGATGGTGCCGGGGGCAACAAGTTCACCCGCGTCATCGAGTGCATGCACATCATAGCCCGGGCATGGGCGGCCGCCAGAGCCGGGTTTGAACGGGGTAAGGCCAAGGCCCAAGAAACGCGCGGTAATCGGCCAGCCGGTTTCGGTTTGCCACCAATTATCGATAACGGGTTTTTGCAAAAGCTCCTGCACCCAAATCGCGGTGGGTGGGTCACAGCGTTCGCCGGCCAAGAATAAAGCCTGCATGCCGGAGATATCATATTTGGCGATCAGCTTGCCTTCAGGGTCTTGTTGTTTGATGGCGCGTAAGGCGGTGGGTGCCGTAAATAGGGTTTTCACCTTATGCTGGGCCGCCACGCGCCAGAAGGCGCCAGCATCCGGCGTGCCAACCGGCTTACCCTCATACATCACCGCGGTTACACCGGCGAGGAATGGCGCATAAACGATATAGGAGTGCCCGACGGCCCAGCCCACATCAGCCGCGGCCCACAGCACTTCGCCAGGTTCCACGCCGAATACCATTTTCACGGTTTGCGCGAGTGCGACGGCATGACCGCCATTATCGCGCACCACCCCTTTCGGGCGGCCCGTGGTACCAGAGGTGTAGAGAATATAAAGCGGGTCGGTGGCGTCCACGCTCACCGGCCCATGCGGGGCGGCAGCGGCTTCAGCCTCGATGAAATCATGGTCCAACCCTGGCACCATCGTGGCGCGCGCGGCATTGCGCTGAAAGATCAGGCAGGCCGAAGGTTTATGAGTGGAAAGCCCGATGGCGGCGTCCAGAATTGGTTTGTATTCAATGGTGCGTCCGGGTTCGAGGCCGCATGAGGACGCAACAATCACTTTCGGCTTCGCATCATTAATGCGGGCAGAAAGCTCGGGGGCGGCGAACCCACCGAACACCATGGAATGAATGGCCCCCAGCCGCGCACAGGCCAGCATGGTGAAGGCCGCTTCCGGCACCATCGGCATATAGCCCACCACGCGGTCGCCTTTGGTGACACCCAGGGCCGCCAACGCACCGGCGATTTTCTCAACCCGCGCCAGCGCCTGATTGTAGGTGATATGTTCCAGCCGCCCTTCCATGGGGGAGTCCCAGATGAGTGCAACGCGCTCACCGTGACCCGCCTTCACATGGCGGTCGAGGCAATTATAGGACGTATTTAGCTTAGCCCCCGGAAACCACGCGCCATAAGGGCCGCTTGAAGGCTCAAAAATTTTGCTGGGTGCAACATCCCAGTCGATCAGCTTGGCGCATTCGGCCCAATAGGTTTCGGGCTGTTGCTGCCAATGCGCATAGAGCGTGGCGTAATCGGCCATTCTTGGTCTCCTGTATTTTATTTTTTAAAGTTGGTGACGTTCGTTTGACACCTTAACATAAAAAACCGGGGGCGGTTAGCACCACCCCCGGAATCGTAAGTCGATTATTTTACGTCAGCTTATGTGGCGTAGTTTACTTGGCGCCGATCGGCAGAACCGTCTTGCCATGGGCTTCGTTGATCACATCGGCAGCGCCAAGGTAGAAGGCGAGGGCTGCAGTGATCAAACCGCCATAGCCGCCCAGCATACCGAGCACGGGAATGCCCAGCAGGTCTTTAAAGGCCAGCAGGAAGAAGGTCGGCGTCAAAGCCAGGAAGATAAGCTGCAGGGCGCGGTTCAACGCAAAGGTACCAACCAGCATAACGGTGGTGAAGCAGCCCCAGAAGAACAGGTACCAGCCCACCGCTACGCCCGGAACGCCGGTCGCAAAGAACTGCACAAACAGACCGAATGACCACCAGAACGCGCCATATGAGCAGAACGCAACGAAGCCGAACGTGTTGCCTTTGGTGTGTTCAAGAATGCCCGCGAAGAACTGTGCGGTACCGCCGAAAGCGAATGCCATGGCAAGCACAATGCCAAGACCAGCCGGAGCCAAATTGCCAGAATTGATCAGGCTCAGCAGAAATGTAGTGAGAGCAAAGCCAAAAAGTCCGAGCGGTGCCGGATTTGCGAGTTTCATGTGTATCCTCCAGATTAAAAAACTTTCTTCTTAAACGCCTGGCCACCGAAATAACTTAGCGTTGAGACCTCTTTAACGAAAACTTTTGTACCGGGCAAATTATACCCGCCCCGCATCGTTGCGATCAATTTGCACGTTATACGCACCCAGCGAGCGACCGGCCTAGCGGTTCGCCGGAACCGGCTTGCGCAAACAAAAGGTCGCGGCGGTAGCGGCGATCATGCCAACACCAAGCAGCCCAAACGCGTCTCCGTACGCCATGTAATATGACTGGATTCGGATCGTATGACCTATAACTATGATCGCCTGCTGACGTGATGCAGCGGGGTCACTAATGCCATGGGCCGCAAAATATTGTTGTAATTGAGCGATTCGTTCTTGTGTGGCAGGTGCAAGCAGCGACACTTGCGGCGACAGAATGGCGGAATGAAATTTTTCCCGATTGGTCACAAAGGTTTGCACCACCGCAATCCCAACCGCGCCCCCTAGATTCCGCATCATATTAAATAATGATGACGCAGAGCCGGTATCTTTCAGTGCGATGCCGGCTGTCGCAATTGCGGAAATTGGCGGAAACACAAAAGCCTGGCCGACCGCACGGATCAGGTTAGGGAGCAACAATTGTGGACCACTATCATTGGGCCCAAGCGATAGATTCATAAAACAGCTAATTGTGAAAAGAATAAAACCAAACGCCAGCAGCCGCCGCACATCAAAATGCTTCATGAAAAACGGCATAAAGGGAATAATCAGCAATTGCGGCAGCCCGATCCATGCCATCACCGCCCCCGCCTCCCGGGCGCTGTAACCGTGCGCTTGCGAAAGATAGATCGGGATCAAGTACACCGCACCATACAGCACAAAGCCAAGCATCACATTCGCAACCGTTGCAAAAGCAAAATTACGTGACTTAAAGAGCCTTAAATTCACCAACGGGTTTTTCTGCTTCAGCTCGATCAAAATAAAGGCCGTCAGTGAGACCACCGAAATAATCGACAACCGGGTAATCAGTACTGACCCAAACCAATCATCCTTGTTGCCTTCCTCAAGCACCACCTGCAGACTAGCCAAGCCCACCGCAACGGTGAGGATGCCCCACCAATCACCTTCGGCAAACTTACGCAGCTGCATCGGTGCTGGTTGCAAGCCGGCGAACAAGGCCGGTAGCATCACCGCACCCGGAATGAGGTTAAGAAAAAATATATAACGCCAGCCGTACAGGTCAGTGATCGCACCACCGATTGTGGGGCCGATGGCGGGCGCCATGGTGGCCGTCAGCGCAAATAGCGAAAACCCGACCGGCCGGGCACGCTCAGGCAGCAGCGTGATCACACAGGTCAGCGACAGCGGGATCAGCACCCCGCCGGCGAACCCCTGAATGGCGCGCAGCAGCACCATCTCCGGAAAGCTGGTGGCAAGACCACACGCTGCCGAAAAAATCAAAAAAATAATTGTGCTGCCGATCAAATAGCGCCGAAAGGAAAACACTTCCGAGAGCCAGCGCGACAATGGAATCACCACAATCTCGCCAATCAAATAAGCGGTAGAAATCCATCCGCCATTATCAAGCCCGGTCCCGATGCCACCTTGAATATCGGGCAGTGAGGTATTCACCACCTGAATATTCAGCACCGCCATAAACGCACCGAGCAACGAGCCGCCAACCGCGAGCTTGTTACGGAGCGGGATCGTACTGCTGCCCGACACGCGATTACTGCTGCTGATTGTGGCGCGTGTCGATCGCCGGTTCAACCGACATGCCAGGGCGCAGTTTACCAATTAAATCCGGGGTCAGGTTAAACAGAATTTTCACCGGCACACGCTGCACGATTTTGGTAAAATTCCCGGTGGCATTATCGGGCGGCAAAAGTGCAAATTCTTGTCCGCTGGCGGGGGCAACGCTTTCGACCACGCCCGTTACATGCAAGTCCGGGTAACCATCGACGCCGATTTTCACGCTCTGGCCCGGCGCAATATGGGTAATCTGGGTTTCCTTGTAATTGGCCTGCACGTAAACGTCAGCAACCGGAACCACTGCCATAATCGCTGTGCCTGGCTGCAAATAATCGCCAGGAGCCACAGTTTTATTGGCGATCATGCCGTCAAACGGCGCCGTCATTTCTGTGTGGCTCAAATCCAGCGTCGCTTGTGTCACCTTGGCTTGTGCCTGCGCTTGGCTGGCAGCGGCCTGGGCGGCCTCAGCCTCCAACACATCTACCTGCCGCTGGGCCGCCAGCAGGTTCGCCTCATCAGCATCCAAACTAGCTTTGGCGGTCGCCATGTCGGTGTCAGCCTGGGAGACCGATTGCGCCGTCGAGGCGCCGGTTGCGCTGGCGCTGGCATAACGCTTGCGGTTTTGGCCGGCAAAGTTCAGCTTGGCTTGGTCGGCTGCCACAGCCGCCTGGGCGGCCGCAATTTTAGCCTGCTGTAACGAGAGTTCTGCCGTATCGGCCTGCACCGCCGCCGCCGCCGCCCGCAGGTCAGCCTTCGCGGCCGCCTGGGTGGTTTCATAATCGCGCGGGTCAATGACGGCCAAAAGCTGGCCCTTCGTGACCGTTTGGTTTTCCTTCACCAACACTTGGGTCACATAACCGCTGATTTTCGGTGCGATCAACGCGGTATCGGCTGCGATGTAAGCGTCATCGGTTGAGACAATAAATTGCCCGACTAGAAAATATTCTGCGGCCCAACCTAAAATGCAAAGAATAATCACCGCACCGACGGCGTAACCAAGCACACGCCGTGTTAAACCGAACATAAACAGCTGTCCCAATACACACCCCGGCTCAAGATTTCCTCAGATGTGGCCAGAGCCGGGGGCGATGCAAGCCCGCGAGCTACGCGGTAATTATGGGTCAGACCTTCTCGACCTGCCCATATTCCAAATCAACGGCGGTCTGGCGACCGAAGATGGAGACGGAAACCTTCACCCGGCCCTTATCTTCATCAACTTCTTCCACCACGCCATTAAAGCTGGTGAATGGACCATCCGCCACACGGATTTGCTCGCCGATTTCGAACACCACAGCCGGGCGGCGATGCTCGGTGCCATCCTGCGCCTGCTTCATAATCCGTTCAGCTTCAGCGTCGGGGATCGGGCTGGGGCGCATCTTGCTGCCAAGAAAGCCGGTTACCTTCGGCACGTCCTTGACCAGATGCCAGCTATCATCGGTCATTTCCATTTTGATCAGCACGTAGCCGGGAAAGAACTTGCGCTCGGTGTTCACCTTCTGGGCGCGGCGGATTTCCACCACCTCCTCAGTTGGCACCACCACCTCATCGATAAAGTCGCGCAGACCCTTCTGCTCGGCCTGCTCTATAATCTGGGTGGCGATTTTCTTCTCAAAGCCCGAATAAACGTGCAGCACGTACCAACGCTTGGCCATCTGTAATTCCTTAACCGCCGACGTTGAACAGAGCGCGCATACCGAGCCCGATAATCTGATCAACCGTCAGAAAAAAAACCGCGGTGATCAGTACCATAACGAGCACCAGCCCGGTGGTCTGCAGGGTTTCCTTGCGTGATGGCCAGGTGGTTTTCTTGGCTTCCGCCTGCACCTCGCGCATGAACTTCAGTACGTTTACCGCCACGCTCAAAAAACTCCGTTATCGCCGGTTACAACTCAAAATTTTTTCGATGCGCTGGGAGATGGCAGGGGCGGAGGGTCTCGAACTCTCAACCTCCGGTTTTGGAGACCGGCGCTCTAGCCAATTGAGCTACGCCCCTAGTGCGAATGAACATCCGAACCAGCACAAGGGCGCGTTCCACACGTTGTGGCCGGATATGTCAAGTGGAAGCCGCTTTATGACAAAAAATTTGGAGCGGGTGACGGGAATCGAACCCGCACAACTAGCTTGGAAGGCTAGGACTCTACCGTTGAGCTACACCCGCATCGTGCGCGATTTGCATTCGGTTACCCCACCATCCCCGCATGCAAATCGCAAAGTAAGGCAAATTAGGTGAAGTGGCCACGTGCAAAACGCAAGAATATGGTGGAAGGGGTTGGATTCGAACCAACGTAGGCGTACGCCAGCGGATTTACAGTCCGCCCCCTTTAGCCACTCGGGCACCCTTCCGGTGAGGGGTCATTTCCGCGATTAGCTTTCGCTTGTCAACGGAAAGCCACACCGCCACGTTGTCTTTGTGCCGGACGGGGGATAGTGATGCCGCCCATGAGCCAGAACCGTCCACCAAATCGCCCGCCGCATGGCAAGCCCGGCCGGTCCAACGACCGCCCGAATGACCGCGCCAATGACCGTGGCGGCGACAAGCCGCGCGGCCCGAAGCCGTTTGGTGACAAACCATTCAGCGATCGCCCGAAATTCGACGGTCCCAAGCTGACCCTTGCCGGCAAGCCCGGCGGTAAGCCCCAAGGTGAGCGCGGTGGTGACCGCGGCGAACGCTCGCACCAGGACCGCCCGCCGCGGGAGCGCAATCCGCACGACCGCGCCCCCCGCCATGAAAAAGCCGGCCCGCGCCCGCCCGCCGTGCCCAATGGCGCGGTCTGGCTGTACGGCACCCATGCCGTCGCCGCCGCCTTGGGCAACCCGGCCCGCCGCTTGCGCCGCCTGGTCATCACCGAGGACGCCCAAGCCTCCCTCGCCGCCGAACGCCCGCAGCCCTGGGCGATCCAGCCCGAGATCACCGACCGCGCCAAAATCGACACACTCCTCGGCGCCCGCCCCGGCAGCGGCATCGTCCACCAAGGTGTCGCGCTGCTCACCGACCAGCTCACCTCCCCGGCCCTGCTCGATGCCCTGCACCGGCCCGGCCCGATCCTGGTGCTCGACCAAATCTCCGACCCCCGGAATATCGGCGCCCTGATGCGCACCGCCCAAGCCTTCGGCGCCTCGATGGTCATCGCCCAGGAACGCAACGCGCCCGAAGAAACCGGCGCGCTCGCCAAAGCCGCTTCCGGGGCGCTTGAAACCATTCCGCTGCTGCGGATCGTCAATATCTCCCGCGCTCTGATCGTGCTGAAATCCGCCAATGTATGGGTCGTCGGGCTCGATGGCACCGCCACCACCCGCCTGTCCGGCCCCGCTTACGCCAACCGCCGAGTCGCCCTGGTGCTGGGCAGCGAAGGCGAAGGCATGCGCCGCCTCACCCGCGAAACCTGCGACGAAATCGCCGCCCTCGCCATGCCAGGCGGCATGGAAAGCCTCAACGTCTCCGCCGCCGGCGCAGTAGCCCTGTACGAGCTGACTCGCGGGTTGTGAGGTTATAAGGCCAAGGGGCTCTGCCCCTTAATTGGTTCTAAGGGCTGTGCCCTTAGTGGGGGGGGCCCAGGGGGGCAAAGCCCCCTTGGCCTTACTCCCCCACCACCGCGATCCATCTCGGACCCGGGTCGGTGCCGGAGGCGTCGTCGCCGTCGACGAGGAGGGGGGCGGTTTGCTGGTGTTCGGCGGCGAGTTTGGTGAGGGCTTCTTTGAGGTCGGCGGCGGAGTTGACGGTGGTAGCGCCGACGGCTTCCACCACGTCGGTGGCGACAATGCCGGCTTTGGCAGCGGGTCCGTTTGGGGTGACAGAAAGAATATGGGCGCCATCCAGGGCCGAGGTTGCGGCAACTGAGATACCGATCGAGGTAAGGGCGATATTGGCGGCAGCCTCCGGGGCAACGGTACCGGGCGTTGGGTCAGGGGTTGGCGCGGCGATGGTGAAAGTGGCGGATTGCAGGCTGCCATCACGGTAAAATTGCGCGTGCGCCGTTTGGCCGACCGGGATTTCGGCGGTGCGGATGAGCAAGGCGCGGGGGTCGGTGATCGGGGCGTTGTTGAGGGAGACAAGCACATCTCCGGCTTGTAATTTTCCGTAGGCGGGGCTGTTGGCCGCGACACTGCCGATCAGGGCGCCAGAGGTATCGGGCAGGTTCAGGAGTTTCTGGATTTCGGGCGTTACCTCCTCGGAACTGACACCGAGCCAGCCGCGGGAGACACCACCCGTGGCTTCAAGCGAGGCAGCAATCGGCTGTGCCATGGCGGCAGGGATGGCAAAGCCGATGCCGACAGAGCCACCGGAGGGCGAGTAGATGGCAGAGTTAACGCCGATCACCTGCCCAGCGGCATTGAAAAGCGGGCCGCCTGAATTGCCACGATTGATGGTGGCATCGGTCTGGATGAAATCGTCATACTTACCCTCGCTGATATTGCGATGCAGGGCGGAGACGATACCGGCGGAGGTGGACCCGGCCAGGCCGAACGGGTTGCCGATGGCCAGCACCCAATCCCCCACCCGTAATTTGGTGGAATCACCAAAAGAGACAGCAGGTAGCTTGTGGCCAGCATTCACTTTCAACACGGCGAGGTCGCCGTCTTTGTCAGTGCCTATGACCAGGGCAGGCAGAATGGTGCCGTCTTGGAACGTGACAGTGACGCTGGTGGCGCCATCGATCACATGGTCGTTGGTGAGAATATACCCGGCAGGATCGATAACAAACCCCGAACCAAGCGCTTCCTCAGCCTTTGGTGGCGGCAATACCGAGCCGGAGGCGGGGTCGGCCGCTTGGCTTGGGGTCAGCCCGCCAGCAGCCTTGCCTTGGTCGGGCGATGCATCATCCGGTGTTGCCGGTTGCTGGCCATGGTCCGTCACCGGCGCCGTGCTGGCCACACTGACCACTGAAGGGAGCAATTTGGCGGCCAGGTCCGCGAGGTTAGGCGGCATAGGCGGACTAGCGTGCGCGGCAGTTCCGGCGAGGCTGGCGGCGGCGATGAGAAGTGGTTTTAGGAGTTTCATGATACCAACAGTGCGGTTGCTCTGGACGGTTTGCAAGGGTGCGCGTCAGCGCCACTGGACATAAAAGGCAGGACAGCTACATCAAGGCGCATGAATGAAGATAGCATCCGGGTTGCGCTCGCGAAATTTAATTTAGGCAAAATGCTGGACGGCGTGCACGCGCAGGACGGCCTGGTGCAAGTGACACTCTCGATCAAACGCGAGGAAGCCGCCACGCTAGAGCCGCTTCGCGCCAAGATCGAGGCTGAACTGGCCGCGATGAAGGGCGTGAAAAATGCGGCCGTGGTATTTACCGCGCACCGCGAGCCTGCCCCGCCGCCACCACCTGCCGCGCCCACGCTCCCTGGTGTGAAGCGTGTAATTGCGGTTGCCTCTGGCAAAGGCGGCGTGGGCAAGTCCACGGTGGCGGTGAACCTAGCGGTGGCGTTGGCACAATCGGGCCTCAGCGTGGGGTTATTGGATGCCGATATCTACGGGCCGTCGCTGCCGCGCATGTTAGGGCTGAACCGCAAGCCGGAGGTGCGTGACGGCAAGATGCTGCCGTTGCACGCCTGGGGCGTGAAATGCATGTCCATTGGGTTTCTGGTGGATGAAAATACCGCGATGGTGTGGCGCGGCCCGATGGTGATGGGCGCACTGAACCAGATGCTCTCCCAGGTGGAATGGGGCGCTTTAGATGTGCTGGTGATCGACATGCCGCCCGGCACCGGCGACGCGCAATTAACACTTGCACAGAAAGCTAATTTGTTTGGCGCGGTGATTGTTTCGACTCCGCAGGATATTGCACTGCTGGATGCCCGGCGGGGGGTGAAAATGTTTGAGCAGGTGCATGTGCCGGTGCTCGGCATTGTGGAAAATATGTCGTATTTCTGCTGCCCGAACTGCAACCACCGAACCGAGATTTTTGGCCATGGCGGGGCGGAAGCCGAAGCCGCGCGCATGAATGTCCCATTCCTGGGGGCTGTACCCCTATTACTGGCGATTCGTGAAACTGGTGACGAGGGTGCGCCGGTTGTGGCGTCCGACCCGGACGGCGCGGCGGCGGTGGCGTTCAAGGCGGTAGCGGCACAGGTCGCCGGTTTGTTACAGGGTGCCGCGCAGGCTGGCCCGAAGATTACGATCGCGTAGCAGGTGGGCAAATAATGGCCGAGATCGGGTTCTATCATTTAACCCGAACTGATGAGTTGGCAGCGCTGCCCGCCTTACTCACCCGCACGCTGGCGGTGGGCGAAAAAGCTTTGGTGCTGTGCGGGTCTGAGGCACGGGTAGCGGCTGTCGATACGGCTTTATGGCTCGCCGACTGGCTGCCGCACGGCACCGCCAAAACGCCGCACCCGCAATGGCAACCGGTATTCATCAGCGCGCGCCCGGAAAACCCGGCTGATGCAAAATTTTTATTCTTGCTGGACGGGGTGGACACAGATGTGAACGGTTTTGCCCGGGTGTTTGATTTATTTGATGGGAATAACGAGACCGCCGTGGCCGCCGCCCGCACGCGCTGGAAGACCGCGAAGGATGCGGGCCACGCCATGACATATTGGAAGCAGAGCGAGACCGGCTGGGCCAAGGCCGGGTAGGTTTGAAAGCGCGCTTAGTCGTCATACGCGCGTATCGCGGAATGAAAAAACTGCAAGTGATTTTTCAAAATCCTTGGTGTAAAGTAACAATGGTACAAATAAAGAGGATCGCGATGCAGCGCACTCACTTTACGCAAATACTTCTGGTCGCAGCGCTGTCAGCCGCTGGGCCATGGCTCGCGAAAGCGCAAACCACGCCGCCGGCCGGGCATGAACAAGCCGTTGTGCAGGTTGATCTGGTCACCAAAGGTACCTCCAGCCAACTTGGTCAAGCGAACGTAACACCAGGCAACCCGCTGCATCTGAGCGAAAAAGCCGGCACGCTTGGTCTGACCAGCGATCTCGACATCACCATATCGCTCGATGCCTGCCCACCAGGGCAAATCAGCTTACAACTGGTCTCCCGTCACCAAGACCCGGAATCGCAAAGCATTCAGCAGGCGTCTGACCAATTCTGCGCCGCTCTGCCGGCCACCGGCACTGGCCACAGCAAGTTTAACATCGGGAATGGCAGTGCCGTGGTGATTAGCATCACCGCCGGGCTGGCCAGTTAAGGCCGCGCTGGACCCTGACCGATTAACATTAACACATGCCGCGCGGCAAACGCGTGCGTGGTTCAACTGCTTATCAAAGATTCGAAGCGCGTGCAGCTGGACGTATCTAGCTCTCAGCACCTTTCAAGGTCTTCCAGAAATCTTCGATCGAATTTGTCCTCGGAAAAGCCGCAGCAGGCACTGGCACATTTAGAAATTCACAAAGCGGCGCCCAGCCTTCGGCAACGTTGAATACCAGGAGCCGCTCTGGCGGGATCGCAGCTTTTACCTGCTCAGTACGTGACCGATAAGCGGCCAATACGCTGTCGCGATCTAGCTTGCCGCCGAAGGTTTGGTCGCGCACCAGGCAAGCTAGTCGTTGACTGACAGCACCATGATCGGGTCGGCGATTTTCTCCGGCGCGATTTCTTCATCGAGCGGTAATACGGCGGTTCCAATGGCGAAGAATTCGATCACGTGGGTTTGCCAGCCATGGCTGCCTTCATGGATATCCACACCCACCACGCCTTCGGCTTTGGCGGCCGCAGCCTCAAACTGCATGCGCTCGATGGCGATTTCGCGGGCCTCGTACATGGCGGAGGTGAAATTCTCCAGCTCCACATTGCGCCCGACAGTGCCAAGCCCGGACATCACGCCGCGATGCGCCACGTGGTACACGCAACTACCCATCACCATTTCCACCGGCCGGTAGCCCGAATGCAGCAGCGACCAGAAATCTTGCCCCGAGAGATCAGAGGTAAACGGCCCACCATCATGGGCGCGGAACCCTTTATGGCCATCGCCATGCACAACACCGGTACCAATCGCGATAAATTCTAACAGTTGCGCATCCCATTCCAGGCGCTTGATGGTGAGTTTCACACCAACAATCCCATCCGCCCCCATCGCGGCGGCTTCCGCACGCATGCGGGACATTGCGAGTTCGCGCGCATGGTACATGGCTTTGGAAAGCACATCGAGCTCCTGGTTTTTATTCCAGGAGCCATACTGAATACCCACATGATACACGCAGGTCCCAACGCATAGCCCAATCGGCTCAAACCCAGCTTTGCGCACCAGCAAAAATTCATTGACCGAAAAATCTGATGTGAAAACGCCGGTGGAATGGACGGAGCTACGCAGTCCCTTCAAACGTTCCTTGGCATGGGTTGGAATGTCACTGGGCATTTATATCGCTCCCTCTTGGTCATTGGCGGCGTAGGATTGGTGGTGCTTTGCGGTGCCGGTCAGCGGTGTACCGCCGTCGTGAATATCCACCACCATTTTAATATCGTGATGAAACGGCTGGCCGCGGCGGGCATCCACCGTGGTGGCCACCACAATGTGGCGGGCCAGATATTGTTTGGTCTCGTTGGCTTCCTGCTCGAACATTTGGCTAAAATTCAAATGCGCGAGAACGCCATTACCTTGGCTGCGCGCATGTTCGCGCAAATTCGCGTGCGCTTGCTGGCGGACGGTTTCCCACAACCGGCTGAGCGCCCAGGATTCGGTGTTGCCCTGCCAATATTGGTTGGTGGCCCCGCGCCAGTCATTCATCCATTCATAATGCGCACCAATCGCAATGCCGGTTGGCACCACATCGGCTTCCAGCAATTTCACAAACTCCAAAGCGGGTACGGTTGCCACCACCGGGTCTGGGCTGGGTGGCAGGCCTTCCACGAAAACCGCTGTGCCCACAAGGGTGAAATCCATACTGCTTGCCATATCCAGCGGTATGGTGCGCATTTTCACATCCAGCACGGCATTGGCACCGGCGGCTT
Source organism: Acidocella sp. 20-57-95 (assembly GCA_002255575.1). Classification (GTDB taxonomy): domain Bacteria; phylum Pseudomonadota; class Alphaproteobacteria; order Acetobacterales; family Acetobacteraceae; genus Acidocella. The sequence goes on from NCAT01000004.1 coordinate 165,638, forward strand.
TGGCTTCTTCCTTCAGGCGCGTCAGTGCCAAATCCCAACCTTGCGCATGGCCCAGGGTCCAGGACCAGCCATAATGCAGCCAGCACGTTGCGGACACGGTGGAAATCGGTCGCAGTCCGTGCGAGCGCACCACCAGCAATTCCGCCGGGGTAAGCGTCGCAATCCACGGCAAGTTACCGCTGCGGGCTTTTTGCAAGCGGTCCAGCGTGCTGGTGGGCGGGCGGTTGGCCCGGATGTTCATTAAAATATCAGCCTGCCGACGCGCGCTGTCTTGCTGCGCCTGTTGCTGCTCCGGCGTTGGGGCCTTCAGGAAATCAAATAACCCCATCAGCTTGCCATGAAATTTTGTAAGGATTGGCTGAGCGCCTGTGCGTGCTCGGTGGCTTTCTGGGTCTCCTCGCCGAGTTTGGAAAACCATTCGGCGGGGTCAAGGGTTTTCGTATTCAGCGTGATGCCGCGTACCACCATGGCGATGGAGGCACGCAAGCGTCCATCGGCAATTTCCAGCGTGTATTTATGCTCACCCAATTCCACCGAAACGCCGGTGGTCTTGCCAGATTTGCTAAAAAAGCCTTTGCTTTCATGAATCGTCACCAATTCCGGCATGGCTTCCTTCAGCCGCAACGCAAATGCCCGCAAATTGCTTTCAGCATCGGCTTTGAAGCGGCGCAGCCAGGCGGCTTGCGTATCAAAATCCATGCTCACGGCTGTAGCGCGCGGGCATTCACGCCCTGCATCCCAATCACGAGTTTATTGCGTATAGCTGCCAACTTCGCTTCACGCTCACGGTCACCGGCGGCAATCTCACGTTCAATATCCATCACCTCATGCATGGTCTTGATGGTTTCATCCGCCACTTGCGCCAGCACATCGATATTGCGTTGATCGCCACCCAAGCTGCGCGCGGCGGAGGTTGCGGCGTCATGCGCACCTTTCGCAGCCAACAGCGTAATTTGTCTCGCCGCTTCATCAAGTTTCTCACTCTCAGCGGCCGCACGCGCAATATCCACTTGCACCACTGCCTGGCTCGCCACCGCCATTAAGCGTGGTATCACCACCAGCATACCGTTGGAGATTTTCATCAGCCGCGTTTCGGCTGCCTGCTTGTTCTGTGCAATGATCGGGAGCAGCAATGCCGAGCCCACCAACGCTTCCCGCATCTCGGCAATTTTGCCGCGAAAATTCGCAATCGTCGAGCGCATCACCATCACCTCGGCGGCCTCAGCCGGGTCACCGGATGCCACCGCTTTTTGGCGCAACGCTTCCAGCTCATCCCCGGCACGATCAAGGGCGATTTGGCCCGCCGCGATATCAATTTTCAGCCCGTGTAAGCTGGCGCGAATGGCGGCCGCTTGCTGATCCAGCAATTGTAAAGCCACCGTCAAATCCGCTTTGGTTTTGCGTGCCTTGGCCTGCTCAGAATCCATTAAATCCAGGAATTTTTTACGGTTCTCGGTGAAACCCTTGAAGGCGGTATGGGCGTCCGCCGCCGCGCCCATGATTTTGCCGAAAATACCCTTGCGGGCGGTGGGCGCATTGGCCGATTCCGCCTGCAAATCCTCAATCCGTAAAATCTTCACACCATCGATCACGGCAGCGGCAATCCGCCCCACCTCCCCGGCATCGCCAAGCCGCACTCCGGTCAGCAATTGCCGTGAGGCCGCAGCGATACCCGCCAGCACGCCGTCGCCATGCGCCAGCAGGCTGGTCGTGTCATGAAAATTTAACCGCGCCGCGGAAGCCTGCGCCGCAGCCAAGTCCTCGGCGTTCAGATTGCTGATATCCACCAGCCGCTCCGGCGGTGGCTCGGGCATCAAACGCGGGTCCGCCACGGCGGCCGTCTGCGCCGGCGCCGCCACCAAAGGCTGGGCAGGTGCCGGGCTGTCGAGATTGTCAAACATTGAAAGATCAAGCGGCGCGGCTGGTTTCTCGTCCGGCAATGGTTCGCTCCCGTCAGATTTCAGCCCAAGGCTAACCCGAATATGTCGGGCCGTACAGAATCCGGTTAACCCGCATCCGGCACAAAATTCATCGCCACACCATTCATGCAGTAGCGCTGGCCGGTCGGCGGCGGGCCGTCCGGGAACACATGGCCCAAATGCCCACCGCAACGGCTGCAATGGGCTTCAATGCGGATCATGCCATGGCTGCGGTCCACACGCGTGCCAATGGCGCCCGGCAACGGGTCATTAAACGAGGGCCAACCCGTGCCACTCTCAAATTTCGTCCCGGAGACGAACAAAGCCTGGCCGCAGCCAGCGCAGGAGAATGTCCCCGGGCGTTTTTCATGGTTCAGCGCGCAGGTGCCCGGGCGTTCCGTGCCATGGCCGCGCAGCACATTATATTGTTCCGGGGTGAGTATTTCCCGCCATTGGGCATCGCTCATGCTCACGGCAAAGCCGGTTTCGGCAACGTCATTCATCCTTGGGTCTCCTTTTAGCTCGCGCAGAGGTGACTGCATCCTGCGCTTAACTCACCTATATAGGGCGATGTAGCCGCAACCCAAGTTAAGGTGATCAATATGCCAAAACCAACATCTCGCCGCCATTTTGCTGCCTGGGGCTTTGGCGCTCTGTTAATCTCGGGGGTCGCGTTCGGCGCGTTCCATGCGCTACCAGCGATGGCCGAGGACGCGGTACTGGCGCCGCCGCCCGCCTATAACCCGCCAGATCTCGCCACCAGCGAAACCGCCATACTTTCTGGCGGCTGCTTCTGGGGACTGCAGGGCGTCTATGAGCATGTAAAAGGCGTGACCAAGGTCTATGCCGGCTATGCCGGAGGCGATGCGGCAACAGCACAATATGAAACTGTCAGCACCGGCACTACCGGCCACGCCGAATCGGTTGCCATCACGTTCAACCCGCAGGTAATTTCCTACGGCCAAATTCTGCAAATCTATTTCTCAGTCGCCACCAACCCGACCGAGCTGAATTACCAAGGGCCCGATAGCGGCACCCAATATCGCGGCGAAATCTGGTACAAAACCCCCGCACAACAGCACGTGGCGCTGGCTTATATCGCCCAGCTTTCAGCCGCCCATGTATATAGTCAGCCGATTGTGACGCGGGTGGATGCGTTCAAAGGTTTCTACAATGCCGAGGATTACCACCAGGATTACTTGGTGCGGAACCCTGACCAGCCTTACATCGCGATCAACGATATCCCGAAGGTGGAAGCCTTACAGCGGCTGTTCCCGGCATTATACCGGGCAGACCCCGTAACGGTATTCGGGGCTGGCTAATGCGCGCAGCGGCACTGCTGGCAATTGCACTTTGCCTGTCCGGCTGCGGGTTGCTGGCGGCACCGTGCCGGGTGGGCTCAGCCGTTTTGAAAATCGTGCCGGTGGTCGGTCACGCTGCAGCCACCCCAACGGATGCCTGCGCAAGCGCGATCGACCCCTAGAGATTTAGCGTTTAGGCCGCCTTGGACGGCTGGGTAGCAGCCTTTTCGGTGGCCTGGGCGCGCCAGCGTTCCAGCGTGGCTTCGCGGGCCGGGGTGGAATCGCGCAAGCTGGCGGCGATCAAGCGGTCGATGACAGCGTGGCGAAGCTCAGTCTCAGTATGTACGGTATTCATAATTTGGCTCCGTCTCGAAAGTTGGTTCGGTCAATCCCGATAAAAATGAATTTCGCAGGCGACCAAGGCAAGATTGCGGCAGGTTTGACGCCTGATTGTGATTTCGCAAAAAATTTTCAAAAAATTTGCTGCAATACGGCAAAAATAAGGCACCCAGGCCGCGCGGGAGGCTTCCCAAAATATTTCTGAAGAGTATAGAAAGTCTCAGGGTAATTTTAACGAACTGGGGCTTTGTGGCACGAGTTTTTGTGTCTGTTGCAATACCGATACTGGCCTTGATTGGCCTTGTTGGGTGCGCGCCTCTGTCTCCCAACGCGGCTGACACCGCCTCTAACATCCCGCTAGCGCCGTCTGACCCGCAAGCATTAGTCGGGGCAACACCGGCCGTGCTGAGTGCTGAGTTTGGCAAGCCGGCCTTGCTGCGGGTGGATGGCCCGGCGCAAGTCTGGCTATATCACGCCTCGGCCTGCGGGCTGAACCTGGTTCTATACCCAGATGCTTCCGGCACGCCGCGCGTGGCCATGGTGGAGCCCACCGCCGATAGTGGGACACAATCTGGCTGCACCACCGCGCTACAACGTGCCCATGTGGATGCGGCCCTGGAGCACCCGGCAGCGTCCTGATAAGAGACCTTCAATTGATCGATTGAGGGTTAAATGCCTGCTTCCCATAAAAGCCTGAAAGTTGCGGTCCAGATGGACCCGATGACGACCGTTGATATCAACGCCGATTCGACCTTTGCCCTGATGCTGGCAGCGCAAGCCCGCGGCCACCAGCTTTGGCATTACGAGGTGCCTGCGATGTGGCTGGACGGGGCGGCGCTGAAAGCGCGCGCCAATAAAGTGAGCGTCCAGCGCGTGGCCGGTGATTTTTATCAATTTGGCCCCGCTGAGACACTTAACCTCGCCGACATGGATGTGGTGCTGATGCGCCAGGACCCGCCTTTTGACATGGGCTACATCACCGCCACTCATTTGCTGGAACATATCCACCCCAAAACCCTGGTGGTGAACAACCCGGCCGCCGTGCGCAATGCGCCGGAAAAATTGCTGGTCGCGCATTTCCCGGAATTGATGCCCCCCACCATGATCGGGCGCGACCGTGACGCCATCCGCGCATTCCGGGCACGCCATAAGGATATTATTGTGAAGCCCTTATTCGGCAATGGCGGGATCGGGGTGTTCCGCATTAAGCCCGAGGATGAAAATCTCGGCTCATTGCTCGATATGTTCTTCGCGGCCTCGCGCGAGCCTTTGATGATCCAGCGCTATGAGCCTGCTGTGCGGGCGGGTGATAAACGAATTATTCTGATTGACGGCGAGCCGCTCGGAGCCCTGAACCGCGTGCCGGCGGAAGGGGATAGCCGCTCCAACATGCATGCCGGCGGCCGGCCCGAGCCCACCAAGCTCACCGCCCGCGAGCGTGAGATTTGCGCCGCCATCGGGCCGACCTTGAAAGCCCAGGGGCTGTTGTTTACCGGCATCGATGTAATCGGCGATTACCTCACCGAAATTAACGTCACCTCCCCCACCGGTTTGCAGCAAATTGAACGCTTCGATGGGGTGAATTTAGCCACCGTGATCTGGGAGAAGATCGAAGCGATGCGCAGCTAATTTTTAAGCTGCGCCGCTAAATCCGGTACGGAGGTTGCCACAATCTCCCAATCCTGCGCTGGTTTGGCGCGCTCATCGGGGGCCCCAAACTCCTGCGGGCGGGAGATAAAGCCAGCTTGCATACCGAGCTTGCGGGCGGCAGCCAGATCCTCGTTATGCGAAGCGGCCAGCATCACCTCACCCGGCGCGAAGCCCAAAAATTTGCAGGCCCCCAGATAAACCTCCGGGTCCGGCTTGTAATGGCCAAATATGTCGGACGCGAAAATCATATCCCACGGAAAGCCGGTATGTTTGGCCAATGCGACCTGCAATGCCACATGACCATTCGAGAGTGAGCCAATAACGACCCGCTGCTTCAGCGCGGTCAGGCCCGCGACACTGTCCGGCCAGGGGGTGAGCTGGTGCCAGAGTTTTACCAAAATATCGAGATCAGCATCTGCCACCCCAGTGACGCCAAATTTCGGCAGCAAGGTTGCCAGCGCCCCACGATGCAGCTCGTCCAGATTGGTCCAGGCAATTTCGCCGCGCCGGACGGAATCCATCGCGGGCTTGTAGGCCCCGCGCCAGGCATCTGTGATCCCCAGCCAATCGGCTGAAATGTTACGCGCCGCCCCAAAGGCTGCCAACCCGGCACTAACGGAACCGCGCCAATCCACCAACGTGCCGAACACATCGAATAAAACCGCTTTAGCCTTGCTGGTCATGTCAGCGACCCGTCATCATCAGCAGAACCACCAGCCCGATTCCGACACCTTGCAAAATCACGCGGGCGCGCATCAGCTTATTAGACGTGCGGGGCGACCTGTTGACATTGGCCATGCCGAGCGCACCCACCAGCATCACGATAACGACCGCGATCATATCTATCCCGAGTAGGATCATCAAAAATGTTTTCATGCCGCCTGATATAGAATGCTTGGCCGCTTTGTGCACCTATCCTTGGAAGATTGCCCTAACATGGCCGTAACATCTTGGACAATTGACTTCCCGCCCATTCCACCCTCTGGCTCCCGCCCATGCGCCCTTTCATGATCCGCCTTTGCATCATTATCACCATTGCCCTGTTGGCCGGGGCAGCAATCCCCAGCCCCATAATTGCCCAGACGCCGGCACCAGCCACTGCCGCCCCCGTTATACCCGCCCCGGTTACAGCCGCCCCGGCCACACCCGCCGCGGCCGTCGCGCCAGCTACACCTGCCAAAGGGCTGGCCAGCGCTATAATTCCCGGCTCGCCACTTGCCGCGCTCACCGGTGCCGCCGCCCCAACCGACCCGGACGCCACCCCGCCTGTGCCTTTCGGGACCGACAATCTCGGCGTCTCGATGGTAGGGCAAATCGCCGATGGTACCGCCCGCACGATCGCCGAATTTGTCAGAGCGATACAGCAATCCACTGAACTAACGCCGGTGGTGCAGTGGCTGCAAAGTTTCCCTAGAAGCCCCTTGCGCACTGCCCATGCAAGCCAGGCGTTACAAGGATTGTTGGAAACCATCCTACCGGCCATTCTATTCGAAACACTGGTCCGGCTGGGTTTGCGCCGTCCCCGTAACACCATCATCCGGATCGCCCTGGCGCGCGGCAAGTCCGACGAGCCGTTGGACTTGAATGGCGACGGTCTGGCCGATGCCGAAGCCGGAGAAACCGAGAAACCTCCTGCGCATTGGTTGAGCCCGCGCGCCTGGCTGGCCCGGCTCGGCCTCGCCTTTGGCTATATTCTGCTGGCCTTGCTGCCAATTGCGGGATTTGTGGTGGTCTCGGGCATTCTGATCGGCACCGGGCTCATAACCAATCAGGCCGCCCATCTGATCGTAGTGGGGTTCGGCAATGCCTATCTATTTTGCCGGCTGAGCTTGGAAGCTTTACTGTTCGTGCTGGCCCCCCGCCATACCGAATTGCGGCTCATTCACACCACGGACCAGCGTGCCGCCTGGCTGGTACGGATGCTGATGCTGATTTTAGTCACGGTGGCGTTTGGCTATTTCAGCATATCGTCCGCCGAAATTCTGGGCCTATCGCATGACGGCACGGAGGTACTTGGCCGTCTCATCGCGCTGATCGTGCATCTGGAGCTAGCGGTGCTGGTCTGGCAAAGCCGGTTCATTGTGGCGGGCTGGATCCGGGGCCAGCCGGGGGATGAAAGCAAGCTGTTCGGCTTGCGGCCGCGGTTTGCCAGCATCTGGCATTATGTTGCGTTGTTCTACATCGTCGCCCTTTGGGTCGCCTATGCGGGCGGGGTACAAAATGCCTTCGCCGTGCTGTTGCGGATTGTGGCGGTATTCATCGGCACACTGGTATTGGCGCGGCTACTATGGATCGGCGTCACCCAGGGGCTGGACCATGTTTTTCATGATGCCGGAACCGAGACCCGTATGCCGGTGTTCCGGGCACGCGCCAAAAGCTACAATCCGCTGCTAAAATTCCTCGCCCGGTTGGCAATCGGCGCGCTGGTGGTGGTGTTGATCCTGGAAGGCTGGGGGGTGCAGGTGATCCCCTGGCTAATTGGCAACTCATTAGCGCTGATTCTGCTCTCAGCAACCATCGCCATCATCATCACCATCACAGTGGCTTTGGTGCTGTGGGAAATCTCAAACGCGTATTTAAATGCGCGGGTTGAACATCTTTCAGCCAGCGGGCGCATCCGGCAAGCCTCCCGGTTGCATACATTGGTGCCGATACTAAAAGCCACCATCGGCTTTACCATCGCGCTGGTGGCGGGGTTAATTTGTCTCAGCAAAATCGGGGTGGACGCCGCACCCTTGCTGGCTGGTGCCGGGGTGGTGGGCATTGCGATTGGCTTTGGGTCGCAAAAACTGGTGCAGGATATCATCACCGGGCTGTTCCTGCTGCTGGAAGATGCCATGCAGGTGGGCGATATCGTGAACTTGGCCGGCCTGACGGGCACCGTAGAGCGGCTTTCCATTCGCACCATCCGGCTGCGCGGCTATGATGGCTCGGTTAATATTATCCCCTTCTCTGCCGTCTCGAGCGTGACCAACATGACGCGGGATTTCAGCTACGCGCAAATCTCCATCCAGGTCGGCTACCGGGAGGACCTCAGCCAAGTTTATACGCTGATGACCGAGATTGCCAAAACCATGCGCTCCGAGCCGCGATGGGGGGCGATGATGCGCGATGATTTGAAGTTATTTGGTCTGGACCAGTTTGGCGCCTCTGCTTTGGTAATAACCGGCCAAATTCGCACAGGGCCAGGCCAGCATTGGGCGGTGCGGCGAGAATATTATATGCGCGTCAAGCAGCGCTTCCAGGCCGAACATATTGAAATGCCGTTTTACGTGTATTCCCGCACGGTCGAGCCGGACCAAATTGAAACAGGGGATAAAGAACCCGGGCAAGAAGAAGCCGGACCACCTCGCAGCGGTCCGGCTCCAGAACCCAAAACCTAAATCAGGCTTACTTCATGTTCGGCAGTACGGTTGATTCCAGATCATGTGCAATGCCATCCAAAACCCGCGGGTTCTTGGCTTTGATGATAAAGAACCAGGCAGCACCGATGAGCATGTAAGCGGCGAAGGCGTAAGGGAAGTAATTGTAGGGTGCAGCCGGCGCCGGATACACGCTGCCCACCAGCGAGAGGAACATCAGCACCGCGCCGAGACCACCGATGATGATATCACCGGCCTTCAACTCACCCGTCTTCTTCAAGAAGAACGGTGCACTGACGGAAACCAGCAAATACACGATGATGAAGCCGAAAGATGCTAGCGTACCATACCAGCCGAACGGATCGGTTTCGTTTGCATGGCCCGAGAAAGCGCAGCAGACGATCACATTCAAAATCGCGCCGAAGGTAAGCGCAATGAACGGCGTTTTGGCTTTATCATGCACAATACCCATCGAGCTATGCACGAACTGATAGCGCCCGAGTGAGAACAGCATCCGGCCAAACGCGTTCAGTGAGGCCAGTGCGCAGGCAAACGAACTGATGGTGGCGCCGAAATACACCGGTGCCGTCATCCAAGGGCCGATCGCGTTGGTAATATCGCCCAACGGCGCGGCACTATTGCCGAGCTTGGTGGCATCGTCATTAAAGCCCTGGGTGATGACATAGGTGGTGATAACAAAGAAAAAGCCCGAGAAGATCGCAGTTGCCAAAATTGCTTTGGGGATTGTGACCTGCGGGTTGCGGGTTTCCTTCCCCAACGAGGCGGCGCTCTCGAAGCCCACGAAAGAGAAAATAGCAAACACAATCGCCTGCGCGATGGCGCTGAAGCTGGAGCCTTGCAAAGTGATCTGCTTCATATCCGGCTGAAAACTGTAATGTGACAATGTCACGACCACCACAGCCGCGATGATAACCACTGAAATAACTTCCAGCGTTAAACCAATCCGAGACGACATCCGAATATCGCGCGTCGCGAAAAGCCAAATCGCCAGAGAAATAACGATATAAAGTACGAAGTTAGGCGGCGCGAAGTTGAACCCGCACGAGCTGAAAAACGTTTTGATAAAAAGCGAGGTGGAAACGGTCAGCGCCATCGCGGTGAAAATATAGGCCGCCAGCATCGCCCAGCCGGCGAGCATGCCGTAAGATGGCCCAAGGCTGCGGGAGATATAGATAAAATACGATCCAGCCGCCGGGATACGTCCCGCCAGCTTAGAGATATTCAACGCCACAATCACCAAAGCGACAGTCGCGATTACATAAACCAGCCAGGAAGCGGTTCCGGCCATTCCGGCGACCACCGCAACCGCCAGGGCCGGTGTCAAAGTCGGCGACACGTTGGCGACCGATTGACCTAACGCCTCAAAAAAAGACAGACTATCCTTACGTAGCTCCGACATGAAAATTCCCCGTGGTGATTTGGAAAAACCACCGCGCGCCTGCATAGTCCCTGAACAACACCAATTTTTCGGTGTCTATTTTGCGCCAGAATGACCTTTTGAACGGTTTCCTGTTGCTTATGAAATTTTCTTTAAGGGTAAAAATTGTAATTTTCAAGCATTTTATTTGCCTGTGAGTAGATTTTATCAACCACAACCTTAAGATCATATATCCGCAAATACGCGCCGCCGGGCGGGTTTACGCTTCAATGGAATCACAGCATGCAGGTCCTTGCTGGCCTCCATAATGGTAAGCCCGGCAAATTGCGGGATCAACGCCGCCCCTGCACGTTCGAATGCATGGAAGGCGCGCAAATTACCGCGCCATTGTAGGGGGGGGGCGAACAAGGCCGGGCGCTGTTGTTCAACGGTGAAGAATAGGCTTTTGAGCAACCGGCTCAGCTGACCTTGCGAGTAAGGCTGGCCATGGCCGAAGGGCGTGCTTTCAGCATAGGCCCACATGCCACGGCGATTCGGCACGATGATGATCATACGTCCATCATCCTTCAAAAGCCGCCAGGCTTCGCGCAAGCTGCGCCGCGCATGGTCGGCCTGCTCTAGCCCGTGCACCAGCAAAATCCTGTCGAAGGAGCAATCCTCGAAGGGTAGATCTTCTTCCTCCGCACAACAGGCCAGGCTAGCCCGGCCCGGCGGCCAAGCGGCTGCCCCCATATGCAAGGGGGAAAGCGCGATGCTGCGGGCGGATTGTTCGCGCCAGCATTGCAAATACGGCCCGGCATAGCCCAGCCCGAGGAGAGATTGCCCGGCACAATGGGGCCAAATATCGAGCAAAATTTGCCGCAGCAGCCGGGCAGTGAGACCACCCAACGGGGTTTTATAAAATTCGGCCGCATCTCGCGCATCAATCGCCATACGCCCTATATACACGCTAAACCATTCTGGAGCGATAAGCATGACCGTCACCGCCACCGCGATTCCGATGTTGACCGATAATTACGCCTGGCTATTGCGGGAGAGTGCAGCCGGCGCAGTAGGTATTGTGGACCCCGCAGAGGCGGAACCGGCAATTGCGGCGATTGAGGCAGCCGGCGGCAAGCTTGATGTCATTTTCATCACCCATCATCACGGCGACCATATTGGCGGTGTTGCGGCGCTGGTTGCGCGCTACCACCCGCTGGTGGTGGGCAACGCGGCTGACGCGCACCGGCTACCGAAGCTAGATGTGCCGGTACGTGAGGGTGATCTGGTAACGTTTGGCAATACCACCGCCGAGCTGTTCAACACGCCCGGCCACACGATCGGCCATATCGCTTATTATTTTGCCGATGGCGGGGTATTGCTGCCAGGCGATACGTTATTTTCACTGGGTTGCGGGCGGCTGTTCGAAGGTACTGCGGAAGATATGTTCAGCGCGTTCCAGAAATTTGCCCGCCTGCCCGATGAAACCTTGGTGTGCGCCGGGCATGAATATACGGCCTCCAACGCCAAGTTTGCCTTGGCCAAGGACCCGGAGAATGCCGCCTTGCAGGCGCGCGCGGCTGAGATCACCGCACTCCGGGTGGCGGGCAAGGCCACCTTGCCGGTCACGTTGGGCGAAGAACGCCTGACCAACCCATTCATGCGCGCACCGACCGCCGCCGCATTTGGCGCGCTGCGGACAGCGAAGGATAAGTTCTAAAGATAGCGGGCGGTTAAATGCGCTTCAAAAGCGGTGGGGTTCAACGCCTCGCCAGTGGCGCGGCGGAGCAGTTCGTTAAAGCCCAAGCTGGCGCCATGGCTATGAATATTCTGGTTCAGCCACGCCTTTAAGGGCGAGAGATCACCCTGCGCAAAGGACGCATCTAGCGTCGTGATCGCCCGCCGGGCTGCCGCCATTAATTGCGCAGCACCCATCGCGCCCAAAGTATAGGTCGGGAAATAGCCGATCAGCCCGGCATGCCAGTGAATATCCTGCAAGCAACCGCGCCGGTCATCGGGCGGGGTGATACCCAACAGCTTGCTGAAACCTTCATTCCAGGCGCCTGGTAAGTCCGCCACCGCAAGATCGCCTGAAATTAACGCCTGTTCTAGCCGGAAGCGTAAAATCACGTGCGCCGGGTACGTCATCTCATCGGCTTCCACGCGGATGAAACTGCGCTCCACATGCCGCAGGCGAGATTTCAGCGCCGCTGCTGTGATGGGTTTATCAAAAGCTGCAGCCAGTAACGGCGCGAGGTAGGTGAGATACGCATCCGAGCGCACGGTCTGCATTTCGATAATCAGTGACTGGCTTTCATGGGCAGCCATACCGGCGGCTTCGCCCACTGGCTGGCGGCGGAAATTTGGCGGTAGGTTTTGCTCATAAATACCGTGGCCGGTTTCATGCAGAACCCCCATCAAAGCCGCGCAGAAATCATTCTCGTCATAGCGGTTGGTAATGCGCACATCAGTCGGCGTGCCACCGCAGAACGGGTGGGCGGAGCGGTCCAGCCGGGCGTGATGATAATCCAGCCCGGCCGCCTCTGAGAGGCGGCGGCAGATTTTCTCTTGAACCTCTTGCGGGTATGGGCCGGGCGGCAAGCGAGGTGCCGGGTTGGCGCGCTGCTTTGCTTCAGCTTGTGGCAGCGCTGTGGCAAGGAATTTTTCATAATTGGCGAATACCGGCGCCAATTCCGCGGCGGTAATGCCGCGCTGATAGCCCGAAAGCAACGCATCATAAGGGGAAGTTCCCAGCGCCTCACCCAAAATGACCGCAGATTGGCGCGTCAGGTTTACAACCTCGACCAAAGCCTCGCGCACCGCAGCAAAATCTGAGGCTGGGCGGGCCGTTCGCCAAATGGTTTCGCATTTGGAATTGGCCCGGCTGCTAGCTTCCACCAGATCCTGCGGTAAGGAAGTCGCCCGCTTGTGGGCATCGCGCATCAAAGCAAAGTTGGTGGCATGCCACGCATCGTTCGGTGATTCCGCTTGCGCGAAATCCTCGGCCAATTGTGGGGCTGTTAGAAGTTCGTGGCTCAGGCCAGCCAAAATGGCCATCTGCTCACCCCGGGCATCCGCCCCGCCATCTGGCATCATCGCCGCGGCATCCCAGCTTAATACTGAGGCAGCCTCATTGAGCGTGGCGATACGGGCGAAGGTAGCGGTTAAACGATTATATGCAGTCATGGTTCGCGCAGCCTTTTGCGGGCAAAAAAGAAAAACTCCACCACCAGCACCATGGCAAAACCAAACCAGGTTAGCTCGTACTGGTAATGATTATTGGGCGGGCGCGGCAATGTTTGCGCCGGCTGTGGCAATGCTGAGCCGGGGGGCGGTAATGGCCCCATGGCGATGAGCGCAAAGGGGGCGACCTGATGAAAACCCAGTGCCGCGCCGAGCGTGGTAGTATTCAGCGTATAAAATAATCCGCGCTTAGGATCATCCGTACCGGCGAACCAACCGGCTTGGTCCGATTGGTGAATATACCCGACAGCCTCAGTTTCACCGGCCGGCAGTATCGCCGGTTGCGGTTTTTTTTGCGGCACCCAGCCGAGATCGACCAGCACAACTGGGCCGTTATCCTGTTGGAAGGGCATCACCAGCTCGCCACCCTCAATCGGACCGTTCGGGCTGTCATGCACTTCATCACTATACAAAACCGCCTTACCCATAACCCAGTGGCCAGCAATGCTCACTTTCTCAAACGGTGTGGGATCCGCGGGCAGCGGGATTGGCGGGCTAATTTCCGCCGCGTGAATTTGCGCAAGAATACCCTCTTTCCAAACCCGCCGATGCGCCTGCCACACGCCAAGCGAGATCAGCACCCAAAACAGAATGAAGGCCGCAATGCCGGGTTTAATAAGACGACGGTACTTGGTCATGGTGTGTAAAAAAGGCCGCTCGCGCGGCCTTTTGTTGGTTAGCCCGCCACAATCGCGCTGCGGCCCAGATAATAAATGCACACAAACAGAAACAGCCACACCACGTCCACGAAGTGCCAGTACCAGGCAGCCGCTTCAAAGCCGAAATGGCGTTGCGGGGTGAATTGGTGGCGCATCGCGCGCAGTAAGCAAACAATCAGGAAACCGGTCCCCACAATCACATGAAAGCCGTGGAACCCTGTGGCAATAAAGAAGGCCGAGGCAAACACACCGCCATGGTAAAAATTGAACGGCGAATGGGTATATTCCCAAGCCTGACCGCATAAGAAGGCGAGGCCAAGCAGAACCGTCACGGCCAAACCTTGCACGGTGCCCTTATTGTCACCTTCCAGCAGGCAATGATGCGCCCAGGTGATGGTGGTGCCAGAGAGCAACAAAACCATTGTATTAAACAACGGGATTGCAAACGGGTCGATGGTGGTGATGCCCATTGGCGGCCAGACCGGCGCCATCGCCACGCCCATTTTGTCTGGATAGAAGAAATAATTGAAATAGTTCCAGAAGAAAGAGACAAAGAACATCACTTCTGAGGTGATGAACAAAGTCATGCCATAGCGCAGTCCGATTTGGGTGATCAGCTTATGCAGGCCAGGCGTAGCAGATTCCCTGACCACATCCCGCCACCAAACATACATGGTCGCCGCCGTCATCGCCAAACCAAGCGCGATGAGGATGAAATTATGGAAATGCGCCGCGAATATAATACCGCCAGCAACGCACATCGCAGAGAACGCGCCACAGACTGGCCAGATGCTGGGGTCAACCAAATGATACGGGTGCGGCACAGTCCCTTTTATTTGGCCGGTGGCCGTGTGGATCTGGTTATGCGTATCATGCTGGTCTTGGGCCGGGTGAACTGCAGCGCTCATCGTGTCTCTCTCATATCTCGACTTTAATTCTGTTTACCACATCTGCCCGTATTCGTGTAGCTTCACCAGGGCAATCGCGTAAATGAGCAGGCAGAACCCACCCAATGCTGCCAGCAGCAAATAATTGCGGCCACGGCGGCGGCGCTTGAACTCCGCTACCATTTCCGGGGTCCAGTCTTCGGTTTTCATCATATCAGCCGGTCCAGGGCACAGGCACCGAACAATAAAAATAGGTACAGGATAGAGTAGCGGAACGCCAATTTGGCTGGTGCGTCTTTGGTCAGGCTGACCCCTCTGGCATCCTGCGAATCTGAGAGGACGCGCCAGGCGTAATAGATGAAACCAAGCCCGAGTGCGGTAGCGGCAACGCCATAAACCCAGCCGGCCAAGCCAAAAAACACCGGCGAAAGGGTAAGCGGCACCAACGCCAACGTGTAGATAAACACGTTCCAGCGCGTATGACGGGCCCCCTTCACCACCGGCAGCATCGGTACGCCAGCGCGCTCATAATCACCCGAGGCATAAAGTGAGAGTGACCAGAAATGCGGCGGGGTCCAGACGAGCACGATCAGGAACAGCAAAATCGGCAGCAAACTAATCGAACCTGTCGCAGCAGCCCAGCCGATCACCGGCGGGAACGCACCGGCGGCACCACCGATCACGATATTCTGCGGGGTGCGGCGCTTCAACCAGATGGTATAAACGAAAACATAAAACGCAATCGAAATGGCGAGCACTGTTGCGGCCACAAAATTCGCCGCCAGCCACATCACCAGCACCGAGAATACCGAAAGTACAATACCATAAGCCAGCGCGGCGTTCGGCTGAATCCGGCCGGCCGGGATCGGCCTGGTGGCGGTGCGCTTCATGATCGCATCAATATCGCGGTCATACCACATATTAATGGCACCAGCGGCGCCAGCAGCGACCGTGATGCAAAGGATCGCAGTGATCGCCAAAATCGGGTTCATATGAACGGGCGCAATTACCAGCCCGATGGCCCCCGTGAACACCACCAAAGTCAGCACGCGTGGTTTCAGCAGCGCAATCCAGTCGCTGGCTTCGGCCCCGAGTTCGGTTGAATTGGCGAAAACCGTGTCACTCATATCGAAACTATATCCTACTGCATAAACGAGATGCCCGCTTGCGCGGGCATACCGTGTTACTAGCGTCAGTAACTCAGGAAATTCTTACTGAATAACAGGCACATCTTCGAACGTGTGGTGCGGTGCCGGGGATGGCACAGCCCATTCCAGCGTGGTGGCACCTTCACCCCAGTAATTATCCGCCAGCTTCTCCTTGGAGGTGAAAATCCGATAGAGAATATAGAAGAACACCGCGGTGGAGGCACCCGATATCATCGCGCCCACTGAGGACACAAAGTTCCAGCCGGCAAACGCATCAGGATAATCCGGGTAACGACGCGGCATACCCGCGAGGCCGAGGAAATGCTGCGGGAAGAAGGTCAGGTTCACGCCGACGAAGGTGGTCCAGAAATGCACCTTGCCCCAGAACTCCGGGTACGGATGGCCCGACATCTTGCCGATCCAGTAATAGAAACCAGCAAAGATCGCGAACACCGCACCAAGTGAGAGCACATAGTGGAAATGGGCAATCAGGAAGTAGTCGTTGTGCAGTTCCTGGTCCAAGCCCGCATTGGCCAACACCACGCCGGTAGCACCACCGATGACGAACAGGAAGATGAAGCCGATTGCCCACAACATTGGCGTTTTGAACTCGATCGACCCACCCCACATGGTGGCAATCCAGGAGAAAATTTTGATGCCAGTCGGCACCGCGATCACCAGGGTCGCCACTTCAAAATAGATCCGGCTATCGGTTGAAATGCCCGAGATGAACATGTGGTGGGCCCACACCACGAAGCCGACAAACCCGATGATCACCATGGCGTAGGCCATGCCGAGATAACCGAACACCGGTTTCTTGGAGAAGGTGGAGACGACATGGCTGATAATTCCGAAGGCCGGCAAGATCATGATGTACACTTCAGGGTGCCCGAAGAACCAGAACAGATGCTGGAACAACACCGGGTCACCACCACCAGACGGCTCGAAGAACGAAGTCCCGAAATTACGGTCCATAATCAACATGGTCACCGCACCGGCCAGAACTGGAATTGCCAGCAGCAGCAAGAACGCGGTCACCAAAATCGCCCAGCAGAACAGCGGCATTTTGTGCATGGTCATGCCAGGGGCGCGCATGTTCAAAATGGTGGCAATGAAGTTGATGGCACCCAGCAGCGAGGAAATGCCCGCCAAATGCAGCGAGAATAGCGAAAAGTCGGTCGCGATACCCGGCGAGAATTTGGCGTTATCAAGCGGTGGGTAGATGGTCCAACCAGCGCCAGTACCATCGCCAATCAGAAGGCCCAACATCACAAAGATGAAGCCCATCACCAGGAACCAGAAGCTCATATTATTCAGGCGCGGGAAGGCCATGTCGGGTGCGCCGATCATCATCGGTACAAACCAGTTGCCAAAGCCCCCGATCAACGCCGGCATCACCATCCAGAAGATCATGATTAGACCGTGCGCGGTGATGATCGCGTTCCATTCGGTACCGCTGCTGACGATGTGGTTATGCGGATACATCAACTGTGCACGCATAATCATGGAGAGTATGCCGCCGACGCAACCACCGATAACCGCCGAAGTGATATACAGCGTGCCAATGTCTTTATGGTTGGTGCTCATCAGCCAACGGCGGACAAAACTCGGTTTCGCGTGGCCATGCTCGCCATGAGCGTCATGGGCCGCGTGAGTGTTGTGGTCGTCATGGGTCGTGGAGGACATGTCTTAGCGCTCCTTAAATAAACTGGCTGGTCATTTTACGACCGCCAAATCAGCAAACTGGTTAACCGGCATTGGCGACGATAGCAGGTTCGGCGCAAATGAGTTCATCACATAATTGGCCTGCGCCACTTTAACCCAAGCCAGATAATCATCCATTGAGACCGCCTTAATCTCAATTGGCATAGCATCATGGTTGACACCACAAATCTGGTTACATTCGCCATAATAGGTGCCAACTTTTGGAATAATGGTCCAGCTGGTCACCACGGTGCCGGGGATAGCGTAACGCTGTACGCCGAGCGACGGCAGGTAGAAACCATGTAGCACATCAGTGCTGGAGATATTAAACTTAATTTTCTTGCCAACCGGCACCACAATCGGGTGGTCGACGGTTAGGCGGCGAATATCGCCCGGCTGCAACTTATCATCCGGGATCATATAGCTGGTGTAATCCAAACCCGGTGTGGATTCATATTTATATTCCCAATACCATTGGTGACCAACGGCATCGATGGTCATGTATGGGTTGCTGTCATCAGCCTCGTAATAAATCAGGCTGATCGAGGGCACGATGATCACGGCCAGCAATAAAGTAGGTATGACGATCCAGATCACCTCAACCAGTGTATTATGGGTAAATAATGCCGGGGTTTTGTTGGCGCGCGCATTAAAGCGCAGCATCACATAGACCATCAGACCACCGACAAACGCCACGATGCCTGCCATGATCCACAGCACATATTTCATCAGCCAGTCGATCTTTTCCTGCATCGGGCTGCCAGCTTCGGGGAACCACATCTGCCAGTTATGCGGCGCGTTCACATAAGCGTTGGCCGCCGCGGTTGGGTCGGCTGTCTGTGCCAACGCGGCATGGCTAAACAGCCCCGCCAGCAACACAACGCCAAAAATCTGTCCAAACACCCGCTTCATAGGCCTGATCCTGAATACATCACCGTTTCGTTCATCCGAAACCGGAATCTGCCACCCTGATATAAGCCCATCCCAAGAAGATCAAGACAATGGCCCTTCGATAAAAGCTACTCGGCTAGACAGCCAACGCAGCCGAGCGTTTTTTCAAAGGGCCACTCCTTAGAACGCCATGCAGCAGGACGCCATACAGCATGGCACGCGAGGCGGCGCAGCTTCCCAGTTGGACCAAAAAACCCTTGGCGGCCCGCGTTAGCTGCATTTTATGATGGGTTTGGATGAAAATGATGAGGAATTAGTTAAATCGACTAATTATCCACAAACCCTAGTTTTGCAGCCTAACCAGGCGGAACAGGCCCATCGGACGCATGGCGCTGATGCTGGCGGTTTTCAGCTCAGCGGCGCTGAACATGTGGTTCAAGTGGAAATCCGGGTGCCAGCCCAGCAACGCCGAGGCCGGCGCCATAGCGCGTTCCACCCACCAGACCGGGCCGCGTTCAGCCGCAAAATGATTGACGAACAATATTGTGCCGCCCGGCCGCACCACCCGCTTGAGTTCTGCCACCAAAGCCTGCGGGTTTGGCACCACGCTGGCCACAAACATCGCCACCGCAATGTCAAACTGACCGGCTTCAAAGCTGGTGGCCTGGGCATCCATCTCCAACAGAGCTTCAATATTCGGCAGGTTCAAATCCGCCGCGCGTGCACGCGCCTGGCGGAGCATAGCTGCTGAAAGGTCGATGCCCGTCACCTGCTTATCCGGCGCATATAGCGGCAGTGCGAGGCCAGTACCCACCCCCACCTCCAGCACCTTGGTGCCAGGTGCCGCATTCACCGCCGCCACCGCCGAACGGCGCGCCTGACCAGAAATGAGCCCAAACCCAAAATCATATAATCCTGCCCAGCGGCGATAGGCGGTGCGCACGGCATCCGCGTCCATCGGGCGTTTTGGTGCGGTGGCGCGGGAACTTAACGACCCGACATTCAGTGAATTCGTCGCGGACCCGTAGATTTCAGACATACAAAACCCTTAACCGTCATAAAATTGCAATACAACCTTGGCCTAGAACCGGGTGCCTAGGCAATGGGGTGCGCATGGCGGGTGAATTAAGGTTAGGTCTTGGCAAGCGCCTCGGCGATGGTTTTAACAAATGCCGCCGGGTTTTCCGGCACCTCGCCTTCCTGCAATTTGGCCAAATCAAGCAGCAAATCCGCCTGTGGCCCAATCTCAGCCACCGCCGTCAGCGCCTTTATCCAAGGATGCTCCGGGTTGATTTCCAGCCGTGGCGCCGGGCCATAAACCGGCCGGCCAGCCCGGCGCATCAGCCGCTGCATGGCAAGGTCTGGGCCGGATTTATCGGCGACCAGCATGGCCGGACTGCCCGATAAGCGCGACGATGCCACCACGGCTGAAACCTTCGTCCCCAGGGCCGTCGCCAACTTCGCGCAGAGGGTCGCGGTATCGGCGCTTGGCTCCGCTTGCGTGAACAAAGCGCTGGCTTGGCTCGCACTTTGCAGTTTTTTGTCTTTGTACGTCTCAAGGCGTGCCGGCCAGAATGCGTCGATCGCGTCCGCTAGCAACAGCACCTCATAGCCCTTGGCGGCAAAACCTTCGAGCTGTGGAGAATTTTTCAACGCCGCCAGGTCAGCCCCGGCGAGATAATAAATAGCTTCCTGCCCTTCCGGCATCCGGGCGATATACTCATCCAGGGTGGTGGTGTCGTGGGTTGTGGATGCGAAACGGATCAGCGACGCGATCTCGGCAGCGTGGCCGGTATCCTCATAGATGCCTTCCTTGAGGATAACCCCAAAATTCTCCTGGAATTGTTTGAAATCCTCAGCATCCTTGGCCTTGGTCTTCAGCTCTGAGAGCACCCGGTTAACCAGCGCCTTGCGGATTTTATCCAACACTGGCGTGGATTGCAGGATTTCACGGCTCACATTCAGCGGCAAATCCTCGGTATCGACAATGCCGACTACGAAGCTAAGCCACGATGGCAGCAGCTTGGCGTCATCGGTGATGAACATGCGCTTGACGTGCAGCCGCACCTTCGAGTCGCGGTTTTCCTCCACCGCCATGAACGGTTTCGAGGACGGGATGAACAACAGCGCCGAGAATTCCAGCGTGCCCTCAGCGCGCCAATGGATGGTGGCCCAGGGTTCGTCAAACATATGGCCGAGATGGCGATAGAATTCGGCGTAATCCTGCTTGGAGATATCGGCTTTGGATTTGCGCCACAGGGCGGTGCCCTCGGTGATCGCGGCAAATTTTCCATCGCGTTCAAGTTCGATGGGGATGGCGATATGGTCAGCCCATTTGCGGATCACATGCTCAATGCGCATCGGCTCCAGGAAGTCCTCAGCGTCGGGCTTGATGTGCAGAATAATGGTTGTACCGGCTTCGTCTCGCGCGGCAGGTTGCAGCGTGTATTGACCGCGGCCCGCGGATTTCCATTCCCACGCTTCCGTGGCACCGGCCTTGCGGGAAATCACCTCCACCTCATCGGCCACCATGAAGGCGGAGTAGAACCCCACGCCGAACTGCCCGATCAGATTAGGCCGGTCCTCCGGCTTGGTATTGGCCAGCGTGGCGGTGAAGGCCGAGGTACCTGAGCGAGCGATGGTGCCTAGATGCTCGGACAGCTCGTCTTTGGACATGCCAGTGCCGGAATCTGCAATGGTGATGGTTTGCGCCAGCTTATCAACCGAGATTTTAATCGCCGGATTTTCCGGCAGCGCCAGCGCTTCATCAGACAGCGCCATAAACCGCCGCCGGTCAGTCGCATCCGCCGCATTCGCCACCAGTTCGCGCAGAAAAATCTCGCGGTCCGAATACAGCGAATGCACCACCAAATCGAGCAAACGCCCCACCTCAGCGCCAAAATTGCGGGTCTCGGGGGCGGCGGTCTCAACAGTATTTGTCTCGGTCATTTAATAATCTCCCTGCAAGCGCCCGTGAGTTAGGCGCGGGCGCGCGAATGTTCAAGAATAGATGCTTGCAAAGGACGGCAATCGCCCCAACACTTACCCCCATGTCCGGATTCTCCCCCAGGGTGAAGGCTGTGCTTGGCCCCACCAATACCGGCAAGACACATCTTGCGATCGAGCGGATGCTTGGCCATTCGTCGGGCATTATCGGGTTTCCGTTGAGGCTGCTGGCGCGCGAGAATTACGACCGGATGGTGGCCCGCAAGGGGCTGAAAAACGTCGCCCTGATTACCGGGGAGGAAAAAATCGTTCCCCCGGGCGCTAAATATTTCTCCTGCACCGTGGAAGCCATGCCGCTCGACCGGCGGGTGGAATTTCTGGCGGTCGATGAAATCCAGCTCTGCGCCGACGCCGACCGCGGCCATATTTTCACCGACCGGCTGCTGCATGCGCGCGGGTTGGTGGAGACCATGTTTTTGGGCGCCGAGACCATTCGCCGCCTGCTCAAACGCCTGATCCCGGATGCCGAGATCGAAACCCGCCCCCGGCTTTCTGAACTCAGCTATGCCGGCCCCGCGAAACTTTCACGCCTGCCGCCGCGCTCAGCCATCGTGGCGTTTTCCAGCACCGAGGTTTACGCGATTGCCGAGGCCGTGCGCCGCCGGCGCGGCGGCTGCGCGGTGGTGATGGGCCGCTTAAGCCCCCGCACCCGCAACGCCCAGGTGGCGTTGTATCAGGCCAAGGAGGTGGATTTCCTGGTGGCGACGGACGCCATCGGCATGGGGCTGAACATGGATGTGGACCATGTTGGCTTTGCCGGGCTTTCGAAGTTCGACGGTCACCGGCCGCGCTTATTATTGGCCCCGGAGGTTGCTCAAATCGCCGGACGGGCCGGGCGCGGGATGCGTGATGGCACATTTGGTGTCACCGCCAACTGCCCGCCTTTGGCCGATGAGTTGGTGAATGCCGTGGAAAGCCACGCTTTTGAGCCGTTGGAACAATTATGCTGGCGCAATTCGGACCTGGATTTCGCCTCAACCGATACGCTGTTGGCCAGCCTGATGGCCCCACCGCCGGTGCAGGGGTTGGTGCGCGGCCAGGACGCGACAGACGCGATGACACTCGCCACACTCTCGATGGACCCGGACATACGCCGCGCCGCGCAAGGCCGCATTGCCACCAAAATGCTTTGGGATGCCTGCCAGATCCCGGATTTTCGCAAACTGGCCAATGACTGGCACGCCAAGCTCTGCGCCCGCGTATTCACCCATTTACGGCAGGATAAAACCCTGCCGGTGGACTGGATCGCTGGCCAGTTCGAAGGGCTGGATAAAACCGAAGGCGATATCGACACGCTGATGCAACGTCTGGCCGATGTGCGGGTATGGGCGTATATCACCGCCCGCGCAGACTGGATGAAAGATGCCACACCGTGGCAGAATCGTGCACGCGAGATTGAAGACAAGATATCTGATACGCTACATGAAAAATTAATGGCGCGGTTCGTGGACAAGCGGGCAGCGCATTTAACCAGGCGCCTGGAGGCGAAAGAGACGGAAGATTTACTCTCAGTGGTATCAGCCCGCGGCGTGGTGCTGGTGGAAGGCCACGAAGTAGGACACGTGGATGGATTTAATTTCTATCCCGACCCATCGACCCAGGGCCAGGAAAAGAAACTCGTGCTGCGGGCGGCCAGACGCGCCCTGGCACAGGAGATGCCGCGCCGGATTCTGCGCGCCGAAACCGCCGAGGATAGCGCGTTTAGCATTACCGATACCCAGAAAATTATGTGGGAAGGTGCTGAGATCGCCAAGCTGCGCAAGGGCACCAGCATTTTGCGCCCTGCCGTAGAGATTTTGCCCAGCGAGTTCATCGATGGTGCCGCCCGCGAACGGTTGCGTCTGCGGATCGCCACTTTCATGGCCAGCAGCGTCGATGCCAAGCTGGTAGCATTAAACGCCGTGATGGCTGACCCGCCACCCCCGTTACGTGGTTTGGTGCACCGGCTGGGTGAGGCGCTTGGCGTGTTGCCCGGTGAAGCCCCGCCGCAAGCCGACAAAGCCGCGCTGAAATCCCTTGGCATCATGGCCGGCAGTTTTGCAGTCTTTATGCCCGCCCTGTTAAAGCCCCACGCCGCTGCCATGCGGGCCTTGTTATGGGCGCTCTGGAACGGTGTGGAGACACCCAAACTGCCCCCCGCCGGGCTGGTTTCCATTCCCGGTGGCGGCAACCCGGATTTCGCGCTGATGATGGGCTGGCTGCCGGCCGGACCGGTGATGATCCGCCTGGATATCGCCGAAAAGCTCGGCCGCGAATGGCACTATTTAATCCGCAAGCACCCTGTGCCACTGCCACCCAACCTTGCCTCGCGACTTTCCATTAAGCCCGACGCGCTGCCCGCCGTGCTGAATGTGCTGGGACTGCGCATCATTCCCGCCGCCACCTTGCGTGAAGGCGTGTTCGGTCCGCCCGCCCCGCCGATGCTGGCACGGCGCAAGCATCAGCCGGTGAAGCCAACCGCCGCCGCACCGCCACCACCGCCGCCTGAACCACCGCCCGCAGACAGCCCATTCGCCGCATTGGCGGCTCTTAAACTGCGCGCGCCCGCACCTGTCACCGCCGCCACCCCGCACAACAAAAGGCGCGCCAGCTAGGCATGCCGGAGGAGGAGGATAAAGCCTGGCAGCGGCTAGATAAGTTCCTGTTCTTCGCCCGCTTCTGCAAAACCCGCGCGGTGGCCGGGCAACTGATTGAGACGGGTGCGGTGCGGATCAACCGCCAGCCCACCATCAAACCCCACGCCAAATTGCGGCCCAATGACGTGATTACCCTGCCGCTGCCGCGGGGCGTGGTGGTGGTAAGGGTGGTCAGCTTGAGCAACCGGCGTGGCCCCGCCACCGAAGCGCAGCTTTTATATGAAGAAGTTGCGTGACTCTTGCGCAAATGCCCATCCACGCGCATATCCCAATCGAATTATTTGACATTATTTGCCATCTTTAGGAGTGCCTGATGACCTATGTGGTCACCGAAAACTGCATCAAATGTAAGTACATGGACTGCGTGGAAGTCTGCCCGGTGGATTGCTTCTATGTGGGTGAGAACATGCTGGTCATTCACCCTGACGAATGCATCGATTGCGGCGTGTGCGAACCCGAATGCCCGGCGGAAGCCATTTTGCCCGATAGCGACAACCGCGCCACCGCTTGGGTGGAACGCAACCGCGACCTTGCTAAATCCTGGCCCAACATCACCCGCAAAGGTACCCCGCCTGCGGATGCGGATGAGTGGAAAGACAAGCCCGGTAAGGAAGCCCTGCTGTCGCTCAATCCCGGCTAGGCTTGAGACCGCGCCCCCTGGCGTGACGCAACCTGGATTTTGTGGTATATGGCATTCCGATGAACCGGGATTATCACCGGTACGCCCCCTCAACGTGAAGGGGCACTCGGAAAATCGGGGAGCCGGATGAGCAAGTCTGAAAAAGCTGCGCCTAAAGAGGCCGCCAAAGCGCCTGTAAAGGCTGCACCAAAAGCCAAAGCTGAAACCAAAGCCGACGCGAAAATCGAAGCAAAAACCGAAGCAAAAACCGAAAAGGCAAAGCCAGCCGCTGCGAAAGCGCCGGCCGCAAAGCCTGCCCCGAAACCTGAACCAAAAGCAGCCAAACCATTGCCCCCTGAGACTGAAGCGAAGACCAAGCCAGAGCCCAAGGCCGCCAAACCAGCTGCTAAGGAAGCCAAACCAGCCGCGAAACCTGCAACCAAAGAGGCTGCGAAGGCAACCAAGCCGGTTGAAGCCGCAAAACCTGTGCCGGTAAAACCAGCGCCAGTAAAACCAGCGCCCGCAAAACCTGCTGCGAAAGCCCCACCTGAACCCGCAAAGCCCGAAGCCGTGCGTCCGGCCCCACCCCCCATTCCGCCAATGGCGCCGCCTGCCCCGCCAGCCCCGATCTCGCATTCCGGCGTCATCGCAGGCCCGATGCGCCCCATGACCCCACCACGCGCCATGGCGAAAGCCGAAATCTTTGTGGATGGCGACTATGTGGTCTATCCAACCCATGGCGTGGGTAAGGTTGAACGCATCGCTACCGAGGAAATCGCCGGGCACACGCTCGAGCTCATCCATATCACCTTCGATGAAAACCGGATGACCCTGCGCGTGCCGACCAACAAAGCCCGCACCGCCGGATTGCGGAAACTCTCCTCGCCCAAACAATTCGCCGATGTGCTCGCCACCCTCAAAGGCCGCGCCCGCATTAAACGCACCATGTGGTCACGCCGCGCCCAGGAATACGAAGCCAAAATCAACTCAGGCGACCCGCAAGCCATCGCCGAAGTGGTGCGCGACCTGCACCGCAACGCCGGACAGCCCGACCAGTCCTTCTCCGAACGGCAAATCTACGAATCCGCCCTCGACCGCCTGGCCGCCGAATACGCCGCGCTGGAAAAAACCGACAAAGCCACCGCTATCGAACGGCTGATCGCCCATCTGAAGTCCGAGTAAAGGTTAAGGTAAGGCAAAGGGGCCGCTCGCTGATGTTGAAACACCAATGGGCGGCCCCTTTTAATTAACTTTGAAGGTTCTAACGGCCCGGCCCCTAGCGTGGTTTATCACGCCAGGGAGGTTCTTCGCATGACGGGCAGGGCGTGCTTCGCACGACGGCCAGGGCGTGCTTCGCACGACGGCCAGGGCGTGCTTCGCACGACGGCCAGGGCGTGCTTCGCACGACGGCCAGGGCGTGCTTCGCACGACGGGCAGAGCTCCCCTTACCTTCACCTAACCCTTACCGGCTGTTGCGTTGGCCGAAGAGTTGCAGAAGGAACATAAAGAGGTTGATGAAGTTCAAGTACAGCGTCAACGCGTCATAGACGCTGCGTTTACCGGCCATATCGGCACCATAGGCATTGCCGTATTGCAGGTAGGTGGTCTTGATCCGCTGGGTATCGTAGGCGGTTAGGCCGACAAACACGAGCACGCCGATGATGCTGACTGCGAATTGAATGGCCGCTGAGTGCAGGAACATATTCACCAGCGAGGCAATGATGATGCCGATCAGGCCCATCATCAGGAAGCTGCCAAATTTCGTCAGGTCAGTTTTGGTCACGTAGCCGAACAGGCTGGTGCCAGCGAAGGTACCGGCGGTGACAAAGAACACCGAGGCGATGGAGGTCTGGGTGTAGACGATGAAAATATTCGTCAGGCTGGCCCCCATGCAGGCGCAGAACGCCCAGAACAAGGCCTGCGCGGTTTGGGTAGAAAGCTTGTTCACACCGAAGCTGAGCACCATCACGAACACCATCGGGGAGAAGATGGCGGCGTAGGCGAGCAAGGTGGGGCGGTACATCATGCCACCGTCGGCGGTTTGCACCAGCGGGTAGAAGGCGTTCATCGCGGAGGTGTGCGAGATCGCCAGCGCGATGATGCCGGTGAGCAGAAGGCCGGAGGCCATCCAGTTATAAACGCGGAGCATGTAGGCGCGCAGGCCCTCATCCAGCACAGCGCTGCCGGTGGCGGCACGGTAGCCGGCCTGGGCGGTACGGTAGGAGTTGCCATCAGGATAGTTAGCCATGGAGACTGATTTCCTTTGTTAAGTGACTTTCTGTCACCGCATATATTTCGCTTTTATCGACGGTTTTTCAAGTCAATTCGGGTATGACGGCTTAGCGCCGCCACCAGCCCCGTTTCTTTTCGGCCACTGGCGCGTCGGGGGTGATGATAATCGGCTGCACCACCGGTGCGGCAGGCGGCGTCACCGGTGCTGGCTCGGCTTCCTGAGCTTCGGCAGCCATCGCGGCGGCCGGAGCGGCTTGCACTTCGCTCATCACCAAGTCGGGCTGCGGTGCCATCCGGGCCTCGGCACGGACGCGAGCAGCTTCTTCTTCAGCCCGTTCAGCGGCTTCGAAAATATCGGCAATGTCGGCGAATACCGGCTCTGCTAAAGGTGCGGTATCATCTTCTGCCGGTTCAACACCTTCGATCGTTTGGCGGCGGCGGCGGCCCCCACGGGAGCGGCGGCGGCGTGCAGGTTCTTCGCTGCCTTCCGCGGCGGCTTGGTCCTCACCAAGTTCGGCAGCAATCACCAAGTCAATCTCAGTCGGTTCATCCTCTGTTGGCTCGGCAGAGTCAGCCTCAGCCTCGCCGCGCGGATCAGGTTGCGCCGGACCAGCTTCGCTACCCGGCTCATACCGGCGCTTGCCACGGCGGCGGCGGCGGCGGCGCTTGCGCTCACCTTCTTCAGCCGTTTCCGGTGCGCTGCTGGCATTCGGGGTTTCATCCTCGTCGTCACCCTCAGCATCATCCTCAACATCCAACACGTCAGGCTGCGGCGTGCGGTCGGTGATGGCGGGGGTGGCATGATAGGCGGCCGGGGCTGGTAGCGGGGCAGTCTGGGCTTTCAGCTTCTCGATCCGGAAATTCGAGCCGGTGAGCGACGCGTCGGTTGAGAACAGCACGCGCATGGCATAGCGGGCCTCGATGGCAGAAAGCCGGTCGCGCTTATGGTTGAACAAATACAGGCCAATTTCAGCCGGTAGCACCACCATAATCTCGGCGGCGCGGAATTTTGCCCCTTCATCCTCGATGGCGCGCAGAATATGCAGCGCGGCGGATTCCGAACTACGGACATGGCCCATGCCGGCGCAATGCGGGCAGGTGATCAGCGAGGCTTCGGCGAGCGAGGGCCGCAGACGCTGGCGGCTCATTTCCATCAGACCGAAATGGCTGATGGCACCCACCTGAATGCGGGCGCGGTCGTTCTTCAGCGCGTCTTTCATCTTGCGCTCAACGGCGGCGTTGTTCTTGCGGCTTTCCATGTCGATAAAATCGATCACGATGAGGCCCGCGAGGTCGCGCATCCGCACCTGGCGCGCCACTTCCTCGGCCGCTTCCAGGTTGGTGCGCAAGGCGGTGTCCTCGATCGACCGCTCGCGGGTGGAGCGACCTGAATTCACGTCGATGGCGACCAAAGCTTCGGTCTGGTTGATCACGATATAGCCGCCAGAGCGGAGCTGAACCGTGGGGTTCAGCATGGCGTCAAGCTGCGCTTCAACCTGATATTTCGAGAAGAGCGGCTGGCCTTCGGTCCAGAGCTGAACCTTTTTGGCGTTCGCTGGCATCAGCATGCGCATGAAGTCGTGGGCGGCGCGGTAGCCTTCCTCGCCATCCACAATCACGTCATCGACATCACGCGTATAGACATCGCGGATGGTGCGCTTGATGAGGGATGCTTCTTCGTAAATCAAAGCGGGGGCGGTGGATTCAAAGGTCCGCTCGCGGATATCATCCCACAGTCGCAGCAGATATTCGCAATCGCGCTTAATTTCCGGCTTCGGACGGTTGGCACCGGCAGTCCGCACGATCAGACCCATGCCTTGTGGCACATCAAGCTCGGCCATCGCCTCTTTCAGGCGGCGGCGGTCGGCCACTGAGGTGATTTTACGCGAAACGCCGCCACCCGAAGGCGAATTGGGCATCAGCACCGAGAACCGGCCTGCCAGTGAGAGATAGGTGGTGAGTGCTGCGCCCTTATTGCCGCGCTCCTCCTTCACCACCTGGATCAGCATGATCTGGCGGCGATGGATCACATCCTGGATTTTGTAATTTCGCAGAAAGCGCTGGCGCTGGCGGCGCTCACGGGCTTCGGCGGCATCATCACCATCACCACCCAGGCTTTCCGGCGGCGGGGCGTCAAGAGCTTCTTCGAACGTTTCAACCGTACCGAGATCCATCACCGGCTCAGCGTTGGCCGGCTCTGATGGCTCAGTTGCCTGTGCTCCCATCTCGTCCGCCTCAGTTTCCAAGGCGTCGTCGTTGTTTATCTCGGCGTGAGAGACTTGCGGCTCAATCGGCGCAGATATCGTCGGCTCGCCGGCGGCTGGTTCATCTTGCGCTGGCGCATCGGGCGTTTGCGTATCGTGCGTAAGTTCAGTGTGCGTAGGTTCCGCGTGCACAGCTTCGGCGTGCGTAGGTTCGGTGTGCGATGGGTGTTCGTGCGAAGCGGCCTCGAACGGCGGTTCGTCAAATTCCGGCGGGGCGGCGGCGATAATGGCGATTGGCTTGATTTCGAGCGCCTGCGCGGTTCCAGCTACCGGCTCAACCTCAGCGTTCGGCTCAACCGCTTCGAGACCTTCCATAAGGGGCGCTTGTGCGGCCACGGGCGCGGCTGCTTCAGCCTCATATTCCGGCTCAAGCTCGTCCTCATCATCCTCGGCCTGCATGGCGAGCAAGCGCTGCCGATCAGCCAAGGGGATCTGGTAATAATCCGGATGGATTTCCCCAAAGGCCAGAAAGCCGTGCCGATTGCCGCCATATTCAACGAACGCCGCCTGCAGGCTGGGTTCAACCCGGATAACTTTGGCTAGGTAGATATTGCCTTTAATCTGCCTACGGGTTGCGGTCTCGACATCGAAATCCTCAAGCCGGTTGCCATCCAGCACCACCACGCGGGTTTCTTCCGCGTGGCTGGCGTCTATTAGTATTTTTTTCGTCATTGAAAGCTGAGCTCCGAACTGCCAAGCCCGGTCCAGCGCGGTTCAACGCGGCTGCCGGGCGGCAAGAATTGTAAGATTTAAGTGAAAACAGAGGGTGGACGGACCGGAGCCACGCCATGCCAAAGCTGATGAAAAATAGGTCAGTCTGGCGAGCGGTCATCGGTCCTTGTATTTCGTTGGGCAGGATTTTCGGCTTGCCCGATTGAGAATTGCAGGGTTTGTGCGGCTGTTTTGACCGATTTTGGCCGAAAACGCGCAGGTTCAAACCCCTGTCATTTCTGATGACCTAAATGTCCACAGCTTGCAAGGGGGGCGCGGCGGTAAACCAAGGGAAACCAATGATATGCCAGAAGCTAAAATTTCTGACATAATTGTTTTATGACCATTGTAAGATGCATCCGTCGCCGGACCCAGGATTAATGACCCGTCCCAAATACCGCTACGCGCTGGTCGCCTGCGCCCGCTGGGAGACGCGGTATATTACTGAGTGGCTCACCTATTACTCAGCGCTCGGGTACGACCATGTTTACCTCTACTGCAATGATGACGACCCGGTAGAGCTATATCGGCAGGTCCTGCCTTTTGTTACCGGCGCGCTGCCTTTCGTCACATTCCGGCACTACCCGCAACAGGGGGCGCAGCCGCAGATGTATGCTGACTTTCTCGCCCGCAACCGCGCTGATTGCGAATGGGTCAGCTTTCTTGACGTTGATGAGTTTTTGCGCCTGCCGCCGGGCCAGAGCATCGGTGACTTCATGGCCCGATTCAGCCCAGATATCGACTGCGTGATGTTCAACCTGATCTATTTTGGCCCGAACGGGCACAAAACCCCGCCAGATGGGCCGGTACTTGAAACATTAACCGCGCGCGAAGCGGATATACACTGCCTGACCAAATATTGCGCCCGCGCTGCCTGCCTGACCAGCCCGAAGTTTTTTGATTTCAGTGAAGAGCATTGGTACTGGCATACGCTGCATTATATCACCAACATCGCGCTTAAAACGGTCAACGCCCTGGGCGAAACCATGGACGGCTATTATGACGGCTTCCCTGACCGGCCGACGCAATTTGTCAACGAACCGGCCCGTAAGCAGGCGCTGTTCAGCACCGCCATCATCCATCATTACGCTTTCCGTTCCGAAGCTCATTTCATGCAGCGCTATGAACGCGGCATCGAAGGTTCATTCCGCCGCCAAAGCATGTGGAAAGATGTCTATGAGGGCGACGGCTTCGCAGCCTTTCTAGCCAAGGTTAACGCTGTGCAGGACACGAGCCTCGCCAATTTCTGGCCTGAATTGTCTAAGAATGGCTGGCCAGACTCACCGCAAGCTATGCCGCGCTTTAAAATCGCCTGCGTGGCGGTTGTGAAAGACGAGGCACATCATATCGCGGAATGGATCGCCTATCAGTTCGCTGTCGGGTTCGACAGTGTGATCCTGTTCGATAATGGCTCCACCGACGCGACTGCCGCCATCGCCCTGAAATTTGCCGCCAAGCATGATATCCGGGTACTGAATTCGCGTTACACGGGCGAGGATTATCAAAAATCCACATATCGGGACGCCTTGCAGCGGTTCGGTGCGGAATTCACCTGGATGGCGTTTTTTGATGCCGATGAATTCCTTGTATTCACGCCGCCGAACAGCCTGCGCGCCTGCCTCGCCACGCACACAAAAACCGCCGCGATCGCGGTCAATTGGGCAATCTTTGGTTCGTCCGGCCAGCGCGAACGGCCAGACGGGCTCACCATTGCAACCTACACCCACCGCGGCGAACCGGCATTTGGACCTAACAAACATGTCAAGTCGATTGTACGACCTGAATATGTGCAAGGCATCCTGAACGGCCATAGTTTCCAGGTGAATGGCCCCTATCGTAATTTATCGGGCGAGGAAATCAGCTGGGACTCGCCTGGCATTATAGCCGACCTGCCAGATTACCAAACCGGCAAGCTGCATCATTATTTCACGCGCTCATGGGCAGACTGGCAGGCCAAAATTCAGCGGGGCTACCCCGATTTGCAGCGCAACTTGAGCGATTTTGACATCTATGACCGCAACGAAATTGCAGACGGCAGTGCCTGGACCTTGGCACCGATGGTGCAACGGCTGATTGATGAAAGTAAAATTTTTGACCGCCCTGCGCAGCAAGCCTATCGCAACATAGCACGTGGCCAACCCGCCACCCAAAGCTCGGTCTGTGAATGGTCATATGGCCCGACTGTGGAGCAGGACGCCGCCGGCGCCGTTAATGGTCGGGTCGACGGGACCCGCAAGTTCCACACCGGCTTTGAAGCCAACCCATGGTGGCAGGTAGACCTCGGCCAGCCCACCACAATTCGGCAAATAAAAATCTTCAACACCACCGAGGAGACGGCGTTCCGGTTTAGGAATTTCAGCCTTGGCGTCTCCATCGATGGCGAATTCTGGGCCGAGATCGTACGCAAGGAAGACGACGTGACCGTGGGCGGGTACGACACCGCGCCATTCATCTGGGAGAGTGCAGCGCCCGCCTGGGGTCGTTATGTTCGGATCACCGCGCTCGGTGAAAACTGTTACCTGCACCTTGATCAAGTTGAAATCTACGGCAACGACGAACGCCCTATTGCGGAGACAACCGATGGCGACACCACGGTTGTCATCACCTCGTGTAACCGGCACGACCTTCTCGAGAAAACCCTGGCCTCATTCAGAGCCTACAACAGCTATCCCGGCATCAAAGACATCATCGTCGTCGAAGATGGCGAGGCAGACCCCAGCGCCATCTGCGCACTTTATGGGGCCAAGCTCATCCGGCTAAACGCCCGCAAGGGCCAGCTCTACGCGATCGACACCGCCTATAGCCACGTCACCACACCCTATATTTTCCATTGCGAGGATGACTGGGAATTTTACCGCGGCGGCTTCATTGAACGAAGCCGGGCGATATTGGAACAAGACCCCTCTTGCATCTGCGTTTGGCTACGTGCCTGGAGCGACACGAACGGCCATCCGCTCAGCTTTCGGTCACGCGACAAGACTTTTGGCGTTCTAGCCTTCGATTATTCTGAGACCTGGCACGGCTTCACCTTCAATCCCAGCCTGCGCCGCAAAAGCGATTATGATATTGTTGGGCCGTTCTCGAAGGAATTTAACCAGCGGGCTGACCTTGCCGAACCAGCGCTCAGCGGCCTGTACCGTCATCTCGGCTTCCGAGCCGTCATACTCGATGAGACCGGCTATGTGCAGCACACTGGTTGGCACCGCCATGTTGGCAGCTGAAGGAACATCTGACTTGCGGGCAGCCCCCTTGCGTCAACTGGCTTGAATGCGGCAGTACGACGTCAAATTTGCGCGATACCACAGGAGTTCCCCCATGAGCGAAGCCCGCACGACCGAAGCGACCCTTAATATAGCCTCCGTGCTGCATGATTTTGTGGTGATGGAAGCCCTGCCCGGGACCGGGCTGGAAGCTGCCAGCTTCTGGGAGGGTCTGTCCGCCTTGTTGGCCGATTTCGCCCCGCGCAATGCGGCCTTGATGGCCAAGCGCGATGCCATTCAAGCGCAGATTGACGCCTGGTACACCGAACATAAGGGTAAGCCGCTCGACCAGACCGAATATCAAGCGTTCCTGACCAGCATCGGCTATCTGGTGCCGGTACCGGGCGACGTAGCCGTCGCGACCGACCGGGTGGACGACGAAATTGCCGTGATCGCCGGCCCGCAGTTGGTGGTGCCGGTTTCCAATGCCCGTTACGCGCTGAACGCCGCCAACGCCCGCTGGGGCAGCTTCTATGACGCGCTTTACGGCACGGATGCTATTTCCGATGCCGACGGCGCCGCCCGTGGTGCTGGGTACAACAAAGTTCGCGGCGCCAAAGTGGTAGCCCGCGCCCGTGCCTTCCTGGATGCCAGCTTTCCGCTGGCGACCGGTAGCCATGTGGATGCCACCGCCTACCGCGTGAAGAACGGCCACCTTGCCGTGACGCTACCAACAGGTGAGACCGGCCTGAAGGATGCTGCGAAGTTTGCTGGCTACACCGGCGAGGCCACGCAGCCGACCGCGATTTTGCTAAAGAACCATAATCTGCACGCCGAGATCGTGATCAACCCGGCCAGCAATACCGGCAAGGACGATGCCGCCGGCGTGGCCGACATTATTCTGGAATCCGCCATCAGCACCATCATGGATTGCGAAGACAGCGTGGCTGCGGTGGATGCTGCGGACAAAGTGGATGTGTACCGCAACTGGCTGGGGCTGATGAACGGCACGCTTTCCACCCCGGTGAGCAAGGGCGGCAAAACCTTTGAGCGTAAGCTGAACGAAGACCGCACCTACACCGCGCCCAATGGCGGCACGCTCACACTGCCCGGCCGCTCTCTGATGCTGGTGCGCAATGTTGGCCACCATATGCTGACCGACGCGATTTTGTTGGCCGACGGCAAGGAAGTGCCGGAAACCGTTTTGGATGCGGTGTTTACCTCGCTAATCGCGATGCATGATCTCAGCCGCGCTGAAGGCAAAAAGAATTCCCGCAAGGGTTCGGTTTACATCGTGAAGCCCAAGCTGCACGGGCCGGAAGAGGTGGCATTCGCCAACGAATTATTTGGCGCGGTAGAAACACTGCTGAAGCTGCCAGCCAATACCCTGAAAATAGGCATCATGGATGAAGAGCGCCGCACCAGTGCCAACTTAAAAGCCTGCATCGCGGCGGCTAAAAACCGCGTGGTGTTCATCAATACCGGCTTCCTCGACCGTACCGGCGATGAAATCCACACCTCGATGGTGGCGGGCCCGGTGGTGCGCAAAGCGGAAATTAAGAACGCCGCCTGGATCAAGGCCTACGAAGACCGCAACGTGGATTTTGGTCTGGCATGCGGCCTGCAAGGCAAGGCGCAAATCGGCAAGGGCATGTGGGCCGCACCGGACGATATGGCGGCCATGCTGGAGCAGAAAATCGCCCATCCACGCGCGGGCGCCAACACTGCCTGGGTCCCCTCCCCCACCGCCGCCACGTTGCATGCCACGCATTACCATCTAGTCGATGTTGCTGTGCGCCAGAATGAGCTGAAGAGCCGCGCCCCTGCGAAGCTTTCCGACCTGCTCACCCCGCCTTTAGCCGACCGCCCGAACTGGGTGCCGGCCGATGTGCAACAGGAATTGGACAATAACTGCCAGAGCTTGCTGGGCTATGTGGTGCGCTGGATCGACCAGGGCGTTGGCTGCTCGAAAGTGCCGGATATTCACAATGTGGAATTGATGGAAGACCGCGCGACCTTGCGCATTTCCGCGCAGCATCTGGCGAACTGGCTACTGCACGGCATCGCAACGAAGGAGCAAGTGCTTGAGACCCTCAAGCGCATGGCGCTGGTGGTGGACAAGCAAAATGCCGGAGACGCCGCCTACAAGCCGATGGCCCCTGCCTATGACGGCGTTGCCTTCAAGGCGGCTTGTGACCTGGTATTCGAGGGCCTGACCCAGCCGAACGGCTATACTGAGTTCATCCTCACCCGCCGTCGCCGCGAAGCGAAGGCGGCTTCGTAGCCTCATTCCCGTCATTGCGAGGCGGCGGGAGCCGCCGTGGCAATCCATCTTGAGCGGTTAGGTTGCCAAAGATGAATTGCCACGCCCCGCGAATGCAGGGCTCGCACCGGTGATTTGCCGTCTTATCTCAATCAGTCTCGTCCGCAGCTAGTGACTTTTCTACCTTAGCGGTCAGTTCCAGATGCAGCTGGTGGATTTCCTGCATTAAAACCCGCATATTATTGACCGTCTCGAGCACCGCATCATGCTGTTCTTTGGCGAGTTGGTCGGATGATTTAGCGGCCAGAATGGTGCCGACACCTAGCAGTGGCAGCGCAATTAGCTGCAGCACGCCAGAACTGGCATATTGCACAAACGGCATCGTATCCGGCCATTTCAATGGCAGTAGGGAGAATATCAGGCAGAACCAAAAGAACCCCATGGTCGCGAAAATCGCGTTCGAGCGAATTGCAATCTGGTCGTTGAGTTTGCTGATTTTTTCGAGCGGTAGCTTTTGTAGGATCGGCGGCGGCTGCATGGCGGTTCCTTCATCGTGGATTGTGCCGCCAGCATAACATAAACGTGGCCAGCACCCACAATGCGCAAGCCTGGTTCCTAACCCGCCGTGAGAACAGCCCGGATGGCGCCGGTCAGGCGGGTGAGCTCGCCCGGGGTAATGGTCAGCGCCGGGGTGAGGTAAATAATGTTGCGGAAGGGGCGGATCCATACACCCTGTTCCACCAATTTACTGCGTAAAGCGGCTGGGTTGGTAATCCGTTGAAGCTCCACCACCCCAATGGCACCTAACACGCGGACGTCTTTAACGCCCGGCAGGCTGCGGCAAGGTTCCAATTCGGCGCCAAGTTGTACGGCGATTGCAGCAGCTTGTTGCAGGCGCGGTTCGGTTTCGAATAAATCAAGCGAGGCATTGGCCGCCGCACACCCAATGGCGTTCGCCATATAGGTCGGCCCGTGCATTAAAGCCGTGTTCGCAGAGTCCGAGAGAAAGTCGGCAAATAATTCATCCGTGGCGATGGTAACGGCAAGCGGCACCGTGCCGCCGGTGAGCGCTTTTGAAAGCGTGATAATGTCTGGCACCACACCCGCCTGTTCAAATGCGAACATCGTGCCGGTGCGGCCAAAGCCCGTGAAAATTTCATCAAAAATCAGCGTCAGCCCATAATGGGTGGCGGCTTTGCGCAGGTGCTGCAGCACCTCTGGCGGGTGCAGTACCATGCCACCTGCCCCTTGCACTAAGGGTTCGATGATGATGGCCGCGAGGGTTTTCGCATTTGCTGCCATAAACGCATCAAATGCGGCAGTGCTGGCGGCATCGCGCGGCAAGGGAATAACCGGGTGTTCAGGCAGCAGGCCGGTGAACATACTATGCATCCCCTCCTCGGGGTCGCAAATCGCCATCGTGCCCAGCGTGTCGCCATGATAACCGCCGGTGAAACCGAGAATTTTCGTGCGCCCCCGCTCGCCTTTATTCAAGCGCGATTGCACAGCAATTTTAATCGCCACTTCCACAGCCACCGATCCGCTATCGGTAAAGAATACCCGGTTCAATGAACCCGGCATCATCGCCGCTAGACGTGTCGCCAACCGGTATGCCGGTTGATGCGCCAAGCCGCCGAACATCACATGCGGCATGGTTTGCAATTGTCCTGCCACCGCCTCAGCAATATGCGGATGGTTGTAGCCATGGCAGGCGGTCCACCAGGACGCGATGCCGTCGATCAGCACCCGCCCGTCGCTTAAATGGATCTCAGCACCTTGGGTGCGCACCACCGGTAGCGGCATCGGCGCCGTTTGCATCTGCGCGTAGGGCAGCCAGACATGCTTCCAGCCCGTTTTTAGCCAATCCAACTTAATGGCCCTGGGCGCGCAGGCCTAATTTTGCAAACAACGCATCATCATGGCTGACCGTGGCGTTCTTGGTTGTGAGCAGCTTGTCACCATGAAAGATCGAGTTCGCACCAGCCAAAAAGCAAAGCGCCTGGGCCTCGTCGCTCATCGCCTCACGCCCTGCAGAAAGCCGAACATAGCTGGTCGGCATCGTGATGCGGGCAACGGCGATCGTGCGGACAAAATCAATCGGATCAATGGGTGCGGCATTTGCCAATGGCGTGCCTGCAACGGCTACCAGCGCATTGATCGGAACAGATTCAGGTGGGGTCGGCAAACTTGCCAATGTCGCAATTAACCCAGCACGGTCGCTCTCATCCTCGCCCATGCCCACAATACCGCCGCAACAAACATGAATGCCAGCATCTCGAACATTGGCCAGCGTATCCAACCGGTCCTGATAGGTGCGGGTGGTAATCACTTTGCCGTAATATTCCGGCGAGGTATCCAGGTTATGATTATAATAATCCAGACCAGCCTCTTTCAGGCGCGCAGTCTGCGGTGCCGTGAGCATCCCCAACGTCACGCAAGTCTCCAGCCCAAGCGATTTCACGCCCTCGATCATGCTGCAGACATTTTCCAGATCATGATCCTTGGGCGAGCGCCAGGCAGCACCCATACAGAAACGCTGCGCGCCTTTCGCCTTCGCGGCCCGTGCCTCCGCCAGCACTGCTTCCACGGCCATCAACTTAGACGCTGCGGTGCCAGTCTCGTAGGACGCCGCCTGCGGGCAGTAGCCGCAATCTTCCGGACAGCCGCCGGTTTTAATCGACAGCAGGGTCGAGATTTGCACCTCAACTGGGTTGAAATGGGCACGATGCACACTCATTGCGCGAAACATCAGGTCCGGAAACGGCAAAGCCAGTAGCGCTGCCACATCATCGCGGCTCCAGCGCGGCTGGCCGGCCACAAGCTGCTCAATCATCGCCTCCGGCATGCGCAAATCTCCCTCATTTATCAAACCTTAGTCTAAACCTACGAAACAGGACTGAAAAGCCCACAGAAAACCTTGCAGTGTCACCGGTTCGGGCGATATCAGAAACAATGAAGCCGTTTTTCGTCACTGCCACCGGAACAGCCATCGGCAAAACCTACGTCACCGCCGGCATTATCCGCGCCGCGCGGCTCATGGGCAATGAGGCAACAGGCATTAAGCCCTTGCTCTCAGGCTACAATCCCGCTGCACCCGAAGCCAGCGACTCAGGCGCATTACTGGCCGCAATGGGTAAGCCCATTACCGAGGAAACCATCGCCGCCATTACCCCCTGGCGCTTCGCCGCGCCACTTTCCCCGGATATGGCCGCCGCGCGGGAAGGCCGTAGCATCAGCCTGCGCGCCCTCACCACCTTCTGCCGCGTTGCTGCCCAGGCCGCTCCCGGACTTATGCTCATCGAAGGCGTGGGCGGCGTTATGGTGCCCATCGAGACCGTCTACACAGTTCGGGAATGGATCTCCGCCCTTGAAATCCCGGCGATCCTGGTCGCTGGCACCTACCTTGGCACCATCAGCCATACACTTACTGCCATCGAAGCCCTGCACGCACGGCAAATTGAAATCGCCGCCATCGTGCTGAGCGAAAGTGAACATAGCCCGATCCCAAACGCCGAACTCGCCTCAGCTATCGCCAAGTTTGCACCGCGTATTCAAATTCACACCATCGCACGTGACCATAACGAACCGGCGTTTAAACAACTGGCCTGGGCGCTTGGGCAATACCAACTCGCTGAGCTCTGAACCAAAGCGAATTCTTGGCAACGGACGTGCCATGAATTGACCGTAAAAAGCAGGCTTCAAGCGCTATGAAGCCTGGCTTTTTCCTTAATAAATTGATCCCTGACAGATCAGATTACACTGCCTGCCTGGAAGCGGAACGGGCCGGTTTGGCAAAAGCTGCCGCGCCACGTTGCATATCCCCTTCCAATTCCTCCAGTGTTTTGCCTTTTGTTTCAATCGTGAAGGTCAGTTCGGTCACCACCCCGATGAGCGCCACCACCGCGATTGTCACAAAGCTTACGCCGACACCATAGGTATGTAGCAAAAGCGGCATGGCATAAGACCCAACCACACCACCAAATAACCGCGCCAAGGCTTCAATGGTTGCAGCCCCGGTGGTGCGGAATGCTGTTGGATATTGCTCCACCATCGACATTTTAAGACTTGGGAACGCACCCAAGCCAAAAAACGACATGATGCAGGCAAACCCAACCGCACCGAAAATTGACCCGGCTGCGGCGAATAGTAATGCACCGCCCGCCGCAATACCCATAAACACCACATAGGCGGCGCGGCGACCGAACTTTTCGCCAAACCAGCCATTAAACAATTTGCCCGGCACGGACACCGCAATGATCATAGCCGTGAATAGCAATGACGTTGCAAACTTATTGCCGCCGGCGACAAAAATTGTCGGCATATAGCTCATAACCACGTAGAACATGAAAAACACGCCGGTTGCAGAAATTGTTCGCGCGATCGTGCGACCAATGAGGCGTGAACCAAATACGCCAGACACTGGCTGTGATGAGGTTGGCGCCGCTGCATAAACTGGTGGCTCAACCGGTGGCGGCAGTGCATGGCCTAACGTCTTCTCAGCACCACGCTCCATCATCGTCAAAATCGCATCAGCCTCTTTCAGCCGGCCATTACGTTCCAGCCAACGTGGCGATTCCGGCAGAAACTTATAGACGATCCCGGCATATAATATCGGCGCCGAGGCCAGCATGAAGAATATCCGCCAAGAGACATCCTGGCTGAAACTGGGGAATACCAAAAACCCAAGCAATGGCGCAAGCAAGTAGCCGACTGATAAACACGCATCCATAAAGCCGTTAAACATGGTGCGATGCATCTTACGCACAAACTCGCAAACAATCGCATAAGGTAGCGGAAAAATAGACCCCATACCGATGCCCGCCAGAAACCGGATCAACAACAGGCTTTGAAAACTGGTAGCAAATCCGCACAGGAAGGTGAAGGCGCTGTAAAAGATAATACCGCCAACAAGCACCTTCTTACGGCCAAATTTATCAGCCAGACGCCCAGCGGGAATAAGCCCAAACGCTACCCCCAAAGTTTGCCCGGCCACCAACAGCCCTACGTCACTCGGTGTGAGTCCCATCGTTGCTTTCAACGCTGGCAATGAAGCCCCCAGCGAACCGATGCTGAGCGCCTCGGTAAACCAGGCGAGACCCGATAATATAACAATTCGCCACGTCAGCCACGTAACAGGTAAGCGTTCCAGCCGCGCGGCGGCTGAAACGTAGGCTCTTTTATTATTGGACGTTTGCAGTTTTTTCCTCCTGCTTTGTTTTATTACTGCTTTGTTTTATTGCGATTTATTTTAAGCGCTCTTCTTTTTGAGAGCGTGTGACAAGGCGGTGGCGATATCCTGCGGCGTATCAACCACCACCACACCAGCGTCCTCCAGCGCCTTGCGCTTACCGGCGTAGCTACCGGCATCCCCGGCGGTAATGGCGCCGGCATGACCCATCCGCTTGCCCGGTGGGGCCGCACGGCCTGCAATAAAGGCCACAATCGGCTTCTTCATGGTCGCTGCATAACGCGCCGCTTCTTCCTCCATGCCGCCGCCAATCTCACCCACCATCACCACCGCATCAGTATTTGGGTCATGGTCCAAAGCCACCAGCGCA
Organism: Acidocella sp. 20-57-95; assembly: GCA_002255575.1. Taxonomy (GTDB): domain Bacteria; phylum Pseudomonadota; class Alphaproteobacteria; order Acetobacterales; family Acetobacteraceae; genus Acidocella. The sequence goes on from NCAT01000004.1 coordinate 206,608, forward strand.
TCTTTGGTGGTGGTGCCGATCATCGGGTCGCCACCGATGCCAACAAAGCTCGACTGTCCGAACCCGGCGCGCGTCAGGTTCAAGCAAATCAAAGTTCCCAAACTACCGCTGCGGGAAATCACGCCGGTCCGGCCCGGTTTGAAAATATTGCTGTTATGGCCTGGCATGATGCCGACAAACCCGGCCCCCGGCGTGACCAGGCCAGCGGTATTCGGCCCTACAATTTTAGTGCCACGCTTAGCCGCTGCCGCAAAAATCTCCAGCACGTCGTGCGATGGAATATGCTCGGTTAATATCACGATCCCAGGCACGCCGGCGGTAATCGCATCCAGTGCGGCGTCTTTGGCCAATGTCGGTGGAATAAACATCAGCGTGACATCAACCTGTTCACTTTTAACAGCATCAGCCACAGAGCCAAAAATTGGCAAACCAAGATGGCTGGTGCCGGCCCGTTTGGGATTAACACCACCGATCACTGTGGTGCCACATTCAATCATCTTCTCGGTCCAGAAGGTTCCCTGGCCGCCGGTCATGCCTTGCACCAGCACTCGGTCGGTGCGGCGGATAATCGGAAATTCACTCATTTTGTCACCGCAATCGCCGCCTTAACGGCGTCTTCCATAAAATCAAACGGGGTTACGCCAAATTCTTTCTCAATCAAGGCCACGGCCTCATCCTCACCCGTGCCATGTACCGAGAAAAACACCGGGACATCTGGTTTCAAAACCTTCCAAGCGTCTGCAACGCCTTTCGCCATAACATCGGTTCTGGCAAAGGCGCCGCAGAAATTTACCACCAGGCTTTTTACGTTCGGGTTTGCCAATACCAGCGCCAAGGCCGCCTCACCTTTGGTGTAGGCATCACCACCAATTTCCATGAAATTAGCAGGTGAACCACCAAGATACTTCACCACATCCATGGTGGTCATTGTTAGCCCAGCGCCATTGGCTAAAATGCCAACATTGCCGAGTAACTCGATAAATTTCAGCCCCTGCGCGGCGCCCTTGGCCTCCAGCATCGTCGGCTCTTCAGAAGCCGCCGCAGCTGCTAGCTCAGTTTGCCGGTAGGTTGCTGCATCATCCAGGATAAACTTGCAATCAAGCGCCACCAGCCTGCCATCTTCCAGCAGCGCCAGCGGATTAATCTCCACGAGCTCAGCATCCGTCTGGCGGTAGCGCTGGTAAAGTTTAACCAGCACATCGCTGATCCCCGCAATATCCACGTCCAACCCAGCCAACATCGACTTTGCATCATCAATGCTGAACGCATCGGGCGTACGTACAATAAACCGCCTGATCGCCTCCGGCTTGGTGGCAGCCAACTCCTCAATATCCATGCCACCTTCAGCCGAAAACAAAATCAACGTGGCACGCTCTACCGGCGCGTGCAAAACCGCTGCGTAATATTCCTCGGCGATCGCAGCGCATTGCTCAACCAGCAAACCTTGCACCGCATAGTCACCAATTCGCATTGCCAGAATATCCGCGGCGACCTTTTCAGCTTCCGCCGCACTGGACACCAGCTTGATCCCGCCTGCCTTACCGCGCTTGCCAGCCGGAACCTGTGCCTTAATGACACAGCGGCCAAACTGTTGCACCGCTGCCGCGGCTTCGCCCGGCGTGGCACAAATGGCACCATGCAGGAGATTAATGCCGACTGGCGCAAGAACTAATTTTTTAGCATCACCTTCATTTAAAATCATTTGCCGTACTTCGCCCAATAGTTGCCAAACAAGTCTGCTTCTGCCGGTTTATCTTCGGGAATCGGCTTGACCAGATGCGTGATGTTGAGAAAATGCTTGTAGCTGAGATTTTCGCTGATCGAGTTTTTTTGCCACGACCCGCAGCCCATACTGAGTGTGAAATTCAGGCCGCTGTTAAACCCACCGCCGTTGCCGAACGTGTGGGCAAAATTTACCAGTACCCGCACCACATCAAGTGTCTCAGCCATCACCCACGCCCTGTCTAAATCGCGCGTGTGAATCCCACAGGAATGCCCACGTCCTTGATAATCCAGAATATGCTTGATGATATTGCAGGCATCATGAAAATCTTTGGCCCTGTACACTGCCAGCACTAACGATAATTTTTCACCCGAGAACGGGTGCGCCTTGCCGTAGCCGCTCTCCGGCACCATGAAGAACTTTGCCTTAGCAGCGGCTTCTGGCAAGCCAAATGCTTCAGCCAAAATCGCCGCGTCCTTCGCGATCAAATGCCGGTTCAAGCTGCCCTTCTGCCATAGAATCGATTCAATCCGCTTAGCTTCCTCAGCGGTGCACATATACCCGCCGACTTTTTCCAGCGCGGCGATCGCCTGGTCATACCCGGCATCAACAATCACCACAGAATTTTCGGAAGAACACGAGGTAGAATTATCGAATGTCTTGGAGGCCAGAATTTTTTGTGCTGCGTCATCAAAGTCGGCGGTTTCATCAATCATCACCGGCACGTTGCCAGCACCCACGCCAATCACTGGCGTCCCGCTCATGGCGGCGCGGCGCACATTATCCTGCGAGCCGGTTACAACCACAAAATCCGCTGCTTTCATCAAAGCTTCGGTCAACGCCTTTGATGGTGGCGGCGGCAAAATCTGCACCAAATCCTCCGGTGCGCCAATCCGCTTCAGTTCCGCCCGCATCGCCTCCACGGTTTGCGAGGTGGTTTCGCTACCCGCCGGTGAGGGGGCAATAATAATCGCATTACGGCCTTTCAAGGCCATCATCGCTTTGTTCACCGGTGTTGCCGCCGGGTTGGTTGAAGGTGTCACGGCCGCCACCACACCGATTGGCTTGGCGAATTTCACCAGACCGAGAGCAGCGTTCTCCTCGATCACCCCGACTGATTTCGCCCGCAGCAAGTCACGTAATGTACCAAATGTCTTGCGCTGATTCTTGATTATTTTATCAGGAACATTGCCCAGGCCAGTATCCTGTACCGCCAGCTTCGCCAGCCGTTCAGCCTGCTCGGGCTGATATAATGACCATGCCAGCGCGATCACCAGCTCATCTGTCTGCGCTTGGTCATAATTGGCGATTTGCTGCATGGCAGCCCGCGCCCGCGCAATGAGGGGCGCGATGATCGCGGCCTCTTTGCTTTCAGTATCTAGTGTTACCATCTGATCCATTTATTTATTTCCTCCAGTTGCGGTGTTGTCCGCTTGATCAAACACCTAAGTCATTTACGATGCGGCTAAACGCGCCAACGCAATCGAGGCCAGCTTGGCCTCAGCCGGGTCTGCCCGCGAATTCAAAATAATCGGCACATATATTGGCGGCTCCAGCAACCTTATCGTTCTGCAGTCCTTTGATTTTTGCAGCATGTTTGGAAATCGCGACATCCAGCGCCAACGGCCCGGTAATGGCGCACCCAAGCTCGGCCGCCTCAGCCTGAAACTCATCAGCAAACGCACCTGCTGCAACTGATGACGCCATAGCCGGGCTGCGCTCCTCAGTGGCTGAGAGCATCGCGATCCGTGGTTCGGCAATATCGAGCACCTTGGCCACCCGCACCGCGTGACGCATAATATGCAGCATGGTGGCGGGGTTCGGCGCCACGTTCAAAGCGGCATCGGTAATCAGCAAATAGCCAGGCGCGCCGGGCCAGATCATCGCAAATACGTGGCTCAGGCGCTGGCCGGTTCGCAAGCCAACCTCTGGCTGCAGCACCGCCCGCATCAGCACATCGGTATGCAAATGGCCTTTCATCAGCAGCTTGGCCTCACCACCATGCACCAGGCTCACTGCCAGCCGCGCTGCGTCCTCCTCGTCCGCGGCCGCGACAATCCGCACATCAGCTAGCGAGGCGTCATGCGTTGCCACATGCCGCAAAATCCAGTCTTTATCGCCAACCAAAATGGGCTCAATCAACCCAAACTCACGTGCCCAGTTAACACTTTCCAGCACATGCGCCGCGTTTGCGCCGGCCACCGCCACCGGCACGCGGCCCATGGCACGTGCCCGCAGCAACAAGGCGGGAGGGCACAAATACGCTAAATTCTCAGCCGCATCAGTCATCAAATTACGCCGCTCTGCATTTTGCTAGTTTTGCGGCCAGTATTTTATTCATGAACTCTCCCCCTTAGTATTTCACACGCTCACGTCAGCATGAAGCTCGCCCCAATGTCTTTCGCAGCTTGCAATAATGCCTCACGATGCCGCTCGGCATCGGCAACCGTCATCCGCGCTGCTGGCGCCTGGATCGCCACGCCGGCTTGAATTTCACCTTTTTCGTTGAAAATCGGCGCCGCCACACAAACCACGCCGATGGTATATTCTTCCCGGTCGACCGAGAGCCCATCAGCCGCAATCATTTGCAATTCCGCCTCCAGCGCGGCGCGGTCGGTAATCGTGTGGGGCGTCAACGGGGCCATATCCATCGCCGATAATAATTTCTCACGTTGGCTGGCAGGCAGATGCACCAAAAACAACTTACCAATGGCCGTGCAATGCAATGGCACGCGCGAGCCAATATGAAAATTCAAGCGCAACGGCCAATGTTTGGCCTCCACACGGTCGAGATACACAATCTCATTGCCTTCGAGCGTACCAATATTGCAGGTCTCGCCAACCTCGGCGACCAAAGCGTTTAAAATCGACCGGCGCGGCGCGTACTGGATCGAGGCCCGCACCACATCAAAGCCGAAATCCGCCAGCCGCGGGCCAATACCAATCCGGCGCGACGCAAACTGCCGGCGCAGAAACCCTTGCGCCTCAAAACTTTCAATCATGCGGTACACGGTTGGCTTCGGCAAATGCAGATGCTCGGCAATATCCGAAGGCGCCACCGGGTGCCCCGCCCGCACCACATATTCTAGCACCGCAAACGAGCGCTGAAACACATTCACTTTTAGCCGGTCATCGGCCTCAATGGTTGTTTTGACCTCGGTCACATCAAAGCTGGTCTCAGACGATTCCATTTATTGTTTCACCTAGTGAGAAAGGCGCTATTATTTCTTAATAATTTTATTTTGCCTGTCAATAAAAACTCGTTAGGCAAGATTAAAAGTCTCATTCAGTAAGAATACTTCCTGCTTACAGCCAAACATAGCAGGGACAGTACCTTCCGGCACCATCCCTGCCATTATAGCCCTTACTCAGCCGCCATTTGCGGCCGCATATCGGCCCGATCGATGCCCGCCACCACCACTGGTTTCTTCATGGCGTCGCGGCGGAACGGCTCGCCCAGCTCTTGGTTTAGAATCACCTCAATGAAGGTCGTGACGCGGTTTTTCTGTAATTCACAGGCTTCCCGCAGGGCTGCCGTCAATTCATCTTGCGTGCGCACCTGAACGCCCCGCAAGCCGCAGCCTTCCGCCACCTTGGCGTAGCTCAAATGCGGGTCAAGCTCGGTGCCTACAAAGTTGTTGCTGTACCACAACGTCGTGTTGCGCTTCTCGGCACCCCACTGGTAATTGCGGAAAATAACCATGGTAATGCCAGGCCATTCCTCGCGCCCGATCGAGCTCATTTCGCTCATCGAAATCCCAAATGCGCCGTCACCGGCAAAGCCGATGCAGGGCACATCCGGGTTGCCGATTTTGGCGCCGATGATCGCCGGGAAGCCATAGCCGCACGGGCCAAACAGCCCCGGCGCCAAATATTTCCGCGGTTGCTCGAACATCGGATACGCATTGCCGATCGCGCAGTTATTGCCAATGTCGCTTGAGATGATGGCATCACGCGGCAACGCCGCCTGAATCGCCCGCCAGGCTTGGCGCGGTGACATCCGGTCCTTGTCGCGCTCACGGGCATCATGGTTCCAGGTTGTCCCTTCATCATCCTGCTCATGGTCCATGCTGGAGAGCGTCTGCAACCAGGCTGATTTGGTATGATGGATCAGCGCTTTGCGCTCTTCGCGCCCGGCATCGCCAGCACTCGGGCTTAACTGCGCCAGCAGGCTTTCCGCCACCATCTTGGCATCGCCGCAGATGCCCACGGTCACCGGCTTGGTCAGGCCAATCCGGTCAGCATTGATGTCCACCTGGATGATTTTCGCCTCTTTCGGCCAATAATCGATGCCATAGCCCGGCAGGGTGGAAAATGGATTTAACCGGGTGCCGAGTGCGAGCACCACATCAGCCTTGGCCACCAGCTCCATCGCCGCCTTCGAGCCATTATACCCGAGCGGCCCCACGGCTAACCGGTGGCTGCCGGTGAAGCTGTCATTATGCTGGTAGTTATTGCACACCGGCGCATCCAAGCGCTCGGCCAAAGCAGTCAAAGCCGGGATGGCATTGGCCAAAACCACGCCCGCGCCTGAGAGGATCACGGGGAATTTCGCGCCAGACAACAGCTTGGCCGCTTCCGCAATCGCATGCGCCCCACCGGAAGGACGCTCAAATTCCACGATCGCCGGCATCGGCACGTCGATCACTTGGGTCCAATAATCGCGCGGAATATTAATCTGCGCGGGGGCCGAGAGCCGCTTGGCCTTCAAAATCACCCGGTTCAACACTTCCGCCACCCGCGAGGGGTCACGCACTTCTTCCTGGTAGCACACCATGTCGCGGAACAGCGCCATTTGCTCAACTTCCTGGAAGCCGCCCTGGCCGATGGTGCGGTTGGCCGCCTGCGGTGTTACCAGCAGCATCGGCGTGTGATTCCAATAGGCGGTTTTAATCGCGGTCACGAAGCCGGTCACGCCAGGGCCGTTTTGGGCAATCGCCATCGCAATCTTGCCGGTCGAGCGCGTATAGCCATCGCAGATCAAGCCGCCATTGGTCTCATGCGCCACATCCCAGAAGGTAATGCCGGCCTTCGGAAATAAATCGGAGATCGGCATGAAGGCCGAGCCAATAATGCCGAAACCATGCTCGATTCCGTGCATTTGTAGAACTTTTACAAAGGCTTCTTCGGTTGTCATTCTCATATTTTGTCTCTCCCTGGGATCACGACCAACTCTAAAGCGCCGCTCAAGGCGCTAACGTGGCGGAAGCCATAATATAAATTTTTCCCTTGATCAATAGTTATCACTGGATAAGAATTTTTATGTCAAAATTTGAGATTTTGTGCTTCGCACAATGCTAAATCTGCGCTTGCGGGACGAGTGATTCATAAAATGATTAAAAAAATCTCAGTTTATGATATGTCCTGTCTATACAAATCCGCAACGGCTGCTTATGGTTTTTCCACTAAAACCTCACCATTGGGGAAAAGATTCTCGTTTAATGAGAATCACAACAAGTTAACAGGTTCAGGAAAGGTCTCGTCATGCAGCCAAATCGCCTTAGCGAAAGCGAAGCTAAACGTATCCGTCGCATTGCCTATGCCAGTGCCATCGGCACCACCATCGAATGGTATGATTTCTTCCTCTACGGGGTGGTCGCCTCGATTGTGCTGAACCAAGTATTCTTCCCCAGCTTCTCCCCATTGGTTGGGACGTTACTTTCCTACACCACTTTTGCCATCGGCTTCGTGGCCCGCCCGGTCGGCGGCCTGATCTTCGGTCATTTCGGCGACCGCATCGGCCGTAAAACCGTTCTGATCCTCACCTTGTTGATCATGGGTATCGCCACCTTCCTCATCGGCTGCCTACCCGGATATTCCAGCATCGGCGTCGCGGCCCCCATCCTGCTGCTGTTACTGCGCATCTTCCAGGGTATCGGCATTGGCGGTGAGTGGGGCGGGGCCGTGATCATGGCCATCGAGCACGCCCCCAAAGGCCATCGCAGCTTCTATGGCAGCTTCCCGCAGGTGGGCGTGCCCGCCGGGCTAATGACCAGCGCCGGAGCCGTGGCCTTGTTCAACCTGCTGCCGAACGACCAGTTTCTGCTGTGG